>NZ_CP021081.1:1678333-2007916 GCF_003444775.1 Deinococcus ficus | reverse complement strand
CTTCATCGGCCGGACCCTCAGCGTCAGTCAGGCCGCCCGGGAACTGGGCGTGAGCACCGAGCGGATGATGTACCGCGCGCGGCAGTTCCTGCAGGCCGGGCTGCTGCACCCGGCCGGCGAGGTCCGGCGGGCCGGACGGCCCATGCGCCTGTACCGCGCGCCCGCCGGGCTGCGCGTCCCGTTCGCCCTGACGCCCTTCGAGGACCTCGAAGCGCAGGTCACCCGGCACGCCCGGGCCTTCGACCGGCTGCGGGCCCGCGCGGCGGCCCGGTCGCTGCTGACCCTGCCGGACCACGCCCGGCTGATCTACCGCGACGACCTGCGCGGCGACGTGCACTCCGAGACGTTCCTGCCGGACCCCGGCCTGCGCTCCCGGGTGATCGGCGGGGATTTCGTGGGCGTGGTGTGGCTGCCGCCGGACCGGGCGCGCGCTGCAGGCGGCGCTGGACGAGCTGCTGCTGGGCCTGGGCGCGCAGGAGTCGCGCGGGCCGGGCACGCGGCCGTACCTGGTGCAGGGGGCGCTGCTGCCGCTGGACCCGGACAACCCCGCGGAATGGAGCAGCCCGCCCGGGTGAGGTCCCGGGCGGGCGAACACCCCCCATCCGGCCGGACGGGGGAGAGGCGGGTTACTGGCTGTTCTGGTCGCTCTGACCGGCATCCACGGTGCGGTTCGGCGTGGCCTGCCCGCCGGTGCGGACGCTGATGGCGCGTTTCTGCGCGGCCTCGCTGCGGGGCACGCGGATGGTCAGGGTGCCGTGGTCGAAGTCCGCCTCGACCTTCGTGAGGTCGTACTTGGCGGGCACGCTGAAGGTGCGGGCCAGGGTGCCGTAGGCGCGTTCCACGCGGTGGGCGGTGCGGCCCTCGGTGCGGGCGTACTTGCGTTCGGCCTGCACGGTCAGGGTGTTGTTCTCGGCCTCGATCTGGATGGCGTCCGGTTGCACGCCGGGCAGGTCCAGGGTGAGTTCCAGACCGGTCTCGTCCTCGTGGACGTCCACGGGCGGGGACAGGCGGGCGCTCTGGGTGCCGCCCAGGGCGCGGTCCATGCGCTGGGACAGTTCCTCGATCTCGCGGAAGGGATCAAATCGCATCATCAGGGTGACCTCCTTGGATTGGAAGCGTCCGGGCATGCACACCGGCGCTCAACTGCAAGCATCCTAAAACCTGAGTGCTTGTGTGTCAAGTTTAGTGCGCGTTAAGTGTAGGCGGGCGCGCCATCGCGCGCAGCTGAATTCCGTCACTGGGTGCCCCGGCGGCCGTGTGATCGTCCCCGCGTGAGCGCCGCCTGCTGCCTGCTCCCCCTGCTGCTGACCGCCACCCCGGTCCCCCTGCCGGACGCCCTGGCACCCTGCCCTCCACCCTGCGGCGCCAGGACACCGTCCAGCTGGACGACACCCACAGCGTCACCACCTCCGAGGTCCGGGACCCTGCCCAGCCCGCCGTGACATTCACCTTCGACGCCCACCACGACCCCGTTCCCCGCGTGATCACCGGCCTGACCACCCACGCCGACCTGATATGCGACGACCGGACCGCCGAGACCGCGGCCCGCCTGCTCGGCGTCACGGCCGGCGCGTGCCTGGGCTTCACCGAGAAGACCCTGGACCGCCTGGCGACCCGGTACGAAACCCTGAACCCTGCCGCGCCCTACCACAGCTGGACCCACGGCCGGTTCGCGGCCTCCGTGCGGCTGGAGGCCTCCCTCCTGGAGGCCAACATCGGGCGCTTCGAGTTCGCGCTGCGGCGCCTGGACACGGCCCACCGGGCACCTGGCGCCGGTCCTGCACCGCCTGAACCGGCCCCTGCCCCGGCCGCTCGGGCCGGCCAGACACCCGCAAGGGATTCCGGCAGCGGACCTGTTACACTCCTGTGCGGCAAGGGGCGCCCCCGCCCCGCCTTTTTCCCAGCGATCCCGTGAGGTCGCGCCCGCCACCCCGGCGGCCTGCCCCGTGAGGCAAGGAGAAGGAGTACGCATGCACACACCCCACCCCCGCCGTCAGCCTGCGCTGAACGGCCCGTTTTTTTCATGCCTGACCCCCGGAGGCCGGGCATGACCGACCGCGCCCCCAAGGCCACCATCCTGACCGCCGACGAGATCCGCCGCGGCCTGACCCGCATCGCGCACGAGATCATCGAACGCAACAAGGGCGCCGAGAACCTCGCCCTGATCGGCGTGCACACCCGCGGCATCCCGCTCGCCGGGCGCCTCGCCGAGAAACTCAGCGAACTCGAGGGCGTGCAGGTGCCCAGCGGCATGCTGGACATCACCCTGTACCGCGACGACCTCAGCGAGGTCGCGCACCAGCCCATCATCCGCGAGACGAACGTGCCTTTTGACATCGCCCACCGCCGCGTGATCCTGGTGGACGACGTGCTGTACACCGGCCGCACCGTGCGCGCAGCCCTGGACGCCCTGATCGACCTGGGCCGCCCCGAAGGCATCCAGCTGGCCGTGCTCGTGGACCGCGGGCACCGCGAACTGCCCATCCGCGCCGACTACGTCGGCAAGAACCTGCCCACCGCCAAGCACGAGGTCGTGAAGGTGAAACTGCAGGAAACCGACGGCACCGACATCGTCGAACTGTGGGAACTGGAGGACATCCGATGACGGCCCCCGCCACCAGCGCCCGCCCCCGCCACCTGCTCGACTTTCACGACTGGACGCCCGAACGCCTGGGCGCGCTGCTCGACAACGCCGACACCATGCTCCAGGTCCTCGACCGGCCCGTGAAGAAGGTCCCGGCCCTGCAGGGCCAGACGGTGTGCGTGGCGTTCTTCGAGAACAGCACCCGCACCCGCACCAGCTTCGAACTCGCCGCCCGCCGCATGAGCGCCGACGTGTTCACCTTCGCCGCCGGCAGCAGCAGCGCCAGCAAGGGCGAAAGCCTGCGCGACACCGTCGAGGTTCTCACGCAGTACAAGGTGGACGCCTACATCGTCCGCCACCACGCCGCCGGCGCCGCCCACCTGATCGCCCGCTACAGCGGCAAACCCGTCATCAACGCCGGGGACGGCCGCCGCGCCCACCCCACCCAGGCGCTGCTGGACGCCTACACCATCCGCCAGGAGTACGGCGACCTGACCGGCAAGAAAGTCGCTATCATCGGCGACGTCCGCCACAGCCGCGTGGCCCGCAGCAACGCCGAACTGCTGCCCAAGCTGGGCGCGCAGGTCGTGCTGTGCGGCCCTGCCACCCTGCTCCCCGGCGACCTGGCCGCCCTGCCCGGCGTGACCCTGACCACCGACCCCCGCGAGGCCGTGCGCGGCGCGCACGCCGTCATGGCCCTGAGATTGCAGCAGGAACGCATGACCGCCGGGTACCTGAGTAGCATGCAGGAGTACGCCGACACCTACCAGGTGAACGAGCGCCTCATGGGGGAAGCCGAGTCCGGTGCCATCGTGCTGCACCCCGGCCCCATGAACCGCGACGTGGAAATCAGCGGCGACGCCGCCGACGGCCCCCGCAGCCGCATCCTGGCTCAGGTGGAAAACGGCCAGGCGATCCGCATGAGCGTGCTGTACCACCTGCTCGTCGGCCGGCACTGAACCCCCCCCGGCACAAAAGGCCCGCGCCCGGTCCCTACACTCGGTGAACCATGACCCGACCCCACCTGCTGCTCCTGCTGCCCTGCCTGCTGCTCACCGCCTGCAAACGCGGCGAGGTCAGCGACACCGACCGCCAGCAGACCATCCAGACGCAGGCGATCCGCTACGTGCAGATCGCCCAGGTGGCGGCCGTGAACGCCTTTGCCGAACAGGGCCAGAAGGCGCTGCCCCCCACGCCCTGCGACGACCCGATGTTCGGCCTGAAACCCGGCCGGGTCTTCACCGTGCAGTCCTGCACCCTCAGGACCGACGACCGCGGGCAGGCCACCGTGGCCGCCACCTTCAAGGAAGGCTTCGCGGTCCTCGGGGACGCCCAGGGCGTGCGCGTGGTGCCGGAAGGCGACCTGCCCCCCCTGAACTGACCACCCCTCAAGCCCAGGAGTGACATGCTGACCATCAAGAACATCAAACGCCCCGGCTCCGACACCCTGGAGTCCGTGACCCTCGAAGACGGCCTGATCAAAGGCTGGAACCTGCCCGAGCAGGGCGACGTCCTCGACGGCCGCGGCGGCACCGTCGCCCCCGCCTTCACCGAGCTGCACGCCCACCTGCGCGAACCCGGCCAGACCGAGAAAGAGGACCTGCACAGCGGCCTCGCGGCCGCCGCGGCCGGCGGGTACGGCACGGTCGTGTGCATGCCCAACACCCGCCCCGTGCTGGACGACCCGGCCCTGATCCGCAGCCTGATCGAGAAGGCCGGGCGCCTCGGCCTCGCCCGCCTGAAACCCGCCGCCGCGATCACCCGCGGGCAGAAAGGCGAGGCGCTGGCCGAACTGCAGTACCTCAAGGACGCCGGCGCCGTCATGTTCACCGACGACGGGCTCACCAACGAGAACGCCCGCGTGCTGCGCCTCGCGCTGGAAACCGCGCACGCGCTGGGCATGGTGATCAGCGTGCACGCCGAGGACGCCACGCTGCGCGCCGACGGCGTGATGAACGAGGGTCCGGTCAGCGAGGAACTGGGCCTGCCCGGCAACCCCGCGGCGGCCGAAGCGGCCCGCGTCGCCCGGGACATCGAGATCGTCGCCGGCCTGACCGCGCAGGGCCGCCCCGCCCGGCTGCACGTGCAGCACCTCAGCACCGCCCGCGCGCTGGACCTCGTGCG
Organism: Deinococcus ficus; assembly: GCF_003444775.1. NCBI lineage: Bacteria > Thermotogati > Deinococcota > Deinococci > Deinococcales > Deinococcaceae > Deinococcus > Deinococcus ficus. The sequence goes on along the minus strand of NZ_CP021081.1, from coordinate 2,003,208 downwards.
TGACGCGAAGAAACGCGGCCTGCCGGTCACCTGCGAGGTCTGCCCGCACCACCTGGACCTCACCGACGAGAAGCTGCGGACCTTCGACGCCATGTACAAGGTCGCGCCCCCCCTGCGCACCCAGGCCGACGCCGAGTACCTCCTGGGGGGCCTGCTGGACGGCAGCGTGGACTGCCTCGCCACCGACCACGCCCCCCACACCAAAGCCGAGAAGGAACGCGACCTGCTCGAAGCGCCCAGCGGCATCGCGTACATCGAACTGGCCTTCCCGCTCATGTGGACCCGCTTCGGGCACCGCCTGGGCCTGGACAAACTGCTGGACCTGATGACCGCCGCCCCGGCGCGCGTGATGGGCTGGCCCCAGCCCTCCCTGGACGCCGGCGCGCCCGCCGACCTGGTCGTGCTGGACCTGGACACCGAACGCGAAGTGAACCCGGCCGAGTTCAAGAGCAAGGCCAAGTTCACGCCCTGGCAGGGGCAGACCCTCCGGGGCTGGCCGACCCTCACCGTGGTGGACGGCCGGGTCGCCTACCAGCGCGAAGGCTGAGCCGCACAGGATGGGGACCGGGCAGGCGCGCGTCTGCCCTGTCCCCTGTCCTCTTTCCTCTGGCGCGGCGTTCCCGGGCACTGCCCTAGCCGTGCCGGGGGTCCGGGGCCGCGGTGCCCGTAGACTGCCGGGCGTGTTGACGCGGCGCATCATTCCCTGCCTGGACGTGCAGAACGGGCGCGTGGTGAAGAACGTGCGGTTCTTCGAGGACCACCGCGACGCCGGCGATCCCCTCACCCTCGCCCGCGCGTACGAGGTCCAGCAGGCCGACGAACTCGTGTTCTACGACATCACCGCCACCCACGAGGGCCGCAGCCTGATGCTGGACGTGGCCGTGCAGGTCGCCGAGCAGGTCATGATGCCCCTCACCATCGGCGGCGGCATCAATGCCCTCACGGACTTCCGGCAGCTGCTGCACGCCGGCGCGGACAAGATCAGCGTGAACAGCGGGGCCCTGACCCGCCCCGAGCTGATCCGCGAGGCCAGCGACCACTACGGCGCGCAGTGCGTGATGCTCAGCATCGACGCCAAGCGCCGCCCCGGCGGCGAGGGCTGGACCGTGCACCGCGCCGGCGGCCGCGTGGACACCGGCCTGGACCTGATCGAATGGGCCACCCGCGGGCAGGCGCTCGGCGCCGGCGAGATCTGCCTGAACGTCATGGATGCCGACGGCACCCGCGCCGGCTTCGACCTGCACGCCACCCGCGCCGTGTCCCGCGCCGTGGACATCCCCGTGATCGCCTCCGGCGGCGCCGGGAAACTGCAGGACTTCCGCGACGTGCTCACCACCGGCGAGGCCGACGCCGCCCTGGCCGCCAGCGTGTTCCACTTCGGCGAGCTGACCGTCCCGCAGGTGAAGGCCTACCTGGCTGCCGAGGGCCTCCCCGTGCGGCCCGAATGGAGAGAACAGTGAACCCCGACACCCTGACCTGGCCCGAGAACGGCCTGATGCCCGTCGTGACCCAGGACGCCCGCACCGGCGCCGTGCTGATGCAGGCCTACGCCGACCGCGCCGCCCTGGACCGCACCCTCGCCACCCGCGAGGCCACGTACTACAGCCGCTCCCGGCAGGCGCAGTGGGTGAAGGGCCAGACCAGCGGCCACACCCAGCAGGTCGTGAGCGTGCACACCGACTGCGACGGCGACAGCCTGCTGTACCGCGTCATTCAGGCCGGCCCCGCCTGCCACACCGGCGAGTACAGCTGCTTCCACGCGCCGCTGCTGGAGGGCACGCTGCCCGACCCGGGCCTGGACGGCACCCTGGAGCGCGTGTACGCCACGATCACTGAGCGTCTCGCCACCCTGCCGGAGCAGAGTTACGTGGCCCGGCTGCACGCCGGCGGCTTGGACCGCGTCCTGAAGAAGATCAGCGAGGAGGCCGGTGAGGTGCTGCTCGCCGCGAAGAACGAGGACCGCGCCGAACTCGCCACCGAGGCCGCCGACCTGTTCTTCCACTCCCTGTTCGCGCTGGCGGAACTGGGCGTCACCCCCGGCGACGTGGCCGCCGTGCTCCAGGCGCGCGAGGGCAGGACCGGCCTGAAGGGCCCCAAGGAAGTCGGTTAAGCCCGCCCTGGCCTAGGCTTCCCGCACCAGTTCCGTCTCGGTGCCCACGACCATCCCGCCAAAGCGCGCCATCAGCGCCCGTGACGCCGCGTTCCCGGCATCCACCTCGGCGGTCACCCGGTCGGCCCCACGCACCGCCCACACGGTCAGGACCCGGGCGAGCAGGGCCGCGGCCAGGCCCTGGCCCCGCCACCCGGGCAGGACCCCCACCAGGCCCAGCCGGGGCCGGGGGCGCGGCCCGTTCCACACGCGGATCAGGCCCACATTTTCCGCTCCGGCCCGGGCGATCAGGTAACACTCCGGGTCGAAGTACGGCGAGTGGTGGTTCTCCTCCAGGAACCAGTCGGGCGCGGCCGTCCAGCCGTCCGTGCCGGGCACCTCGTCCCGCAACCGGGTGTCCAGGGCCATGACCTCCACCGGGGGCACGTCGGCGGCGCTGAGCACCTCCACGCCGGCCGGCAGAGGCACGTCGTGGGGCCGGGCGGGCAGCTCGTACAGCCGGTCCGTGCGGGCCGGGCGGAACCCCAGGTCCTCCAGCACCGCCTGCGGCGTGGCGTCCCGGACGGTCGTCACGGCCGGGCCGGGCACCTGCGCCAGCAGCGGGGCCCAGGCGTCCTGCCGGCACCGCTCGAAGAACAGCCTGACCCGGCCGTCCGGCGAACGCCACGGAAACAGGGCGCCCACCACGGCGGCCCCGTCCCAGGCCAGCCACCCCTCCCGCCCCTCGGCGTCCTCACGCAGGGCGGCTGCAGGCGTGCCGGTCCAGGCGGACAGGGCGATCACGTCGCCCGGGGTGAAGGGCCGGATGTCCAGGGAGGGCATGAGGGCATTGTTGAACCCGGCCCCGGCCGCGGCAATACGTTCCCTGGCCTACTGGAACAGCAGCGGCTGAAGCGCCTCCTCCTGCACCTGCGGCAGCGCCTCGATGCGCCGGAACTCCAGCCCGGCCGCCTCCAGGGCCCGCAGGGCCGGGGTGGTGATGTCCGGCGCGGCCAGAATCCCGCGCACCACGCCCGGCACCTGCGGCTGCACGGCGCCCACGTAGCGGCTGAGCTGGTGCACGGCCTCGTGCCCGGCCTTGCCGCGCTTGAGTTCCACGATCACGTACCGCCCCTGCGCGTCCCGGGCGTACAGGTCCAGGCCGCCCACCCCGATCAGCAGCTCCCGGTCCAGCACGGTCAAGCCCGGCTCGATCACCTCCGGGTGGCGGGCCAGGGCCTCCTGCATCTGCGCTTCCGTGCCCTGCAGCAGGAACAGCGCGTCGTCCGTGAGGGTCAGGGCGCTGACCAGCGCGCAGCTCAGCACCCGCACCCGCACCACCTCGGCCGGGCTGCGGCGCTCGGCGTGCAGCAGCACGCACCCGTCCTCCAGGTCCGCCTGCAGGAAGTCCGTTCTCGGCTGCCAGTTCACGGGTTTCACGCCGCGCGGGCCGTGCACCTGCAAGGACCCGTCGGCCTTGACGATCACGAACCGGTCCCCGGCCTCGGCCATGCTGGCCGCCCGGCCCGCGTACATGACCTCCAGTTCCCCCGCCAGGTGCAGGGTCACGCCGCCGGCATGGACGTGCTCCCGCAGGAAGGCCAGCAGTTCGGCGGGGGTGGGGTGGGTCAGCACGGCACGCAGCACGCGCCGGAGCATACCGGACCGCGCCGCCGGGCAGCGCTGGGCGATACTGGCCCCATGAGCCTCCCGCACTCCCCGCCGCCGGCCGTGACCGCCCCGAAGGATACCTGGCGCGTCTGGGCCCGCCAGACCCGGGCGCCGCTGCCGGACGTGTCGGCGGCGGTCGTGGCGCACCTGCGGCCCTTCCTGGCCGGTCGCGGCGTGCGGCGGGTGCTGGCGTACCGCGCCATGCCCGGCGAACCGGACGTGTCGGCGCTGGACACCGGGTTCGAGCTGCTGACCACCCGCACCCGCTACCGGCCCGAGCGGCACCTCACCCTGCACCCCTGGGACACCGCCACGGAGCAGAGCGCCTTCGGGATGCTCCAGCCGCCCGCCACCGCGCCCCGCGTGCCGCTGGCGTCCGTGGACGCCGTTCTGCTCCCCGCCCTCGCCTTCGACCACACGGGCGTGCGCCTGGGGTACGGCGGCGGCTTCTACGACCGGCTGCTGCCCGGGTACGCGGGCCTGATCGTCGGGGTGTGTCCGGCGGCGCTGCTCGTGCCCGCCCTGCCCACCGAACCGCACGACGTGCGCGCCTCCCACCTCGCCACCGAGACCGGAGTGCGCCCCACCCACTGATCCCTGGGCGGGCCGTATGCTGCCGGGCATGCAGATCGCCGAACGGTACGCGCGCCTCGCGCACGCCCTGGACGCCCACCGCCCCGGATTCATCGACGGGTACGCCGGCCCTGACGCCTGGGCGGACCGCACCCCGCGCCCCGCCGCCGACCTGATCCGCGAGGCCGCCGACCTTCAGGCCCGCGTGCAGGACGTCGCGGAACCCGAGCGCCGCGAGTGGCTGGCCGCGCAGGCCCGCGCGATGCACACCGTGGCCCGCATCATCGCCGGCGAGGCCGTGCCGTACGCGCAGGAAGTGCGGGACCTGTACGACATCGAACCCACCCGCGCCGACCTCGCCGCGCTGGACGCCTCCTTGCAGGCCATGGACGCCGCCCTGCCCGGCGCCGGCACCCTGGAACAGCGCCGCAGCGCCCTGCGCGACTGCGTGACCGTGCCCGTGAGCGACCTGCTGCGCGTGGCCGAGCCCATCCTGGTGGAGCTCCGCACCCGCACGCAGGCCGCCTTCGGCCTGCCGGACGGTGAGGACTTCCAGATCCGCCTCGTCACCGACAAGCCCTGGGGCGGGTACAACTGGCCGCTCGGGAACCTGAAAAGCCTGATCGAGCTGAACACCGACCTCCCCGTGGCGCTCACCGGCCTGCCCGACCTGCTCGCGCACGAGGGTTACCCGGGGCACCACACCGAGCACGCGACCAAGGAAGCCCGGCTGGTGCGGGAACTCGGCTGGCAGGAACACCACCTGCAGCTCCTGAACGCCCCCGAGTGCGTGGTCTCGGAGGGCGTCGCCGTGAACGCCCTGCGCACCCTGATGACCCGCGAGGAGGAACGCGACTGGCTGACCGGCGACCTCGCCCGCGTCGCCGGCCTGGACCCGCAGGACGTGCAGGCCATGCTGACCGTGAACGAACTGCAGGCCAACCTCAAGGGCGTGAACGCCGAGGCCGCCATGCGCCTGTTCGAGGACGGCCACCCCGAGGCGGAGGTGCTGGACTTCCTGAGGCACTACGGCGGCGTGGACGACGCCCGCGCCCGCAAGAGCCTGGAATTCATCACCCAGCCCACCCTGCGCGCCTACATCTTCACGTACCCCGTCGGCGCGGAACTCGTGAAGGGCGTCCTCGACCGCGAGGGCACGGCCGGCTTCCGCCGCCTGCTGCGCGAACCGGTCACGCCCGGACAGCTGCGCGGGTAAGCGGGGCCGTGGGGCGGGCCGCGCTACACTCGCGCTGGCATGCCGCTTGACGTAGGCACGACACTTTCCGGACGGTACGACCTGCTGGCCCTGCTCGGCGAGGGCGGCAGCGCCCGCGTGTTCCGCGCCCACGACCAGGTGGTGGACCGCGAGGTGGCGGTCAAACTCATGCACGCGCACTCGGCCGACTCGGACCGGGCGCGCTTCCTGCGCGAGGCGCGGACCCTGGCGCGCATGGCGCACCCGGGCGTGATCAGCGTGCTGGACCTGGGCCAGGAGCAGGGGAGCGGCACCCCCTTTTTCACCATGCCGCTCATGACCGGCGGGCCCATCACCGCCCTCGGGCCGCTGGAGGACGCCCCGGCGCCCCTGGCGCGCTTCCTGACGGCCGCGGCGTTCGCGTTCCGGGCGCTGCACTACGTGCACGCGCAGGGCGTCACGCACCGCGACCTCACCCCCGGGAACGTGCTGCTGGACGGCGCGGGCGTGCCCCGCATCATGGATTTCGGGCTGGTGGCCCTCACCGAGTTCACGCGGCACCTCACGCGCAGCGGCGTGACGCTGGGCACCCCGGCCTACATGGCGCCCGAACAGGCGCGCGGCGCCGGCGTGGGGCCGCTCAGCGACCTGTACGCGCTGGGCGCCGTGCTGTACCGCGTGGCGTGCGGCGTGCCGCCCTTCATCGGGGACAGCGACCAGAGCGTGCTGTACCAGCACGTGTACGAACGCGTCCCCGACCCCCGTGACGTGAACCCGGCCGTGCCGGACGCGGTCGCGCGGGTGCTGCTGGCCCTGCTGTCCAAGCAGCCGGAGCACCGCCCGGAGAGCGGCGCGGCCGCCGCGCACCTCTGGGCGCTCGCCCGCCGGGACCTGTGGGCCTGCCACGCCCGCGGGCAGTACCGCGGGGGCCGCACCCGCACGGGCGAACAGGCCGACGGCCCGGCGCGCGTCACGCACCTGCGCGAGGCCTGGAGCGTGCCGCTGCCCGGCGAGGTCACCTGGCCGGCCGCCGTGATGGGCGAAAACGACCTGATCTGCGTCGGCACGCGAGGCGGGCAGCTCGTCCTCACGCACGCGTCCGGCCGGCCGTTCGCCACGTACGCCGCCCGCGACGAGGTGACCGCGCCCGCCACCTTCCACAACAGCCACGTGTACTTCGGCGCCTGGGACGGCACGCTGCGCCGCGTGGACCTGAACACCGGCGCCGTGCAGTGGACCTATCAGGCCCGCGCGGAACTCACGGGCGCGCCCACCCTGTGGGCCGGGCGGGTGCTGGCCGCCAGCCGCGACGGGCACCTGCACGCCCTGGACGCCCGCACCGGCGCCCTGCAGTGGGCCTACCGCGCAGGTGGCCCGGTGGCGGCCAGCCCGATCATCTGGGCGAACGCCGCCCTGATCTGCGACGAGAGCGGCTGGCTGCACGCCCTGGACGCCCGCACCGGCACGCCACTGTGGAAGGCGGAGGTCGGCACCGTGCACGGCACGCCCGCCCTGCTGCCCACCGACATGGGCGAGGCGACCCTGGTCGTCGCCACCTGGGAAGGCGAGGTGCACGCCCTGGGCCTCACGGTGGAGGGCGGGCGGGTGCAGCTCAAGGGCGCGGAGCCCACCCGCTGGACGTACGACCTGGAGGACGAGGTGTGGGCCTCCCCGGCCCTCACGCCGCACGCGGGCGGCCTGGCGATCCTGGCCGGGTGGGGCGGCACGGTGCGGGCCCTGCGCCTCGCGGACGGCGAGGACGTCTGGACGCACCGCCTGCAGGGCCGCGTGACGGCCAGCCCGGTGATCAGCGCGGGGCTGGTGTTCCTGGCCTCCGAGGACGGGGAACTGGTCGCGCTGGACGCGCACACCGGCGCGCCCCGCTGGGTGCGCACCGAACGGCAGGGGGTGCAGGCGACCCCACTGGCCGCGGACGGGACGCTGTACGTGGCGTTCATGAACGGCACGCTGCGCGCCTACCGCAACATGCCGCCGGACGCGCAGACGGACATCTCTCCACTGCCCTGAACCAGGCCTTTCCGCCAGTTCAGGGCAACGGGCGGCCGGTCAGACGCGGATGGTCACGCGGGCGTGGTCCTCTTCCAGGTGGATCGAGTCGATGAAACGCACCACGCGCGTGGCGTACCCCATCACCAGCGTGTGCGTGCGCGCCCCGCCCGCGAAGCGCCGCACGCCGTTCAGCAGCTCGCCGTACGTGATGCCGGTCGCGCTGAACACCATCTGCTTGCCGGGCGCGAGTTCATCTGTCCGGTAGATCCGGCGCTCGTCCACGCCCATCTTCGCGAACCGTTCGCGCTGCTCGTCGTTCTCCGCGATGAAACGGCCCTGAATCTCCGCGCCCAGGCACTTGCACGCCGCGGCGCTCAGCACACCCTCCGGCGCGCCACCCGAGCCCATCAGGGCGTGCACGCCACTGCCGCGCACGCCCACGGCCAGCCCGGCGATCACGTCGCCGTCCCCGATGAGCTTCACGCGGGCGCCCGTCTGCCGCACGCGGCGGATCAGGTCGGCGTGCCGCTCGCGGTCCAGGATGGTGATCAGCAGGTCGTCCACGTCACGCTCCAGCGCCTGCGCGAGTGCGGCTACGTTCGCCTCCACCGGCCAGTCCAGGTTCACGCGGCCGGCCGCGGGCGGCGGGACGATCAGCTTGTCCATGTAGCAGTCGGGCGCGTGCATCAGCCCGCCGCGCTCGGACAGCGCAATCACGGCGATGCCGTTCGGGAGGCCCTTGGCGGTCACGGTGGTGCCCTCCACGGGGTCCACGGCGATGTCCACCTCATACTGGCCGGTGCCGAGCTCCTCGCCGATGTACAGCATGGGCGCCTCGTCCATCTCGCCCTCGCCGATCACCACGCGGCCGCGGATGTCCAGGGAGTTCAGCAGGGCGCGCATGGCCTCGGTGCCGGCGCCGTCCACGGCGATCTTGTCGCCCATGCCCATCACGCGGCTGGCGGCCAGCGCGGCCCCCTCGGTGACCCGCGCCGTTTCCAGCACCAAAGCGTGCTCAAAATTCTGGTCCTGCCCGCCACTCGCCTGCCGTTTCACCGTCATGCCCTGAACCTAACACGCCCCCAGGCCCTCTTCCGCGCTGGGAGCGATTCCAGCGCGGAGCTTCAGGCAGTCCGAGTCCTGAGCCTATGCAAGCGTCCGGCATCGCTGTAAGGCCGGTACGCATAGGAGGGCCCGAGCTGACACAGGTGGCCTTTTCAAACTGATTTCAAAGAGCAGAAGGCGAATCAGTCGGTCTGAGGGCACATTGGGTTGCACCACAACCCGGCAACTGCCATGGAAGCCTCATGAGGCTTAATTTTCCTCAGGTCAGTCGTCTTGGCGTGTTTTGACGCAGTTCATTTTTCTCCCGTGGGTTGCACGTAGAGTGAGATTTTTTACAAAGGTCGGGAGGTGCGAACTCCTGCGAAGGTGAGGAATCTCATATTCGAATGTGGTGAACTTCACGACTGCGCCGACACGTGTCCCACATGGGGCTGTCCTCCGAAAGGCCGGCTAGCGCGGGAGAACACTTCCTGCAACCCCCCTCCCCCCGCCCCTGATTGGGGGAAGGGGGATGTAAGAAGTGTGAAATATCCGTGAAACGACCCTGGGGCCAACTCCAAAAAGAGTTAACAATTTCACTTGGGAAGCGATGATTCCTGCCTCAGTACACGGTCACCTCAGGGCAGGGGGAGCCAGTGGTGAGCCCGGCCCCATAGGAGAGTGTCGTGAAGAACATTACTCGTATGATGGCCGGGCTCACTCTGGCGCTCACCCTCGCGGCCTGCGGCGGCAACCCCGCCCCCACTCCCGGCTCGATCGAGCTCACCGCCACCGGTGTGAACGCCAGTGCCACCGTCGGCAGCACCACCACCGGCACGTTTGAATTCAAGAACGGCGGCGGCAGCGACCTTGACTACACCGTGTCGGTCAGCTATCCCACCGGCAAGGCCAGCGGCTGGCTGAACTTCAGCGGAGCGGACGCCAGCGGCACCGCCAAGGCCGGCGAAACGAAGTCCGTGACCGTCAACGTCACCTGCCAGCCCTACGCCGACACCTACGCCGCCACCCTGACCCTGATGAGCAAGGACGGCGCGATCAGCAAGCAGCTGCCCGTCACCCTGAACTGCACCGCCGAAACCAACATTCCCGAGAACGCGCCCGTCCTGTCCGTCAAGGCCGAGGCGAGCGCCGTCAGCACGGACAGCGCCCACATCACCGGGACCGCCAGCGACAACGTTCAGGTTCAGCGCGTCACCTACAAGCTCAACGGCGGCGCGGAAACCACCCTGACCGGCGTGACCGCCGCCAAGACGATCACCCTGGACTTCAAGGTGCCCGGCCTGGCCGAGGGCAACAACGAAATCGTGGTCACGGCCTACGACACCAGCAGCAACGCCACGCCCAAGACCCTGGCCGTCACCTACACCGCCCCGGTCAAGCCCCCCACCGACACCAAGGCCCCCACCCTGACCGTTCCCGCCGACCAGCTCACGAACGCTGACCACTACACCCTCAGCGGCAGCGTGAGCGACGAGGGCGGCGTCAAGAACGTGACCTACACGGTCAGCAAGGACGGCGGCCCCGCCACGGCGCCCGCCGCCGCCACCCTCAGCGGCTCCGGCTACAGCCTGGACCTGAGCGGCCTGACCGACGGTCTGTACGCCGTGACCGTCACCGCGCAGGACAACGCCGGCAACCAGACCGCTCCCCAGACCGTTCGCCTGACCGTGGACCGCACCGCCCCCAGCGTCAGCGCGGGCGACGTGACCGTCACCGACAACCAGAACGGCAGCGCCGCGGTCCGGGTCGTGGCGCCGGACGCCGCGTCCGTCTCCTACAGCACCGACGGCGCGACCTTCCAGACCGTCACCGGCAGCTCTCCCTTCGCCTTCACGGTGGGCACGTACGCGGCCGGCACGCACAGCGTCTGGGTCCGCGCCACCGACGCCGCCGGCAACGTCTCGGCGGCCGTGAAGTACGACTTCACCATCGCGCCCTACGGTGACCTCACCGCGCCGGTCCTGACCCTCCAGGGCGTGCAACTGACGAACGCCAGCAGCGTGAACGTGACCGGCACCGTCAACGACGCCAGCCCCGTCACGGTCACCTACGCCCTCAGCGGCCAGGCGACGGGCTCCGGCACCGTCACCGTGAACGCCGACGGCACCTTCAGCATCAACCTGAGCAGCCTGACCGACGGCGTGTACACCCTGACCGTGACCGCCCGGGACAGCAACGGCAACAGCACCGAGAAGACCACCACCGTCACGGTGGACCAGACGGCCCCCAGCCTCCAGGCCGGCGACGTGACCGTCACCGACAACCAGAACGGGAGCGCGACGGTGACGGTGGGCGGCGTGGGTGAGAACACGCTGTGGTACAGCCTCGACGGCGTGACCTGGCTGCAGGCCACCGGCAGCACCTTCACCGTGCCCGCCAGCGGCGTGCTGGGCGCGGGCAACTACACCGTGTGGGTCAAGGTCGGCGACGCGGCCGGCAACGTCTCCGCACCGGTCTCCCGGAGCTTCAGCATCGCCCGCTACGGCGACCTCACCGCCCCGACCCTCGCTCTCCAGCCCGCGCAGCTGACAAACGCCGTCAGTGCCACCGTGACCGGCACGGTCAGCGACGAGGGTGGCGTGAAGGGCGTGAGCTACACCGTCAGCAAGGACGGCGGCGCGGCCAGCGTCGTCACAGGCGTGACCGTCACCGGCGGCACCTTCAGCATCGACCTGTCCGGCCTGACCGACGGCGTGTACACCCTGACCGTGACCGCCGAGGACAACAACGGCAACGTGCAGACCGCCCAGACCAGCGTGACAGTGGACCAGACCGCGCCCGGCGTGGACGCCGGAAGCATCGGTGTGGTGGACAACCAGAACGGGAGTGCGACGGTGACGGTGGGCGGCGTGAGTGAGAACACGCTGTGGTACAGCCTCGACGGCGTGACCTGGCTGCAGGCCACCGGCAGCACCTTCATCGTGCCCGCCAGCGGCGTGCTGGGCGCGGGCAACTACACCGTGTGGGTCAAGGTCGGTGACGCGGCCGGCAACGTCTCCGCACCGGTCTCCCGGAGCTTCAGCATCGCCCGCTACGGCGACCTCACCGCCCCCAGCCTGGACCTGCAGGCGACCGCGGCCTTCAACGCCGGCAGCGTGAGCGTCACCGGCACGGTCAGCGACGCCAGCCCCGTCACGGTCACCTACGCCCTCAGCGGCCAGGCGACCGGGTCCGGCACCGTGACCGTGAAGGGCGACGGCACCTTCGGCCTCGACCTGAGCAACCTTGCGGAAGGCAGCTACACCCTGACCGTGACCGCCAGCGACGACAACGGCAACAGCACCGAGAAGACCGCGACCTTCACCGCCGACCGCACCGCCCCTGAAGCCGGCGCGGACCAGAGCGACACCGAGTGGCGCAACACGCCCTTCACCGCGCACTTCACGGCCACCGACGCCCTGTCCGGCCTGAGCGACGCCGCCGACGCCGACTTCGACCTGACCGTCAGCGCCGACGCCCCCAACAGCACTGAACCGGTCCAGGTGACCCGTGTCATCACGGACAACGTGGGCAACACCCGCACCGTGACCGCCTCGGCCCGCATCGACACCGTGGCCCCCACGATCACCGCCACCGCCGACCGCGCCCCCGAGTGGAGCGGGTGGTACAAAGACAGCGTTACCGTCACATTCGCGTGCGACGATGCCCTGTCGGGTGTGGCCGACTGCTCCGCGCCGCAGACCCTCAAGGCCAGCGGCCAGGCCCAGGGGACCGTCCGTGACCGCGCCGGCAATTTCAGCGCTGCCAGCCTCGACGTGAACGTGGATGCCGACGCCCCCACCTTCAGCTCCGACCTCTCCGCCAGCGTTGTTACCGTTGACGGCGGCTCCGATGCCCTGATCACCGGCATCATCGGTGACCCCAGCACACAGGTCCAGAGCCTGACCTACGCCCTGAACGGCGCCCAGCCGGTGGACGCCGCGATCACGCCCGCCGCCTCGCTGGCCCTGAACCTGACTGTGCCCAACTTACAGGACGGCCCGAACAGCATCGTCCTGACCGCCACGGACGCTCTCGGGCATACGAGCACCAAGACGCTGACGGTCACGGCGGCAGATACGGGCGCCCCGACCTTCACCCGCGTGTCCATCGAACTCGTGGATCCCGCCACGACGCGCACGACTCTCCGCCTGACCGGTGAAGTCACCGACCTCGTCGGCGTGACCCGCGTCACCTCCAGCCTGAACGGCGGTCCTGAGACGGACCTGACCATCACGGCCAGCCAGACCGTGACCTTCGACCAGACGCTGAGCGGCCTGATCGCGGGCCAGAACACCCTCACGGTCCGTGCTTACGACGCCGCTGGGAACTTGGAAACGCAGTCGCAGAGCTTTGATGTGACTGCCAACGATTACCTGGCCCCCACGATCTCCAACCTGCGGGCCGTCGGCAAGGGCCGCAGCGGCAACGTGGGTATCACTGCCAGCATTACGGACCTCGCGCCAGTGGGCGCGGTCGCCGGGGTCCGCAAGGTGACCCTGGAGTACACCGAGAACGGCGTCGTGAAACGCAGGGACGTGACTGGCTCCCTGACCGGCACCAGCTTCAGCTACACCACCAAGACCCTCATGGTCGGCATGCAGATCAAGCTGATCGTCGAGGACAACGCCGGTAATACCACCACCAGCCTGACCACGATTCTTCGCCGCTGAGCGCAGCTCATTCTCCCTGCCCTCCAGCAGAGCGCTTTCCTGGCGCTCTCCGCTGGAGGGCGGGGATCTTTGTTGGCTCTGTGACTTTCGGCGTTTACTTCAGCACGCCGGTCCAGACGAGCAGCGCCCAGGCCAGCAGGGGCAGGGCCACGATGCCTGCCACGAGTTTGATCAGTCGCCAGAGGTCCCTCAGGAGTTCCCGCACGGCTTCAGGCTACACGTGGGGGCGGTTCATAGGAAACCCTGAACGGCGCCGCACACGCCTTCCACGTACACTCGGGGCTATGACGCTGCACCAACTGGCCGGCCAGCCCGCCCCGCAGTCCCTCCTGGTGAACGTGCCCCGGCTGGTGGCGCACTACTACGAGACGCGGCCGGACGTGCACGACCCAGCCCAGCGGGTGAGTTTCGGCACGAGCGGGCACCGCGGCACCAGCCTGAACGGCACGTTCAACGAGTGGCACATCATGGCGGTCGCTCAGGCCGTCGCGGAGCACCGCGCGGCGGTGGGTATTACCGGGCCGCTGTACATGGGTCTGGACACGCACGCCCTGTCCGAACCGGCGTGGATGAGTGCGTTGCAGGTGCTGGTCGGTAACGGGGTGCGGGTGCGGGTGCAGCCGGGCGTGTTCACGCCCACGCCGCTGGTCAGCCACGCGATCCTGGAATTCAACCGCTCGGGCGCGGAGCGCGCGGACGGCATCGTGATCACGCCCAGCCACAACCCCCCGCAGGACGGCGGGTTCAAGTACAACCCGCCGAGCGGCGGCCCGGCCGACACGGACGTCACGGGCGCCATTCAGACCCGCGCGAACGCCATCCTGGAGGGTGAACTGCGGGAGGTGCGGCGCGTCAGCCTGGAAGACGCCATGAACGAACTCGAACCGTTCGATTTCATCACGCCGTACGTGGAGCAGCTGCCGCAGGTGATCGACCTGGACGCCGTGAGGCAGTCGGGCGTGCGCATCGGCGTGGACCCGCTGGGCGGCAGCAGCCTCCCGGTGTGGCAGGCGATCCAGGCGCGCTACGACCTGAACCTGAAGATCGTGAACGACGACATCGACCCGCGGTTCGCGTTCATGCGGGTGGACAAGGACGGCAAGATCCGCATGGACTGCTCCAGTCCGTACGCCATGGCGGGCCTGCTGGACCTGAAGGGCGACTTCGACGTCGCCATCGGCAACGACCCGGACGCCGACCGGCACGGCATCGTGACCGCCGGCGGCCTGCTCAACCCGAACCATTACCTGGCGGTCATGATCGAGTACCTGTTCCAGCACCGCCCCGGCTGGAGCGAGCGTGCCGGGGTGGGGAAGACGCTGGTGAGCAGCGCCCTCATCGACCGGGTGGCCGCCGGGATCGGCCGGCCGCTGGTGGAGGTGCCGGTGGGCTTCAAGTACTTCGTGGACGGCCTGCTGACCGGCACGCTGGGCTTCGGTGGGGAGGAGTCCGCCGGGGCGAGCTTCCTGCGGCTGAACGGGGAGGCGTGGAGCACCGACAAGGACGGCATCATCCCGGGCCTGCTGGCCGCCGAGATGACCGCCCGCACCGGGAAGACGCCCGGGGAGCGCTTCGCGGATCTGAGTGAGCGGTACGGCCAGACGGCCTACGACCGGCAGGACGCCCCGGCCAGCGCGGAGCAGAAGAAGGTGCTGGCGAACCTCTCGCCGGAGCAGGTCACGGCGACCACGCTGGGCGGCGACCCGATCACCGCGAAACTCACCCGCGCGCCCGGGAACGGTGAGGCGATCGGCGGGCTGAAGGTCACGACCGAACAGGCGTGGTTCGCGGCGCGCCCCAGCGGCACGGAGGACATCTACAAGATCTATGCCGAGAGTTTCCGCGGGCCGGAGCACCTGCAGCAGGTCATGCGGGAGGCGCGGGAGGTGGTGGGCGCGGCCCTGGCGCAGAGTGGCCTGAGCTGAGCACTCCAGCGGACGCGCTACAGTCTCTGCCGTGACCGACGCGCGTTCCGGTGCCCCCGCTCCCCTGCCCGAGATCGACCTGGAGTTCCCGGACCCGGCCGTGACGGGCGCGGTCCCGGCCGAACCGGACCCCGCCCCGCACCTCGGCCCGGCGCAACCTGCGCCTGCGGCACCGAAAGGCCGGAGTCTGCGGGCGAACACCCTGATCGTGATGGCGGGGACGCTCGCGTCACGCCTGTCGGGCATCGTGCGCACGCAGGTGCTGAACCTGGCGGACAACACCCTGCTGGACGCCTTCATGGTCGCCATCCGCGTGCCAAACCTCCTGAGGGAACTGCTCGCCGAGGGCGCGCTCGTCAATTCCTTCATTCCGGTGTACAAGTCCCTGAACGCCGAGGACCGCCGCCGGATGGCCTCGGCGTTCAGCGGCCTGCTGATCGCCGTGAACCTGATCCTGCTGGCGGTCGGCATCCTGGCCGCGCCGTGGATCGTGGAGGCCTTCATCGCCGCGGACAGCAACGTGGACCGTGAGGTCGCCACGTACATGACGCAGCTGGTCATGCCGTTCCTGATGCTGATCAGCCTGTCCAGCATCGCCATGGGCGTGCTGAACGCCGACGAGCACTTCAGGGAGAGCAGCTTCGCGCCGGTGGCCTTCAATATCGCGTCCATCGTGGCCCTGCTGCTGCTTCCCAAGACGGCCACCTGGCTGGCGTTCGGGTGGCTGATCGGCGGGGTGGCGCAGCTGCTCGTGCAACTCCCCGCCCTGCGCCGCTTCGGGCTGCTGCCTGCCCCCGGCCTGAGCGGACACCCGGCGGTCGGGCGGGTGCTGCGGCAGATGGCGCCCTTCACCATGACCGCCGGCGCGCGGCAGTTCCTGAACCTGGTGGTGCAGAACATGCTCACCAACCGCGCCCTGGGCTTCGGGGCGGGGACCAGCGCCGGGTACGGCGTGGCCGAGGCGCTGTTCACCACCGTGAACGGCCTGTTCGTGGTGTCGCCCGTCATGGCGATGTTCCCCCGCTTCGCGCAGCACGCCGCCGAGAAGAACTGGACGGCCTTCCGCACCCTGACCGCACAGGGCCTGCGCACCACCACCTTCCTGACCGCCCCCATGAGCGCCCTGCTGCTCGCCCTAGCTCCCTACGCCGTCAGCGTGATCAACCTCAGCCCGAACTACGACCTCGCGCGCTTCGCGGCCGCCACCGGCATCCTGCAGGGCTGGGCGCTGGCGCTGCTGCCCTGGGCGGTCGTCACGCTGCTGCTGCGCACCTTCTACGCCCGGGAACGCACACGGGAGGCCGTGACCATCAGCGCCATCGGGTTCGTGGTGGAGGTCGCCTTCTATCACCTGCTGGTGCCGCGGCTGGGCTTCCGGGGCTTCGGGCTGAGCACCGCCATCAGCGGCACCCTGATGGCCCTGGCGCTCGTCTGGCGGTACCGCGCTGCCCTGGGTTTCCCCGGCCGGGAGGTGCTGGGGCATCTGCTGCGCGTGACCGGGCTGGCCGCGATTGCCGGGGTGGTCTCCTGGATCGCCGTGAACCTGCTGCCGTTCCAGCCGGGATTCATCCTGCCGGGTGTGGCGGGACTGGCGGTGGCGGGCACGCTGGGGCTGGGCACGTACCTGGTGCTGGCGGTGATCCTGCGGCTGCCGGAAGTGAACGGCGTGCTGCGGCGCCTGAAGCGCTGAGGGAAGTGAAGGGGGCGCCCGGGAGGAATTCCCGGGCGCCTTCCTCTATTCGGTTATCCGCGCAGGCCCAGCAGCGTGTAGCCCAGCAGGGCGAACTTCTCGCGCAGCAGGTACCGCAGGTCCGGGTTGCGGCTCAGCGGGCTGGGGTTGGCGTTGGCGGTGAGCCCCAGGGCGCGGGCCAGCACCAGCGCGCGCGGGGCGTGGGCCTCGTCGGTGATCAACGTGACCGGCGTGCCGGGCGGGAGCAGCACGCGGGCGCCGCGCAGGTTCTCGGCGGTGGTGCGGCTGCGCGCCTCGGCGATCAGGGCGGACTTGGGCACGCCGCGCGCGCGCAGGTACGCGGCGCCGACCTCGCCTTCGGTGTAGGGGTCGCCGGGTTGCCGGCCGCCGGTCACCACGATGGTCTGGACGCCGCCCGCGCGGTAGACGCTCAGGGCGTGGTCCAGGCGGCGTTTGAAGGCGGGGCTGGGTCGGCCGCTGTACTGTGCGGCGCCCAGCACGACCAGCGTGGGGTGGGTGGGGCCGGCGGCCACGTGCGGGCGGGCCAGGAGCCACGTGCAGGCGGCCAGGACCCCCAGCAGGACAGGCAGCAGGAAGGGGAGGGCGGCGCCCCGCGTGGTCATGGGTGCACCGTAGCATGAAGAAAAAATGAAGAGTGTGGTGAACTTCGCCCGCCATCCCGGGCAGGAGGGAGGCGGGCCAGTTGCGGCCCCAGGCGCGCCCACCCGGGCTTCCCGACTGAGTTTCCGTCTCTCAGGCTGGCGGTGCGGGGCAGTAGCCTCGCCTATGACCTTCTTTTCCCGCTGGCGACGCACGAACGCCGTCCTCGTCCGGGGCGGACAGGAGTGTCGTGGTGGGGACAGGAGGGCTCGGAGGCCTGTGCTACCCTCAGCCGCAAGTTTCGGTTCTGTACGTAATCCCCTGTTCCCGCCTCTTTCCTGCTGCACACGGAGTGCCCTGAAGTCATGCCCAACACGCTCGTGATCGTCGAATCCCCCGCCAAAGCGCGCACCATCGAGAAGTACCTCGGGAAGGGGTACCGGGTGGAATCGTCCATCGGGCACATCCGTGACCTGCCCAAAAGTGCCTCGGACATCCCCGAGAAGTACAAGGGGCAGGCCTGGGCCCGCCTGGGCCTCGACGTGGACAACGACTTCCAGCCGCTCTACGTCGTCTCCCCGGACAAGCGCCAGCACGTGGCGAAACTCCGCAAGATGGCCCAGGAGGCCGACGAGGTCATCCTCGCGACCGACGATGACCGCGAAGGGGAGAGCATCGCCTGGCACCTGTTCCAGGAACTCAAACCGAAGGTGCCGGTCAAGCGCATGGTGTTCCACGAGATCACCAAGGACGCCATTCAGCAGGCCATCGCCAACCCCCGCCAGATCGACCGGGACCTGGTGGAGGCGCAGGAGGCCCGCCGGGCCCTGGACCGCCTGTACGGGTACGAGGTCAGCCCGGTGCTGTGGAAGAAGGTCGCGCCGAAACTGAGTGCGGGCCGCGTGCAGTCGGTGGCGACGCGCATGTTGGTGGAGCGTGAGCGGGAACGCATGCGCTTCGTGTCCGCGCAGTGGTGGGACCTGCTGGTGACCGCCAAGACGGCCGACGGGCAGCCCTTCCCGGCCCGCCTGACGGACGTGAACGGCCAGAAGCTCGCGGTCGGGAAGGACTTCGACCCGCTGACCGGGCAGCTCAAGCCCAGCGCGGGCGTGCGCCTCCTGACGGAAGCCGAGGCGCAGGCGCTGGCCGCCGGCCTCACCGCGCAGGCCCTGACCGTCACCAGCGCGGAGGAAAAGCCCTTCACGCAGCGGCCCTACCCGCCCTTCATCACGTCCACGCTGCAACAGGAAGGCAGCCGCAAGCTGGGCTTCGCCGCCACCCGCACCATGCGCGCCGCGCAGCGCCTGTACGAGGGCGGGTACATCACCTACATGCGCACCGACAGCACCAACCTCTCAGAAGAGGCCCTGAGTGCGGCGCGCACGCAGGTCACGCAGATGTACGGCCCCAGCTACCTGCACCCCACGCCCCGCGTGTACGCCAAGAAGGCCAAGAACGCCCAGGAGGCCCACGAGGCGATCCGCCCGGCCGGCAGCACCTTCCGCACCCCGGACAGCCTGCGGGGCGAACTGAGCGGCGACGAGTGGCGTCTGTACGACCTGATCTGGAAACGCACCGTGGCCTCCCAGATGGCCGACGCCCGCGGCCGCAGCCTGCGGGTGCGCCTGGGCGGGCAGGCCCGGGGCGGGGAGGCCGTGGGCCTGAGCGCCTCGGGCCGCACCATCGACTTCCCCGGCTTCCTGCGTGCGTACGTGGAAGGCAGCGACGACCCGAACGCCGCTCTGGAAGACCGCGACACGCCCCTGCCGCCCCTCAAGCAGGGCGAGCGCGTCAGTGCCGAAACCGTGAAACCCGAGGGGCACGACACGCAGCCCCCCGCCCGCTACACCGAGGCCTCGCTGGTGCAGGCGCTGGAAGCCGCCGGGATCGGCCGCCCCAGCACGTACGCCAGCATCCTGGGCACCATCCAGGACCGCGGGTACGCGCAGAAGAAAGGACAGGCGCTGGTGCCGTCCTGGACGGCCTTCGCCACGTCCGCCCTGCTGGAGCACCACTTCGGGCGCCTCGTGGACTACGACTTCACCGCCCGCATGGAAGAGGAACTCGACGAGATCGCCGGCGGCCGCGAGCACCGCGTGCCGTACCTCCGCCGCTTCTACCTGGGTGAGGGCGGGCAGGGGCTCGCGCTGAAACCCACCATCGAACGCCAGATGGGCGAGATCGACGCCCGGGGGATCGCCACCATCCACGTGCCCCGCCTGGACGGCACCGGCATCGAGGTCCGCGTGGGCCGCTACGGGCCGTACATGCAGCGCGGCGAGGACAAGGCCAACCTCCCCGAGGATCTCGTCCCGGACGAACTGACCGCCGAGAAGGCCGAGGAACTCCTGAGCCGCCCCAGCGGGGACCGCGTGATCGGCACGGACGAGGCCACCGGGCAGCCCGTGGTCGCCCGCGCCGGCCGTTATGGCCCGTACGTGACGCTGGGCGCGGAGAACCCCCCGGTGCGCAGCGCCAGCCTGTTCCCCGGCGACGACCTGAACACCCTGACCGTGGAACGCGCGCTGAAGCTCCTGAGCCTGCCGCGCCTGGTGGGCGTCTCCGAGGGCGAGGAGGTCTGGGCGCACAACGGCAAGTACGGCCCTTACCTCAAACGCGGCAACGACAGCCGCAGCCTCACCGCGCATGAGGATCTGTTCACCGTCGGGATCCACGAGGCCGAGGCGCTGTTCATGCAGCCCCGCTTCCGCGCCCGCAACGCGCCCGCCGGGCCGCTGAAGACCTTCGAGTACGAGGGCCGTGCCGGCATTCAGCTCAAGGACGGCCGCTTCGGCCCGTACCTGACCGACGGGGAACGCAACGCCACCCTGCGCAAAGGCGAGACGCCCGAAACCCTGACCGCCGAACGCGCCCTGGAAATCCTGGAGGAGCGCGGCAAGGAACCCAAGAAGAAGCCCGGCAAGGCCCGCACCGCGAAGCCCGCCGCCACGAAGACGGCGAAGACGGCCGCCAAGCCCGGTGCGAAGACGGGCGCTCCCAAGAAACCAGCCGCGAAGAAACCTGCCTCAAAGCCTGCCGCGAAGGCCAAGGCACCCGCAAAAACGCCCCTCACCTGGGCGGAACTCAAGCCGCACCTCGGCGTCCTCAGCGCCCAGGAACGCGAACTGGTGACCGCCACCCGCGAACGCGGCGAGAAGGTCGAGGACGTCGCCCCGGGCCTCGGCCTGGACGTGAAGAAGGCCAAGGGCATGGCCCTGCAGGCCAGCAAGAAGCTCAACCAGGCCGCCCGCAGCGAGTAATCCCCCTCCCTGGCCCGCGCTGATGACCGTCCGCCTCCCTGCCGCTCCGCCTGCCGTCCCGCAGGCGCTGCACCTGTCCCGACTGGCGCAGGGCGCCCCGGGGCAGTGGGTGGCGCTGCCGGGCGGCGGGGTGCGCATCACGGCACTGGTCGGGTCGCAGGCGGGGGTGCCTGGGCCCGGCTGGGTGGTGTGCCTGGGTGGGGAGGCGGTGGTGGACCTGCCGCTGAACAACTTCGTGCGGCTGCGCGCCACGGAGTCGTACCGCGTGCCGCCCGGTGAGGCCTGGACGGCCCTGCCGGTGAAGGCGGCAACGGTGCTGCTGTTCATCCCGGATTGAGGGCATAGAAGCGCGGCCCGCCAGCCCCAATGGGAACCGGCGGGCCGCGCTTATAACTTTTACTTGCGGCGCCGGGCGGCTTTCGCGGCGGCCTTGGCGGCTTTGGCCTCGGCCTTCTGTTTTTCCTGCATTTCCTTCCCGAGGTCCTGCATCAGCTGCGCGCCCTGGGCGTCCACCTGCTTCTGCAGTTCCAGCAGGGTGGTCATCACGAGGTTGTGCAGCACGCGTTCCATCTGCGGGCGGATCCACCTGTATCGCACGCGGGCGTTCAGGCTGAACGTGACTTCCGTGCCGCCGGGCATGGGTTTGAAGGTCCAGGCCTGCGTGAGTTTCTCCAGCGGCCCGACGTGCCGCACGCTCTCCCACCCGCCGCGCTGCGGGGCCTGCAGCTGGCCGTACTTCGCGGTGAACGACAGCCCCAGCAGCCGCCGGGCGAGCTTGAGGCGCACCAGGGCGTTGTTCGTCAGCCGGCCCTCGCCGCCCTCGTAGGCGGCACTGACGATGTTCGGGTCCCAGGCGGCGCGGCGTTTGGGCTCCAGCGCGAGGCGGTACAGGACGTCCGGGCGGGCGCGGACGATCAGGTTCTGTTTGATCTGAATGGATTCGGACATGCCTGCTGGGAGTGTACCGTGAGCGCCCGGGCGCACGTGCCCCGCCCGGCCGTCAGGGGCGGCGGTGCCGGGCCGCGCTGGCGGCCGGGTCGCTCAGGGCGCCGTGCAGCAGCAGGCTGAAACGCTCCTGCCAGTCCTGCATGACCTCCCGTTGCGTGCGGTGCCCGCCGTGCAGCAGCGACAGCAGGCAGGCGTCCACCAGCAGCACGCTCAGGTGCGTGACGTCCAGCCCCGGGCGCAGATGCCCGCCGCGCTGCATGGCGAGCAGCACAGGTTCCACCAGGGTGGTGAGCATCAGGGCGGTGCGCAGTCCCAGGTCGTCGGGAAGGGTCAGGTCGCTGGCGTCCCGGCGCAGGGGCGCGCGGGCGTCCAGGCGCGGCAGCCGCGCGGACAGCACCGCCTGCCCCACGGCGCCCACCAGGTGCCGGTAGCGCACGCCCAGGTCGGCCATGCGGGCCGTGACGTTCTCCCATACCTGCTGCGGCGCCGCGCCGCCCTGCAGGCGACTGAGGGCCTCGTCGCGGCTGGCCTGCACGGCCTTCTCGAAGTGCGCCAGGAGCATGTGCACCTTGCTGGGAAAGTAGCGGTACAGGTTGGTGCGGCTCACGAACGCCGCCTGGGCGATGTCCTGCGCGCTGGTGGCCTCCAGGCCGCTGCGGGCGAACAGCTCGAAGGCGGCGCGGGCAATCCGCTCGCGCCGGGCCTGGTCCTGTTCCTCGCGGTTCGTCTTCATGTGGGCGGCTGGGGGCGTCAGCGCGGGGCCCGGGTCGGGGCCCGGCCGCGGCTCACTCCGCTCCCTACCATACGCCTTTCCATAAGAGGTTACTGTGGGCTCCTCGCGTGACACGCCCATGACAGGCGGGCTACCCTCGGGGTACCGGCACAGGGATGAACCTCACGGGGCGCGTCCCTGAGACGGGAAAGAAGCGAGGTGACCTGTGCACATCTACAAGCTGGCTGGCCGCAATGTGGAAGTAACGGACGCGATGCGCGACTACGTCGAGGAGAAACTGACCCGACTGGACCGTTACCACGACCAGATCACCGACGCCCGCGTGACCCTGACCGTCCGCGACGTCCGTGACTCCCAGAGACGCAATCGAGTGGAAGTGCAGCTCAACGTCCCCAACGGCATCATCCGCGCCGAGGAACACCACGCGGACATGTACGCCGCGATCGACAAGGCCAGCGACGTCCTGGAACGTCAGCTGCGCAAATTCAAGACCCGGTACATGAAGCAGCGCCAGGGCACCGTGCCGGAACCCGAGCCCGGTCCCGCCGAGGCCGCCGTGAACGCCGGCATGGACGACGTGAGCGACTTCACGCCCGAGATCGTGCGGCAGAAGCGCTTCGAGATGCGCCCCATGAGCCCCGAGGACGCCGCCGCGCAGATGGAAGCGCTGGACCACGACTTCTACGTGTTCACCAACATGAGCAGTGGCCGCACCGGCGTCGTGTACCGCCGCAAGGACGGCCACTACGGCCTGATCGAACCCACCGTCTGATCACTGCATAGGGGCGGGGAGGCGGCGGGAAACTCCCGCCCCTTCCCGCCCCGCCACGTGAGACACCCCCCCGCCTGTCATCTGCCGGGGGGCATACCGCGACCACCGGGCATCTGCTAGGCTGGCGTGTTGTGATCGCCTACGTGATCAATCCCGGAACCAGCGGCCTGAAGCTCGCGTGCGCCACCATCGCGCCGAGCGACAACGCCGCGCTGCCCGGTCAGCTCCGCCTGAAACTGGAGCGCGCCGAGCTGCCCCTGCCGCACACGCCCAGCATCCACGACCTGCCTGACCTCGTGCAGCGGGTGCTGGACGTCACCCGCGACTGGCCGGCGCCAGCGGCCGTGGTCGGCCGGGGCGGCATGATCGGGCAGGTGCCCGCCGGGACGTACCACGTCACCCCCGACATGGCCGAGTACGCCGTGCAAAGCGACGACGGCACCCTTCCGCACGTCTCCAACCTGGGCGTGCCGCTGGCCCTGGCGGTCGCGCAGGCCCGGGGCGTGCCGGCCTTCGTGGTGGACCCGCAGAGCGTGGACGAACTGATCCCCGAGGCCCGTGAAACCGGCGTCCGGGGCGTGAAACGCCGCGCCGAGTACCACGCCCTGAACGCCCGTGTGGCCGCCCGCCGCGCCGCGCACGACATCGGCAAACGCCTCCAGGACGCCCGCATCGTCGTCGCGCATCTGGGGGCCACCAGCAGCGTCACCGCGTTCGAGAAGGGCCGCGCCATCGACTCCAGCGGCACCGGCCCCGACGGCGGCCCCATGGGCGCCGTGCAGAGCGGCCCGCTGCCCACCCGCGCCCTGCTGAAACTTGCGCAGAAATATGGCGTGGACGGCACCCTGAAACTCCTTGCAGGCGCCAGCGGCATGCAGTCCCTGACCGGCAGCGCCAGCCTCAAGGACCTCGAGGCCCGCGAGGCTGGCGAGGAGGATGTCCGCGCCGCCGTGGCCGCCTTCGTTCATCAGGCCTGCAAGGCCACCATGGAGCAGGTCGGGGCCTTGCAGAGCCGCCCGGACGCCATCGTCCTGACCGGCGGCGCGGCCCGCTGGGACGCCCTGATGGACCGCATCGAGCGCCGCCTCGCCTGGGTGGCCCCCGTCCTCGTGATTCCCGGCGAACTGGAACTCGAGGCGCTCGCCGAGGGCGCCGGCCGGGTCCTGCTGGGCCTGGAAGCCGCCCGCGACTGGAAACCCCCCACCCCGCCCGCCGACGCCGCGCCCCCCCAGGGAGCCTGAGCGCGTGGCCCGCCGGCACCCCCGCACCCTGGTCCCCCTGCGGGCCACCAGCATGTGGCGTGTGGATCAGGTATTCCTCGCCCGGCGCGGCCAGCGCATCGAGGTGATCTGCTCGCTGGTCAGCGAGCACGGCGGCCTGCGCAACCTCAGCGTGACCGCCCCCACCGACGACCCCACCCAGGCCGTGCGGCACGCCGCGCACTTCATCGCCGGGAAGGGCAACGTGAGCAGCGCCCGGCAGGCCCGGGTCCGCTGGGCGCGCCAGCAGGTCGTGACCGAACAGGACGAACTGATCCGCGACCGCCTGCTGGAAGACGAGTTCCTGGACGAGTTCGAGGAAACCCTGGCCGCCGTGCGCGACCAGCAGCGCTGAACGCCGACTAGCTGGGCGCGCTTTCGCGGGTGAGCAGCGCTGTGTAGCTCTGCGCGCGGGCCAGCGGCACCTCCGGGTGCCAGGTCCGGGTGACCGGGTCGTACTCGCCGCCGGGCCACAGTCCGGTCAGGGTGAGGCCGGTGCCGGTCAGCAGCAGGCGCAGGTCAGCGGGGCTGTAGCAGCGCAAGCTCTGGGTGATGGGGTCGCCGGTGACCGGCGTGTACGTGTCGGTCATGCGGCACCCGTCGGCATCAAAGCCGTACACCTGAGTGTAGGCCTCGTCCTGGCGGGTGAAGCCGGCGTGGCGCGCCCAGTACCAGGGGGTGTACACCTCGACAAAGCCTGTGCCCGACGGGGCCAGCCAGTCGTGGAGGCGCGTCAGGAGGTGCCGCTGCTCGGCGTCCGTGCCGATGCCGAAGCCGTCCCAGTAACACACGGCGTCGAAGGTTCGGGGCAGCGGCGCGTCGTAGAAGCTGCCGGTGACGACCTCCACATTCACCCCCTGCGTCCGGGCGAGGCGGCGCGTAAACTCGCCCGCGCCGGCCCAGAGGTCCAGGGCGGTGACCTTATGCCCGAGCAGCGCGGCGCTCACCGCGAACTGCCCGCCGCCCGCGCCGAGTTCCAGCAGCGTGCCGGGGCGCCCCAGCTGCGCGGTGACGCGCGAGGCCAGCGCGGTGTGAAAGGGGTGGATCGGGGCCGCGTAACAGCCGGTCAGGGCGTCCTGCTGCGGGTAAAACGATTCAGTCCAGTGCGTCATGAAACACCTTCAGGGTCAAGTGAATGGGCCCGCGCTGTCGCGCAGGTCGGGAAGCCGGTTCTGAAGGGGTCAACGCAAGCGCAAGGGGAGCCTCCGGGAAAGTGCCGTCATGATGCCCCGGGCCCCCCCGGCTGTCATCGGCCACCCGGCCTAGTTCACGGCCGCCTGCTATGCTCCCCCGCGATGAACGCCGCACCGCACCCCCGCACGCTGATTCTGGGCATCGACACGTCCTGCGACGACACGGGCGTGGGCGTGGTGGAACTAACGGGCGGCCGGGTGCGGGTGCTGGCCAACCGGGTGTGGTCCCAGACGGTGCACGCCCAGTACGGGGGCGTGATGCCGGAACTCGCCAGCCGCGAGCACGTGGAACGCATCGACGCGGTGATGGGGGACGCCCTGGCCGAGGCGGGCGTGACCGTGGACGAGCTCGGCGCGGTCGCGGCCACCTCCGGGCCGGGCCTCGTGGGGGCGCTGCTGGTGGGCCTGATGTACGGCAAGGGGGTGGCGCAGGCGCTCGGCGTGCCCTTCCACGCCACGCACCACCTGGAGGGCCACATCTTCGCCGCGGCGTCCGAGGCGGAGCTCGCCCCGCCCTTCCTGGCGCTGGTGGTGTCGGGTGGGCACACGCACCTGTTCGACGTGCCCCGCGAGGGCGAGTACGTGCTGGTGGGCGCCACGAAGGACGACGCGGCCGGCGAGGCCTTCGACAAGATCGCCCGGCTGTCCGGGCTGGGGTACCCGGGCGGCCCGGCCATCGCTGAGGCGGCCCTGACCGGCAACCCGGACGCCGTGCCGTTCAAGGAGCCGTTGCAGGGGCAAAAGGGCTTCGACTTCAGTTTCAGCGGCCTGAAGACCGCCGCCCTGCTCGCCCACCGGGCGGGCGCCAGCGCGCCGGACCTCGCCGCGAGCTTCCAGAAAGCCGCGGTGCACACGCTCGTGAAGACCACGCGGCGCGCGGCCGAGGCGACCGGGCGGGACACGGTGGTCGTGTCGGGCGGCGTGGCGGCGAACCGGGCGCTGCGCGAGGCGTTCGCGGGCACGGGCCTGCGGGTGGTGTTCCCGGGCCGCGGCCTGAACACCGACAACGGCGCCATGATCGCCCTGGCCGGCGCGGCCGCCATCACGGCCGGCCGGGCGCCGGGCACCCTGGCCGAGGGCGCCGAGGCGTACGCGCCCCTGGCCGCCCTGGCCCCCCAGGCCTGAGCCTGACCCACTCAACTCTCCTTCGCTTCCCCCACTGAACATGGCGGCCTGCCGCTCAGCGGGACGCGTATACTCTCGCGTATATGTTCCGTGTCCTCAACAAGGTCTTCGACACCAACCAGCGCGACGTACAGCGCCTGATCAAAACCGTGGTGGAGCCCGTCAACGCCCTCGAGCAGGAAACCATGCAGGTGCCCGACCTCGCCGCCGCGTTCATGGACCTGCGGCGCCAGGTGCAGCAGGAAGGCAAGTCCCTGGATGACGTGATGGTCCCCGCCTTCGCCCTGATCCGCGAGGCCGGCCGCCGCGTGCTCGGCAAACGCCACTACGACGTGCAGATCGTCGGCGGCGCCGCGCTGCACCAGGGCCGCATCGCGGAAATGAAGACCGGGGAAGGGAAGACGCTGGTCGCCTCCCTGGCGCTCGCCCTGAACGCCCTGGACGGCAAGGGCGCGCACCTCGTCACCGTGAACGACTACCTCGCCCGCGTGGGCGCCGAGGAAATGGGCCTGCTGTACCGCACGCTGGGCCTGACCGTGGGCCTCGCCAACCGCGAACTGCAGCCCGCCCAGAAGCAGGCCGCGTACGGCTGCGACATCACCTACGTCACCAACAGCGAACTGGGCTTCGACTACCTGCGCGACAACATGGCCCAGAGCCGCGAGGCGCTCGTGCTGCGCGCCGATCACCCGCTGCACTACGCCATCGTGGACGAGGTGGACAGCATCCTGATCGACGAGGCCCGCACCCCCCTGATCATCTCGGGCGCCGCCGAGAAGGCCACCGACCAGTACTACGTCATGGCCAAACTCATCAAGCGCCTCAAGCGCGGCGAACCCGCCGAACCCGGCGTGCGCACCGAACCCACCGGCGACTACACCATCGACGAGAAGGGCAAGCAGGTGCACCTCACCGAACAGGGCATCGACAAGATCGAGAAACTGCTGTCTATCAGCGACCTGTACAGCCGCGAGAACATGGACCGCGCCCACATGATCACCCAGGCGATCCGCGCGGCCGAGCTGTACCACCGCGAGAAGGACTACATCGTCAACGCCGAGGGCGAGGTCGTGATCGTGGACGAGTTCACCGGCCGCAGCATGGCCGGCCGCCGCTACGGCGAGGGCCTCCACCAGGCGATCGAGGCGAAAGAGGGCGTGAAGATCGAGAACGAGAACCAGACGCTCGCCACCATCACGTACCAGAACTTCTTCCGTCTGTACGACAAGTTCGCCGGCATGACCGGCACCGCCAAGACCGAGGAAAAGGAATTCCTCGACATCTACGGCAGCGACGTGCTCGTCATCCCCACCAACCGCCCCGTGCTGCGTAAGGACGGCGAGGACCTCGTCTACCGCAGCAAGATGGGCAAGTACCGCGCCGCCGTGGAGGAAGTCAAGGTTCGCCACGTGACCGGGCAGCCTGTCCTGATCGGCACCGCCAGCATCCAGACCAGCGAGGAGCTCAGCGCGCTGCTCAAGGAAGCCGGCATTCCCCACAGCGTCCTGAACGCCAAGTACGAGGCGCAGGAAGCCAGCATCATCGCGCAGGCCGGACGCAGTGGCACCGTCACCATCGCCACCAACATGGCCGGCCGCGGCACCGACATCAAACTCGGCGGGGACGCCGAATTCATCATGGGTGAGGCCATCGAGCAGAACTTCGGCCTCAGCCGCTTCGCCCCCGAAGCCGAGGCCTTCATCAAGGCCGTCAGCCGCCACGACGCCCAGGCCCACGACCTCGGCCTGAAGATCCCCGGCATGACCGAGGACTTCATTCGCCAGGCCATCGAACTCCAGAAAGCCACCGACGCCGACCACGTCAAGGTCAAGGAACTCGGCGGGCTGCACATCATCGGCACCGAACGCCACGAATCCCGCCGCATCGACAACCAGCTGCGCGGCCGCGCCGGCCGCCAGGGCGACCCCGGCAGCAGCCGCTTCTACGTCAGCTTCGAGGACGACCTGATGCGCCTGTTCGCCAACGACCGCGTCGTCGCCATGATGGACCGCCTCGGCATGGACGACACCCAGCCCATCGAAGCGAAAATGGTCACCGGCGCCATCGAGAAAGCCCAGGCCCGCGTCGAGGACCGCAACTTCAGTATCCGCAAGAACCTCCTCGAATTCGACAACGTCGCCAGCAAACAGCGCGACATCATCTACGCCCAGCGCCGCGAGGTGCTCCTCGGGCAGGACAGCGAGGTCGAGGAATCCACCGAAGGCATGATCGCCGACTTCGTCGACAGCCAGCTCGCCACCCACCTCCCCGTGGACCTCCCCCACGACCAGTGGGACATCGACGGCCTGAAAGCCGCCATGCTCGACGCCATCCCCCAGCTCGAAACCTTCGACTTCGACGCCCTGCGCGGCATGACGCCCGCCGAAGCGCAGGACGCCCTGCTCGGCGCCACCGCCGACGCCTTCGACGCCCGCAAGGAAGAACTCAGCCCCACCATGATGAACAGCCTGTCACGCTACGTCCTCCTCCAGGTCGTCGACCAGCACTGGAAAGAGCACCTGCATGGCATGGACGTCCTGCGTCAGGGCATCGGCCTGCGCGGCTACGGCCAGCGCGACCCCTTCACCGAATACAAGTTCGAAGCCACCAACATGTTCAACGACATGATCGACACCCTCAAAGCCGAGGTCACCAAGTTCCTCTTCCGCATGCAGTTCGGCCAGACCGTCTGAAGCAGAAGTGAAAGCCGGCGGGCCGCCCTTTTCATTGGCGGCCCGCTGCTGTTCTCTGGTGCTTAATGAGGAGAGGCGGCTCCGGCTCCGACCACGGTCGTCCAGGGGCGGACTTCCCAGCTTTCCACGAGGCCGCCCTGCACGTAGGGGTCGTTCTCCGCAAAGGCGCGGGCCGCGTCGGGGCTGTCCCCATGGAACAGCAGGACGGCACCGTCCATGGGATCGGCGAGGGCGCCGCCCAGCAGCAACTCCCCGCGGGCCACCGCCGCCCTGGCGTAACTCAGGTGGTCGGCGCGGTAGGGTTCGCGGCGCTGCGCGTGGTCGGCGTACCGGAAGCGGTAGAAGAGAAGGTAGTGCATGTGCGGCCCAGTGTAGGCCAGCCCTTCCACCGTGGGTTTACTGCGGGAGCGGCAGGGTGAGCGTCCAGGTGTCCGGGGAGGCTTCGACCCGAGCCCCCCGCAGAGGCCCGTCCAGAATGACCGCCTGGCGCGTTCCCTGTCCACGGCCCTCCACGGTTCCGAGTGCCTCGGTGGGAACCCTCGGTTCGCGCACTTCGACAATGCGCGAGCCGTCTTCCCGGACCGTGAGGGTGGTGCTGTTGCCGAAGGCGGTTTCGTCCAGGTCGTACCGTACCCCGCCCGGAATGGGGCGGCCCGGGACCTGAGGCTGGTCCATGAGGGCCTTCAGGGCTTCCGCTGCGCCTGTCCGCTCCCGCTGGCTGGCAGGTGCAGTGGGGACGTTGACAGCTTCCGACGGGTGTTGGAGCCGGTTGCCGCCGCCCACCCAGAACACCCCGGTCAGGACGGCCAGAAGGACCGCCAGGGCCGGGGTCGCGCGGGACAGGGGAGAAGGGCCGGCGGGCGCGTCCATGCGCTGACGGTACCGCGCCACCGTGTCGCCGGATGCCCCGGCGTATGCTGCGGGGATGACGTCCCGCTCTGCCCGTCCGCGCGCCAACGACCGCGGCGCTTCCCGAACAGGTCCGCAAGACCGCCGCCCGGACCCGGTGAACCCCGCCCGGGAGATCGCCGTACGCGTGCTGATGCGCGTGCTGGCAGGGGAGGGGTTCGCGGCGCCGGCCCTGGACGCGGCGCTGGCGAAGGCGCACCTGCCGGCCCGGGACGCGGGGCTGGCGACGCACATCGTGTACGGCACCCTGCGCCACCATGACAGCCTGAAGCGGGCCCTGTCGGGATTGCTGAGCGCGGACACGCACCCGAAGGTGCTGACGCTGCTGATGGCCGGTGCATTCGAGAAACTCCACCTGGACACGCCGGTGCACGCGGTCGTGAACGAGTACGTGAACCTGGCGCGGCTGGCGCGGCTGGCCCCTCCGGGGCTGGTGAACGCGGTGCTGCGCCGCGTGGAGACCGTACCGGTGGAGGACGCCGAGCTGCCCGGCTGGCTGGCGGACACGTACCGCCGCGCCTACGGGGAGCAGGCAGACGCCGCGCTGAACGATCTGTTGCAGCCGCAGCCGCTGTGGCTGACGGTGTCGGACGCTGGCGCGCGCAGCCTGGAGGCGGAGGGCAGCACCCTCACGCCCGGGCCGCAGGGCGTGGAACGGGTGGAACTCGCCCGGCCGCTGCGGGAGTCGGAGGCGTACCGGCAGGGGCAGGTGCAGCCCATCAACCCGGCGAGCCTCGCGTGCGTGGACGCGCTGGGGGACGTGCAGGGCGAGCGGGTGCTGGACCTCGCGGGCGGGGCGGGCGTGAAGGCCGCCATGCTGGCCGCGCGGGGCGCGCAGGTGATCAGCGTGGACGTCGTGGAGCGCAAGCACGGCGCGGCGCGCGGGAACCTGAGGCGCCTGGGTCTCACGGCCGAGTTCGTCACGCATGACCTGACCGCACCGCTGGACGTGCCGCCCGCGCCGCTGGTGCTGCTGGACGCGCCGTGCACCGGCAGCGGCACCCTGCGCAGCCACCCGGAGATCAAGCTGCGGCTCACCCCGGACGCCGTGTCGGAGATGGCGGAGTTGCAGGCGCGAATGCTGCCGAACGCGGCGGCACTCGTGGAGCCGGGCGGGACGCTGGTGTACTCGGTGTGCTCGGTCACCAGGCAGGAGGGCCCGAACGTGGTGGCGGCATTCCTGCGGGACCACCCGGAGTTCACGCCGGAACCGGTCCCGGCGCTGGAGGTGCCCCATGTGCCCGCCGGGGACGGGGTGCTGACCGTGCCGGTGGACGGCGTGGACGGGTTCTTCATCGCCCGCCTGCGGCGCAGGGACGGGTAAGCCATAAGGGAGGGGCCGGGCAGCACATGCCCGGCCCCTCCCCATGGCGTGTCGTTACTTGCTGTCGAGGCCCAGCGCGGCGTCCAGCGCGACCTCGATCATGCTGTTGAAGGTCAGCTGGCGTTCCTCGGCGGTGGTCACCTCGTGCGTGACGAGGTGGTCGCTGATGGTGAGCACCGTCAGGGCGCGCACGCCGTACTTGGCAGCGAGGGTGTACAGCCCGGCCGCTTCCATCTCCACGGCCAGCACGCCGTAGTCCGCCCAGCGCTGGAACTCGGTGCGGTCGTCGGTGTAGAAGGTGTCGCTGCTCATGATGTTCCCGACGTGCGTGGTGAAGCCGCGTTCCCGGGCGATCTGGTAGGCGCGCATCAGCAGCTCGAAGTCCGCGATCGGCGCGAAGGTCCGCTCGCCGAAGCGGACGCGGTTGATGTTGCTGTCCGTGCAGGCGGCCTGCGCGAGCACCAGGTCGCGCACGTGCACATCCTCGCGGTAGCTGCCGGCCGTGCCGACGCGGATCAGGTTCTTGCAGCCGTAGTCCTGGATGAGTTCGTTCACGTAGATCATGCAGCTGGGAATGCCCATGCCGGTGCCCTGCACGCTCACGCGCTGGCCCTTGTACGTGCCGGTGAAGCCCAGCATGCCGCGCACGGTGTTGTGCTGCACGGGGTTTTCCAGGAAGGTCTCGGCAATGTGCTGGGCGCGCAGGGGGTCGCCCGGCAGCAGGACGGTCTCGGCAATCTGGCCTTTCTCGGCGTTCAGGTGAATACTCATACCCCTCAGTCTATGCCGGATGGGAAGCCGCGGAGTCCCCCCGCAATGGTGTCGTGATCACTATTTTCCCGGCCGGGCCCGGCACTGGCGCGGACGCCGCCGTGCCGCCGCCGGTGCAGGCGGTATGCTGGCAGGCGCATGACCGGGCCGGACGCACCAGACCAGAGCAGACTCATCGACGGAAAGTACCGCGTGCTGCGCGAACTTGCCCGGCAGGAGAACGTCACCATCAGCGAAGTGAGCGCCGCGGAGGGCGTCACCCGGCACGTCGCGTGGTTCGACGTGTCCACCCCCGCCGACCGGCAGGCCTTCCACGCCTACCGCACGGTCCTGCGCACCCTGGAACCCGCCGGCCTGACCGATGTGGTCGCCCGGCCGGGCGCCTTCTACGCCGTGTGGCAGCCGGTCACGGGCACCCCGCTGGACGACGTGCTGGCCCAGCCGGTCAAGAGCCAGGAGACGGTGGAGGCCGTGCAGGCCCTCGCCGCGCGCCTCGCCGCGCACGGGTACGCCCTGACCGACGCGGACATCGTCATGAACGGGCACGAACCGCAGATCGCCTACCTGCGGCCCGCCACCCGCACGCCTGAGGACATCGCCACCCTGAACGCCCCCGCGCTGGCCGCCCTGAGCGGCGGGCGGGTCAAGCGCCGCCGCGAGCCGGGCGCGTGGCTGACCTTCGTGCCCGGCCTGCTGTTCCTGGGGGGCGCCATCTACCTGGGCGGGCAGGCCGCGCAGATCTACCTCAACCCGCCCGTGCGGGAGGTCGCCGACGTGGCCGGGCAGGAAGCGCAGGACGCCGCCCGGAAGCTGACCGCGCAGGGCTTCCGCGTGCAGTACACCGAGGGGCAGTCGGGCGCCCGGGAGATCGGTCAGATCATCCGTCAGGAACCGCAGGCCGGCACGAACCTCCCGGTGGGCCGCCTGGTGACCCTCACCGTGAACAACCCCCCCAGCGTGGCCGTGCCGCGCGTGGAGGAGATGACCGTGGACCAGGTGAAGTCCTCCCTGAAAGACGGTGCGCTGGTGCTGGGCAAGGTCCTGACCGTGGACGGCACCCTGACGAACACCGCCAAGGGCCACGTGATCGCGCAGCTGCCGCAGCCCGGCAGCCAGACGCAGCCCGGGCAGCCCGTGCAGGTGCTGGTCAGCAGCGGCGTGCAGGGCAAGGAAACCTGGATTCCGGACCTGACCGGCATGACCTACGAGCAGGCCCGCGAGTACGCCCGCGCGGCCGGTCTGGTCGTGAACCGCGTGAAGGAGCAGCCCAGCGACGAGCCCGCCAACACCGTGCTGGAACAGGTTCCCGCCCCGTACGTGCGCGTGGAGGTGGGCAGCCCCGTGACCCTGACCGTGGCGACCGCCCGCTACGCGCCGCCCACGCAGTCGGCTGGGAACCTTCAGCTGCCGCCGCCGTACGTGCCGCCCGTCACCGCCGAACCGGAAGCGCCGGTCACGCCCGACCCCGTGCAGCCGCCGGAGGAGACCACCCCCGAACCGGCGCCCCCCGCCGCGACCGGCACGGTGACCTTCGACTACACCTTCCCCGCCGACCTGCCGGACGGGTCGTACAGCGTCGTCGTCCGCGACGACGACGGGCAGCGCGAGGTGATGGCCGCCATGGACGCCGGCACGCTGCGCGGCAACGTCGCCCGCACCGATCAGCCCATCCCGGTGAACGGCGAGGCGGTGTTCGTGATCCTGCGTGACGGTGGGGACTACGCCACCGTGACCCCCCTCACGCCCTGAGCCGATGATCTACCTCGATTACGCCGCGACGCACCCCATGACCCCCGAGGCGCAGGAGGCGTACCTGCGGGCTGCCGCCCTGCCCGGCAACCCCGCCAGCGTGCACGCTGCCGGGCAGGCCGCCCGCGAACTGCTGGAGGGGGGCCGCGCCCGGATCGCGGCCGTGCTGGGCGTGGACGCCCGGACCCTGACCCTGAACAGCGGCGGCACCGAGGGCGACAACCACGTCCTGTTCGGCGCCGCGCAGGCCTGGGAGGACGCGCACGGCCAGCCCGGGCACCTGATCACCACCCAGACCGAGCATTCCGCGGTGCTGGCCCCCGCCCGGGTGCTGGCCGCGCGCGGCTGGGCCGTCACGTTCCTCGCCCCGGACGCTCAGGGCCTCTACCACCCTGAGGGCCTGGAGGGTGCCCTGCGGGACGACACCGCGCTCGTGTCCATCCATCACGTGAACAACGAGATCGGCGCCGTGCAGGACACCCCTGGCCTGGCCGCCGTGGCCGCCGCGCGGGGCGTGCCGTACCACACGGACGCCGTGCAGGCCCCCGGCGTGCACGCGGTGCAGCCGGGCGCCTGGGGCGTCACGTACGCCACCTTCAGCGCGCACAAGTGGGGCGGGCCGCGGGGCGTGGGCGTCCTGTACGCCCGGCGCGGGCACGCCCTGCCGCCCGTCACGCACGGCGGCGGCCAGGAGAGCGGCCTGCGGCCCGGCACGCAGAACACCGCCGGCGCCTCCGCCGCGGGCGTGGCCCTGACTCGCGCCGAGGCTCGGCGCGAGGCCACCCACGCCCACCTGAGCGCCCTGAAAGCCCAGTTCCTGAACGACACCGCCGGGATCCCCGACCTCCGCGTGAACGGCCCGGCCGCCGGCAGCCCCAAGATCGTCAGCGTGACCCTGCCCGGCGCGGACGGCGAGGCGCTGCTGATGAACCTGGACATGCTGGGCGTGTGCGCCAGCCTGGGCAGCGCCTGCGCCGCCGGGACCATGCAGCCCAGCCACGTCCTGACCGCCCTGGGCCTCAGCGAGGCCGACGCCCGCAGCACCCTGCGCTTCAGCTTCGGGGCCGCCACCACCCTCGACGAGGTCAGCGCCGCGGCGGCCGCGCTGATGCAGGCCGCGCAGTGGAGCCGTCCCTGACGGCCCCGGGCCACCCAGGCGCGTGAAGGCCTGACAGAACAACTGGAGAATCGCGCTCACTTCCGCCCAACGGCGGGGCGTACACTGCGCTTCAACCCGGCAGGCCCGCGCGTCTGCCCCTGGAGGTAACGATCATGGGCAATCTCGGCCCCGGTGAAATTCTGGTCATCCTGCTCGTGGCACTCATCGTGTTCGGGCCCCGCAAACTCCCGGAACTCGGCAAGAGCCTCGGCGCGGGCCTGCGCGAATTCCGCCGCACCACCCAGGGCCTCAAGGACGAACTGGACGTCGGCCTGTCCTCCGCCCCGCCCGCCGCGCGGCCCGGCCCGGCCCCCGTGCAGACCATCCACGTGACCCCCGACCCCGCCAGCCTGGCGCCTACCGTCGCCCCGGACGTCACCCTGCAGGGCCCGGTGCCCGCCGCGGCCCTCACGCCCCCCGCCCGCCCGGCGCCGGCACCAGACGCCGAGGACACCCGGCAGGGCTGACCCGCCGCACCCGGAGAGCTGGGCCGCTCATTTCTGCGTGGGCGGCCCAGCTCGCGCCAGTACACTCCCGCCATGATTCCCCTCATTCCGGCCGGGAACGGCTGATGCTGGCCCGCGCCCGCAGCGTCGCCCTGATCGGCGTGGACGCCGTGCCCGTCGAGGTGGAGGTGGACGTCTCCCCGGGACTGCCGGCCTTCACGGTGGTGGGGTTGCCGGACCAGGCGGTCAGCGAGGCCCGCGAACGCGTCCGCGCCGCCATCCGCAACGCCGGCCTGCCCTTCCCGGCGGCGCGCATCACCGTGAACCTCGCCCCGGCCGACCTGCGCAAGGAAGGCCCGCTGTACGACCTGCCCATCGCCCTGGGCCTGCTGGCCGCCCAGGAGCTCCTGCCCCACGGCGCCCTGCACGGCACCGTAGCCGCCGGGGAACTCGCCCTGGACGGCAGCCTCCGTCCTATCACCGGGGCGGTGAACGTGGCCCTGCTGGCCGCCAGCCTGAAACTCCCCGCCCTGCTGCCCGCCGGGAACGCCCCCGAGGCGGCCCTCATTGACGGCGTGGCTGTGCACGGCGCCGCTTCCCTCGGGGAAGCGGTGGCGCACCTGACCGGGCAGCGCCCCCTGCCCCCCACCGACCCGCCCGACGCCAGCGCCGACCCGGACACCCTGCTCGACCTCGCGGACCTGAAAGGCCAGAGCGCCGCCCGCCGCGCCCTGGAGGTCGCGCTGGCCGGCGGGCACAACCTGCTCATGGTGGGCTCGCCCGGCAGCGGGAAGACCATGCTGGCCCGACGCGCCCCCGGCCTGCTGCCGCCCCTCACGCGCCCGGAGGCGCTGGAAGTCACCCGCATTCACTCCGCGGCCGGGCTCCTCACGGCCCGCGGCGGCCTGAACCTGCACCCGCCCTTCCGCGCGCCGCACCACACCGTGTCGGACGCCGGGCTGATCGGCGGGGGCGGCGTGCCCCGGCCCGGCGAGGTGTCCCTCGCGCACCGCGGCGTGCTGTTCATGGACGAGTTCCCGGAGTTCCACCGCAAGGCGCTGGAAACGCTGAGGCAACCCCTGGAGGACGGCGCCGTGACCATCAGCCGCGCCCGCGCGACCGT
Source organism: Deinococcus ficus (assembly GCF_003444775.1). Taxonomy (NCBI): domain Bacteria; kingdom Thermotogati; phylum Deinococcota; class Deinococci; order Deinococcales; family Deinococcaceae; genus Deinococcus; species Deinococcus ficus. The sequence continues at coordinate 1,966,274 of NZ_CP021081.1, read as the reverse complement.
TCAGTACCCCGCGCGCTTCCAGCTGCTGGCCGCCATGAACCCCTGCCCATGCGGGCATCTGGGCGACCCGGAGAAGGCCTGCGCCTGCACGCCCGCCGAACGCACCCGGTACCTCGCGCGGCTCAGCGGGCCGCTGCTGGACCGCATCGACCTGGTGGTCAAGGTGCCGCGCCTGACGGTGGAGGAACTCACCCGCGCGCCGGAACCCGAACCCTCCGCGCCGGTCCGGGACCGGGTGGCGGCGGCGCGCACCCGCATGCTGGCCCGGCAGGGGCACCGCAACGCGGACCTGGCCGGGCAGACGCTGCGGCGTCACGCCGCGCTCACCCCGGGCGCGCAGGCCTTCGCGCAGGCGGCCGCGAAGCAGCTGGGCCTGACCGGGCGAGGCTTCGACCGGGTGCTGCGCGTGTCGCGCACGGTCGCTGACCTCGCCGGAAGCGACGACATCCGCGAACCGCACGTGGCCGAGGCCGTCACCTACCGGCCGCGCGACCTGGGCTGAACGGACGCAGGGGGAGGCGCTCACGGGCGGCTCCCCCTGCTGACTGGCCGGACTCAGCCTTTGATGACCTCGCCGTAGTTGTGCAGCAGGGCGTAGATGATCCAGCCGGTAGCGGCCACGTACAGCCAGACGGGCACTGTCCAGCGCACCCAGGCGCGGTGGCGGTTGAAGTGGGCGCGGGCGGCGGGCGCGTCGATGTTGCCGAGATTCCCGGCGGCTTTCAGGCCGTTGCGGGCGTGCCAGAGCGCCCCAAGGGCGAGGGGCAGGTTCGCGGCGGCGAGGATGACGTGGCTGATCAGCAGGGCGAAGTAGGCGGCGCGGTTGGGGCCGATGTACTTCTTCTCGTACCCCAGGCCCAGGCGGGTGAGGTACAGCACGAGGAACACGGTGGCGAGCGCACTGGCGAGGATCATGGCGCGCATGTGGGCCTCGCGGTTGCCGGTGCGGATGAAGTACACCCCGGCGAGCAGGGCGAGGCCGCTGAGGACGATCATGATGACCGACCATTGACTGATGGTTTCCGCCATAAGCACCGATTCTACGGACCCGGGGCCGGGGCAGGTGTCCGGGCGGTCAGGCGGGGGCGGGCAGGTCGCTCCACAGGGGGTGCAGCGCGGGTTCGTCCTCCTCGATCTGCGGGAAGCGGCCCACGGGGTCCAGGAAGAGGTTGTCGGTCAGGTCGTCGTTCACGGCGCTGACCTCGCCGGCCAGGACCGGTCCGTGCCCGGGCTGGGCGTAGAAGCGGTGCAGGGTGCCGGGGTGCAGGGTGATGCTCTCCCCAGGGTGGAGGTGCACGGCCTCGCCGGCGGGCACGGTGCGGGCGCGGCCGTCGGTGAGAACAGTCACGGGCGCGGTTCCGGCGGTGCCGGTGGCGGGGTCCAGTGTGGCGAGTTCCACGGTGAGGAGGCCGCCGCCGCGGTTGATGATGTCCTCGGTCTTGTGGCGGTGGGTGTGTAGCGGCGTGACCTGTCCCTCGCCGATCACGAGGAGCTTCTCGGCGTACGTCACCTCGCCGGGCGTGTGCAGCAGGCCGTTGCGGGTGCAGATGAGCAGCAGGCCGCGCCGCGCGAAGTCGCCGCTGCCGAAGTCCGTGACGTCCCAGCCCATCTGCCGCGCCCGGCAGTACGCGCTGACCTCGGGAGCGGCGGCCCAGTCGGCCGGGGTCCAGGTCACCCAGGGGGGCGGCTGGAAGCGGTGCTCGCGCAGCAGGGCCAGGGCGGCGCGCTGCGCGGCGTTGATCTCACTGCGCCGCATGGCGGGGCACTCCGGGGACCGGCCGGTTCAGGCTTCGGGGCATGCGCCATGCTACTCCTGCACCGGCGCCGTCCTGTGCGGCAGGGACAATCCTCTGCGTGGGGGGCGGGCTACAATGGCACGTTCCGCACGCCACCTCGGCCAGAGGACGTGCAGGGTGCAGGGCGCCCCCGTCCCGGACGGGCACGCGGGGGGCGCGAAGGACGGTGAATGAAGTGAGTGGAACGCTGCGGGTCGCGCAAGGCACCCGGTCTGAACCCCACCGGGCGGCAGGCGGGTGGCTGCTGCCGCTGGCCTGGTTCGCCCTGCTGTACAACGTGCTGGTCATCCTGTGGGGGGCGGTGGTGCGCATCACGGGTGCCGGCGCCGGCTGCGGGGACCACTGGCCGCTGTGTAACGGCGTGGTCGTGCCGCCCAGCCTGGCGGAGAAGACCCTGATCGAGTTCAGTCACCGCCTCACCAGCGGCGCGAGCGGCGTGGTCGCCATCGCGCTGTTCGCGGCGGCGTTCGCGGCCGTGGTGCGCCGCGCGCCGGCCACCGGCGCCCCGCAGGGCCGGGTGCGGTTGTGGTTCGGGCTGGGGCTGGCTGCGGCGGGCGTGCTGCTGGCCGGCGCGGCCCTGCAGTCGGGCGCGCTGGTGCTGCTGGGTGCCGGGCTGGGCCTGGGCTGCCTGGTGGGGTGGCTCTCGGCGCTGCTCGCCACCCGCGGCCTGACGTGGCGGGAGGCGTTCACGCGCTGGCCGGTGCTGCTGGGCGCAGCGCTGTCCTTCGCACTGATCCTGCTGGAGGGCGTGGTGGGCGGCATTCAGGTGCTGCTGGGCCTCACCGCCGACAGCACCGACCCCGCCCGGGGCTTCGTGCAGGGCATTCACCTCGCCAACACCTTCGCGCTGCTGGGCGCGCTGCTGCTGACCGTGCTGTGGGCGCGGGGCGAGCCGGCGCTGCGCCTGCGCGGGCAGGGGAGGGTGGGCGCCGTGATCGCCGGCGGCGTGGTGCTGATGCTGCTGCTGGGCATGGCGGGCGCCGTGACCGCGCTGGGCGACCTGCTGTTCGCACCGGCGGCCGGCACGCCGCTGGATACCGTGAAACGGGATTACGCCGCGACCGCGTCCCTGATCGAGAACCTGCGGGTGGTGCACCCGGTCCTGGCGATCCTGGGCAGCGCGTACCTGCTGTGGATGGCGCGGCTGCTCGCGCGGCTGCGGCCTTCCCCGGCCGTGACCCGCTGGGGCGCGGCGCTGGCCGGCGTGATCGGCGTGCAGGTCCTGGTGGGCTTCGTGAACGTGGCCCTGAAGGCGCCGGGCTGGATGCAGCTCGTGCACCTGCTGTTGGCATGCATCATGTGGCTCGTGACCCTGATGCTCGCCTACCGCGCCCTCACCCTGGTCCGGGCGGACGCTCCCGCCGCCCGGGGGAGCGCGTGACCGCCGTGACCGACCTGAACAGCGCCCCCGACATGCCAGACACTGTTCCCACTGCCGCCGTGGGCCGCGCCACCTGGCGGGACTACCTGGCTCTGACCAAGCCGAAGGTGATCAGCCTGCTGCTGTGGACGACCATCACGGCCATGTTCATGGCGGCGCGCGGCTGGCCGGGCCTGTGGCTGCTGGTCGTGGTCAGCGTGGCCGGATACATGTCGGCCGGCTCGGCAGGCGTGTTCAACATGATCATTGACCGGGACATCGACCTGAAGATGGCCCGCACCGCCAAGCGTCCCACCAGCAGCGGCCTGATCAGCACCCGCAACGCGGCGATCTTCGGCGCGGCGCTGCAGATCCTCTCCTTCGTGATGCTGTGGGTGTGGGGCTCGCCGCTGGCGGCCCTGATGAGCCTGGCGGGCTTTGTCACCTACGTGGTCGTGTACACCCGCTGGCTCAAGCGCAACACCTGGCACAACATCGTGCTGGGCGGCGCGGCCGGGTGCTTCCCGCCGCTGGTGGGCTGGGCGGCCGTGACCGGAGACCTGAACCTGTTCGCGTGGTTCCTGTTCGCGATCATCTTCTTCTGGACGCCGGTGCACTTCTGGGCGCTGGCCCTGATGATCAAGGACGAGTACCGCGAGGTCGGGATTCCCATGCTGCCGGTCGTGCACGGCGACAAGCTCACGGTCGCGCAGATCGGCCTGTACGCCATCTACACGGTGGTGCTGTCGGTGATGCCGGTGTTCTTCCGGGAGGTGGGCGCGATCTACTTCGTGTCTGCCCTGGCCCTGGGCACCTGGCTGATGGTGCTGTCCTGGCGGCTGTACCTGCACGTCATGGAGGGCAACAAGGTCGAGCGGCGCATCGCCGTGCCGCTGTACCTGTACTCCATGCTGTACCTGGCGCTGCTGTTCGTGATGGCGGCCGTGGACCGCGTGGTCTTCCACCACTGGCTGTAACCCGCGCCCTACCCTGACCGCCCCGGCCCCGCGGCCGGGGTGAGTGCTACGGGCCGTGCGGGGGTGGCCGGGGCGTATGTCGGTAGACAGGACACTTGCCCGTGGCGCAATGTGATCTTATGGGCGTCATGCCTGACCGTTCGGTAGCCCCGGCGGAGGGGGCGACCCGGTGCCCAGCGCACTTTCCTGCCCAGGCGGGAAGGCGCTCTGGCCCGCGTTCGCCTGTCTGCCAGTACACTGAGCCGAAGTCAGCCCGGCATGAAGCCTGCATACCGGCCCGCACAGAGAGAAAAGGAGTGATGTTGAACACCATTCAAGACCGCCAGTCCAGGACGCGCCGGCCCTCCAGGGCCGTGCGGACGACCGGCTCGCTGGTTGCCGCGCTGGGGCTCGCCGCCCTGCTGTCCGGCTGCCAGCGATCCGACCAGACCCTGTTCCTCGGTGACATGGCCTCCGGCTACAACCGCGAGATCTTCTTCATGAGCCTGTGGGCCATCGCGCTGTCGGTGATCATCTTCGTCGGCGTGTCGGCCGCGCTGTTCTACACGGTGCAGAAGTTCCGCGAGGACAAGAACCCCAACGCCCCCCAGCAGTTCCACGGCAACAACCGCCTGGAAACCCTGCTGGTTGCCGTGCCCGTGGTCATCGTGATCCTGCTCAGCGTGCTCACGGTGCGCAGCATGGCCCGCCTGAACCCCGTGCCGGCCGGCACGCCCAAGATCGACATCCTGGGCAAGCAGTTCTGGTGGAACTTCGCCTACCCCGCCACCACCGCCGACGCCGGCGGCGTGGTCACTAACGGCAACGAGATGGTCATGCCCGCCGGGCGCCTCGTGACCCTGAACGTCACCAGCGGCGACGTCGTGCACGGCTTCTGGGCCCCCAACATCGGCGGGCAGCGCGCCGCGATTCCCAGCGTGGTCCGCACCTGGAACGTGGACACCGACCGCCCCGGCGTGTACCAGGGCAACTGCTCGCAGCTGTGCGGCGCCTCGCACGCCAACATGCGCTACAAGGTCATCGCCCTGTCCCAGGAACGCTACGACGCCTTCCTGGCCGCCGCGAAGGCCTACCGCGCCCCCGCCCCCGACGCCGGCAGCGCCGAGGAACGCGGGTACAACCTGTTCGTGAACGGCAAGCCTGAGACGGGCGCGCTGGCCTGCGCCGCCTGCCACCGCGTGCAGGGCACCCCCGCCGCCGGCGCCGCCGGCCCGGACCTGAGCTTCTTCGGCACCCGCCGCACCCTGGGCGCCGGCATGTGGGAGGGCGACAAGGCCCGCGACATGCTCGAACCCTGGATCAAGAACAGCCCCGAAGTGAAACCCGGCAGCCTCATGCCCACGTACGACGGCAGCGAGTACACGGTCTCGGGCAAGAAGCAGAAGGGCGGCGTGCTCACCGACGACGAGATCGGGGACATCGCCGCGTACCTGCGCAGCCTGCGCCTGCCCGACGACGCTGACTACTGGCGTGACACCCCGGTCATCAAGAACATCTCCGCCCCAGGAGGCCAGCAGTGACCGTTCACGCCCCTGAGCACATCCAGACCCGCACGGAGCGGCCCAGCGTCTGGGAGGTCGTCAAGGATTTCATGATGACCACCGACCACAAGAAGATCGGGCTGCTGTACCTGATCGTCTCCATCGCCTCGCTCGGCATCGGCGGCATCCTCGCGGTCCTGATCCGCCTGCAGCTGGCCCTCCCGGACCAGACGCTCCTGGTCGGCAACACCTACAACCAGGTGCTGACCATGCACGCCGCCGTGATGCTGTTCTTCTTCCTGATTCCCATGGGCCTGTTCGGGTTCGGGAACTACTTCCTGCCGCTGCAGCTCGGCGTGCGCGACGTGGCCCTGCCGCGCGTGAACACCTTCGCGGTGTGGAGCTTCATCGCCAGCCTGATCCTGGTCCTCACGGGCCTGTTTAACGGCGGCGCGCCCGGCGTGGGCTGGACCTTCTATTACCCGCTCAGCGTGGACGGCAACCAGACCGGTGTGAGCGTGTTCATGGTCGCCATCATCCTGAACGGCATCGGGTCGCTGCTCGGCAGCGCCAACTTCGCCGCCACGATCATCAACATGCGCGCCCCCGGCATGAGCCTGTGGCAGATGCCGATCTTCGTGTGGAGCATCTTCGCCACCAGCATCCTGCAGCTGATCAGCCTCTCCGGCCTGACCGCCGCGGCGCTCGTCACCTTCCTGGAAATCAAGCTGGGCCTGAGCATGTTCAACCCCGGGATCGGCGGCGTGCCGGTCCTGATGCAGCAGTTCTTCTGGTTCTACTCCCACCCGGCCGTGTACGTGATGCTGCTGCCGTACCTCGGCATCGGCGCCGAGATCGCCAGCACCATGGCCCGCAAGCCGCTGTTCGGTTACCGCGTGATGGTGTACTCGCTGCTGGGCATCGTGCTCGTCTCCCTGATCGTGTGGGTGCACCACATGTTCGCCGTGGGCCTCCCCGAGATCTGGCAGATCGCCTTCAGCGTCGCCACCCTGATCGTGGCCGTGCCGACCGGCGTGAAGATCTTCAACCTGATCGGCACGCTGTGGGGCGGCCGCATCCTGATGCGCACCCCCACCTACTGGCTGATCGGCTTCATCTTCAACTTCCTGATCGGCGGCATCACCGGCGTGAGCCTGGGCATGATTCCCTTCGACTACCAGGTCACGATGTCCTACTACATCGTCGCGCACTTCCACAACGTGATGATGTTCGGCACCGCCTTCCTCGCCATGGGCGGCGTGTACTACTGGTGGCCCAAGATGACCGGCCGCTTCCTGGACGAGAAGCTTGGCATGTGGCACTTCTGGACCTTCATGATCGGCAGCTGGATGACCTTCCTGCCGCAGTACATCCTGGGTCTGCTCGGCATGCCCCGGCGCTACTACACCTACCCCAGCGGCAACTGGGCCTGGACGGAACTGAACTTCGTGTCCACCATCGGCGCGCTCATCCTGCTGGTCGGCGGCGTGATCTTCGTGTGGAACATCTTCCAGAGCCTCGCGCGGCCCATCACCGCCGGCGCCAACCCCTGGGGCGGCTTCACCCTGGAATGGACGGCCGCCAGCCCGCCCGCCGCGTACAACTTCGCGCATGACTTCCCCACCACCTTCCCCACCGAACGCCCCCTGTACGACTGGGAGAAGAACGGCGACACCCTCAAGCCCGTCGCGCCGGAAAGCATTCACCTGCCGCAGGACAGCTGGGGCCCCTTCATCACCGCGTTCAGCCTGCTGCTGATGGGCTACGGCCTGAGCTTTGGCTGGTTCACCAACTACACGCCCGCCGGCGGCCTGCAGCCCTTCTTCGACGCGGCGCCCAGCCACGTGCTCGCCAGCGTGATCCTGTACCTGAGCTTCCCGCTGTTCCTGTACGGGCTGTTCAAGTGGGCCGGCACCCGCGAGTACGCGGTGCCCACCGAGCACCACCACCTCACCAAGTACGACAACGGCTTTATGGGCATGGCCTGGTTCATCATCAGCGAAGTCACGCTGTTCGGCGTGCTGATCGCCGGGTACGTGTACCTGCGCGTCACCGGCCTGGCCGAACCGCCCGCGCTGCGCCCCGCCTTCTGGCTGGCGATGCTGAACACCGTGATCCTGGTCAGCAGCTCCTTCGTGGTGCACAAGGCCGAGCACGACCTGCACCACGGCAAACCCCGCTGGGGGACCCTGGGCCTGTTCTTCACCCTGATCCTGGGCGCGCTGTTCATGATCTTCCAGGTGTACGAGTTCAGCCTCTTCGGCTTCGAGAGCGACTGGAAGCAGAACCTCTGGCAATCCTGCTTCTTCATCATCGTCGGCCTGCACGGCCTGCACATCATCATCGGTGGCCTGGGCGTGGCCCTGCCGTACTACCAGGCCCTGACGGGCAAGATGGACGCCCACAACCACGGCAGCATCGTGCCCGCCAGCCTGTACTGGCACCTGGTGGACGTGGTCTGGCTGCTGATCGTCGCGATCTTCTACATCTGGTAGCCCCGACCCCTCGCTCCCTGCGCCCCCCTCCGCCCGGAGGGGGGTTTCGCTATTCCTGGCGGGCGCGGCGGGACACGCGGCCTCCCACCCCCCGCGCTACCCTGCGCGGATGAAGTGGATCACGGGTGTCCTCCTGGCCGTCGCGGCCCTCCTGGCCGGCCTGCTGCTGTTCCGGACCTCAGCTCCGGCCGAGCTGGGCGGCGAGGCGCTGGACGACCCCAAGGTGCTGCCCGCCCTGAAGCTCGTGGACGACCGCGGCGAGCCCACCACCCTGCCCAGCGCCGACGGCCGGGTGCGGCTGGTGTTCTACGGATTCGTGCGCTGCCCCGACGTGTGCCCCGCCACCCTGACCAGCCTGAAGACCACCTACGCCGACCTGCCCGACGACCTGAAACGCCGGGTGTGGGTGCAGTTCATCACCGTGGACCCCGAGTACGACCGCCCGAACGTGGTCCGCGCCTACCTGGACCGCTTCGACCCGGCGTTCACCGGCCTGACCGGTGACCCGGAGACGATCGACGAGGCCGCCCGGCAGATGTTCGTGGGGAACGTGAAGCCCCAGGCGGCCCCGGCCACCGACCATGGCGCCCACGCCGCCCCTCCTTCCGGGGAGACGACCGCGGACGCTGAAGCCCCGGCGGAGGGCGCGGCGCAGGTCGCCTCCCGCCTGCACGGCGACCAGGTGAGCATCCTGGACGGTCAGGGCCGCTTCGTGCGGGTGTACGGCAACACCGCCGTCATCGACGGCACCCTGCAGCGGGACATGCCGCAGCTCGTCCGCCAGTACGCGAACTGACCGGGCGGGCGCCTCAGGCGCCCAGGTCCGCCAGCCACGCCTCGGCCGCCTCGGCGCTGCGCAGGTCCGCCCCCCGGTCCGGCGGGAACCACGCCAGCAGGGCTGCGGCGCCCTCCTGCAGCGCCCCGAAGATCACCTTGTGGTCCCCGTCCGCCAGCCACAGCAGGCCGCTGACGGGGGCCTCCACCCGGTCGCCCACGGCGCGCGGCGCGCCCAGCCACACGGCGTCCACCTCGGCGCCGTCGGCGGGGTTCAGGGTGCCGGGCAGGCAGCCGTAGTTCACCGGGGCGGGCAGGGGTTCCACGCGGTACGGCACCACGCGGCCGTCCTGCCAGATGAAGCGTTCGCGCTGCCCGGCCGTCCACTCGACCACGCCCGTCCGGGGGCGCATCAGGGCGCCACCTCGTACAGTTCCACCTGCCGCAGCACCACCCCGCCGAAGGACAGCACGGCCCGGTAGGCCGCCTTTGCCGGCGCGGCCAGCGTGAATGTGGCTGCCGGCTGCGCCGCGTCCAGGAACAGGCTGTCCTGCCCGATCTCCTGCGCCCCCGCGTACCAGCGCACCCCCAGGTAACCCGGCTCGAACGTGCCGGATACCTTGGCCTTCAGCGTCAGGGTCTCGCCGTCCCGGGTCAGTGTCACGTCCGTCAGGCGGACCGGCAGCTTCGTCTCCTGCACCGGCGGGATCAGCGGCACGAAGTTGTACCGGCAGGCGGTCAGCGGCAGGCACAGGGCCGCGCCCAGCAGCAGGGGCAGCCGGCGCGGCAGGGCAGCACGGAACGTCATGGTGCGCTGATCCTACCCGACCCCGGCATGAGATCGCCCGGACGCAGAGCCGGCGCTCAGCGCAGGCGGTTCGCCTCGATGAACGCCAGCACCTCCGCCCGCGTGCCCCCCAGGAAGACCAGCGGCCGCGCGAACGCCCCCATGATCGTCACGTGGTCCAGCCGCGGCAGCACCACCCGCCGTACCGGCACCCCGGCCCGCTTCAGGGCCGCTTCCATGTTCACGGCGTTCTGCGGGTACACCACCCGGTCGTTCTCCGCGACCAGGAGCAGGTGCGGCGGCGCGTCCGTGCGCACGTGCCGGTCCGGCATCACGTCGTCCGGCAGGCTGCCTTCCGGGAAGGCCCGCGCGCTCGGGAAGTCGCGGTAGTCGTAGCTGTACGGCCCGGCCACGCCGATCACGCCGCGCACCGAAGAGACGGGCACCCCGACCTCCGCGAGCCAGCGCTCGTTCACCACGGCCTCCACCGCGTTGAAGCCCCCGGCGGAGTGCCCCATCACGAACAGGTTCCGGCCGCTGCCGCCCACCCGGCCTGCCTGCTCGTGCAGGTACTTCAGGGCCAGTGCGGCGTCCTGCACGTACAGCGGGTAGCGGAACTGCGGAGCCAGGCGGTAGTTCATCACGGCCGTGACGTACCCGGCCCGGGCCAGGGACTCCGCCACCCAGGGGTACTGGTTCTTGTCGCCGCCCTCCCACGACCCGCCGTGAATGAACAGGACCGTCGGGGCGTCCTTCACGCCGGCCGGGGCGTACAGGTCCAGCTTCTGCCGCTCCAGGGGGCCGTAGGCGATGTCCCGCTCCACCGTGATGCCGTTCAGGGGCACCACGCGGTTCAGGGTTTCCACCGGCGAGCAGGCGGCCAGCCCCCCCGCCAGCGCCAGCAGGCCCACGCTCAGCAGGGCGACCCGGCCCCGGGTGCGGGAAGGCGAGAGGGAGGAAGCGGAGCGGACGGTCCGGGCAGCGGGCATTCCGGCACGCTAATGGGCGCCGGCCGTGCCCAGTGCGGCCGGGCGCACACTCCGGCCCGCTGGGGCCCAAGGCTACGGAAAGCATGAAGCCCCGGCCATCCCGCGCGGCCCCCCACCACCCACACTGAACGCCATGACGAGCCCCCAGCCGAACAGCGGAGACGTGGACCAGACCGAGATCATCGAGGACGGCATGCAGGGCGCCGACGGCAGCACGAACGCCGACGGCCTCGACCCGAACGCCGACCCCCGGCAGGTCCTGAGCGAGCTGGAGGAGAACCTCGGCGACCTCGCCGACGAGGACCAGCCCGAGTAAGGCGCCTGCCCGCGTGACCGGACGGCCCGCCGGGCCGGCTCCGTATACTGCCCGCATGTCCCTCCTGGATATGATCGGCCCGGTCATGATCGGCCCCAGCAGCAGCCACACCGCCGGGGCCTGCCGCCTGGGACTGGTCGCGCACCACCTGCTCGGCGAGGCACCTCGCGAGGCCCGCATCGGGCTGCACGCCAGCTTCGCCAAGACCGGCCGCGGGCACGGCACGCACCTCGCCCTGATCGCCGGGATCCTCGGCTACCGCCCGGACGACGCCCGCCTCGCGCAGGCCTTCGAGGAAGCCGAGCGGGCGGGCCTCACCTACGACTTCCGGGACGTGGACCTGGGCGACGTGCACCCCAACACCGCGGTCATCGAGCTCAAGGGGGAGACGCAGAGCGTGACGGTGCAGGGCAGCAGCACGGGCGGCGGCGTGATCCAGGTCACGCACGTGCAGGGACTCGGCGTGAACTTCGGCGCGGCCAACCCCACCCTGCTGCTGCGCTACCGCGACGCCATCGGCGTGATCGCCCGCCTCGCCAGCACCATCGCCGCCGACGAGACGAACATCGCCACCCTGACCTGCACCCGCGAGAAGCGCGGCGGGGTGGCCCTGCTGGCCGTGGAACTCGACCACGACCTCAGCCCGGAAGCGGTGCATTTCCTGAACAGCTGGCAGGTCACCGACTGGGTGCGGATGCTGCCTAAACTCATGGACGGCTGACCCCGGTCAGCTCCACATCTGCGGCAGGAGCGCCTGCACGCCCTGCACGGGCGTGAGCGCCCCCGCCTGCACCTCGGCACGCAACTGGGCGATCCGCTCGGCGCCCACCCCGGCCCGGAAGGCCTTCCAGGCCGCCTCGCGCAGCAGGTCGTCGAACCACGCCGCGGTCTGCTCGTGCCGCCGCGCGCCGAGGTCCACGGTCGCGGCGTACTGCTCCACCTGCGCCCACACCTCCGGGATGCCCTCGCCGGTCACGGCGCTGGCCTTCAGCGCCACCGGACGCCACGGTGCGTCGTGGGGGGTCAGGAGCGTCAGGGCGGTCCGCAGTTCCGTCTGCGCGCGGGTGGCGGCCTTCGGGTTGGTGTCGGCCTTGTTCACCACGCAGAGGTCCGCGAGTTCCATGATGCCGCGCTTGATGCCCTGCAACTCGTCCCCGGCGTTCGGCAGGGTGAGCAGCACGAACAGGTCCGTCATCGCCGCCACCTGCGTCTCGGACTGCCCCACGCCCACCGTCTCCACCAGCAGCACGTCGTACCCGGCCGCCTCGCACAGCGTGATCGTCTCCCGGGTGCGGCGGGCCACGCCGCCCAGCGTGCCGCCGCTGGGACTGGGCCGGATGAACGCGTTCGGGTGCACGGTCAGGGCCGGCATGCGGGTCTTGTCCCCCATGATGCTGCCGCCCGTACGGGCACTGCTGGGGTCCACGGCCAGCACCGCCACCCGCCGGCCCTGGTTTGCCAGCCACACCCCCAGCGCCTCGATGAAGGTGCTCTTGCCCACCCCGGGCACACCGGTAAGCCCCACCCGGATGGACCGCCCGGCCCGCGGAAGCACCTGGGCCTGCAGCCGCTGGGCCTGCACCTCATGCTCTGGGCGGGTGGATTCCGTGAGGGTGATGGCCTTCGCCAGTGCCCGCCGCGAGCCGGACAGCAGCGGCAGGGCCAGCGGGTGCACGGGTTCGGGGGCGGCCAGTGCGGGAGAGTCACTCACGCCCGGATGCTACCCAATCAGGCCCAGGACGGACCGCCCGCCCCCGCGCGGTCCGCTCCGGCCGCCGGGACAACAGGCCGGCCGCGCCCGGAAGGAAGCGCGGCCGGCAGGGGAGGGCTCAGGTGGTGACGGGCCGTTCGCTGAGCAGGTCCAGCACTTCCCTGGCACTTTTCAGGATGGGCGTGCCGGGCCCGAAGATGCCCGAGGCGCCCGCTTCCCGCAGCGCCGGGTAGTCCTGCTGCGGGATCACGCCGCCCACCACGACCAGGATGTCGTCGGCGCCCTCGGCCCGCAGGGCCTGCACGAGCTGCGGCACCAGGGTCTTGTGCCCGGCCGCCTGGCTGCTCACGCCGACCACGTGCACGTCGTTCTCGATGGCCTGCCGCGCGGCCTCCTCGGGCGTCTGGAAGAGCGGGCCCACGTCCACGTCGAAGCCCAGGTCGGCGAAGCCGGTGGCGATCACCTTCGCACCGCGGTCGTGGCCGTCCTGGCCCATCTTCACGACCAGCATGCGCGGGCGGCGGCCTTCCCGCTCAGCGAAGGCGTCGATGTCGCGTTTCAGGGCGTCGAAGTTCTCGTCGCCGGCGTACCCGGCGGCGTACACGCCGCTGAGGGTCTTGATCTCGGCGGCGTGGCGGCCCCACACCTGTTCCAGCGCGTCGCTGACCTCGCCCAGGGTGGCGCGGGCCTGCATGGCGTCCACGCTCAGGGCCAGCAGGTTGCCCTGGCCGGTGCGGGCGGCTTCGGTCAGCGCGGCCAGGGTGCGCTTCACCTGCGCGTTGTCGCGCTCTTCCCGCAGCTTGTTCAGGCGGGCGATCTGCGATTCGCGCACGGCGGCGTTGTCGATGTCCAGCACGTCGATCGGGGTGTCCTGCGTGGGACGGTACTTGTTCACGCCCACGATCACGTCCTCGCCCCGGTCGATCTTCGCCTGCTTGCGGGCCGCGGATTCCTCGATGCGCAGTTTCGGTACGCCGGACTCGATGGCCCTGGCCATGCCGCCCAGTTCCTGCACTTCCTTCATCAGTTCGCGGGCCTTGTCGGCCAGTTCGGCGGTCAGGGCTTCCATCATGTAGCTGCCGCCCCAGGGATCGATGACGTTCGTGATGCCGGTCTCTTCCTGAATGACGAGCTGCGTGTTGCGGGCGATGCGGGCGCTGAAGTCGGTGGGCAGGCCGATCGCCTCGTCGAAGGCGTTGGTGTGCAGGCTCTGCGTGCCGCCGAACACGGCCGCCATCGCCTCGATGGTCGTGCGGACGACGTTGTTGTACGCGTCCTGCTCGGTCAGGGACCAGCCGCTCGTCTGGCAGTGGGTGCGCAGGGCCTTGCTCATGGGTTTCTTCGGCCCGAATTCCTCCACGACCTCGCTCCACAGCAGCCGCGCGGCGCGCAGCTTGGCGACTTCGGTGTAGAAGTTCATGCCGATCCCGAAGAAGAAGCTCAGGCGCCCGGCGAACTCGTCGATGTTCATGCCCTTGTTCAGCGCGGCCTGGATGTACTCCCGGCCGTCCGAGAGGGTGTAGGCCAGTTCCAGCGCGGCGTTCGCGCCGGCCTCCTGGATGTGGTACCCGCTGATGGAGATGGAGTTGAAGCGCGGCATGTTCTTCGCGGTGTACTCGATGATGTCCGCGATGATGCGCATGCTGGGCTCGGGCGGGTAGATGTAGGTGTTGCGCACCATGAACTCTTTCAAGATGTCGTTCTGGATGGTCCCGGAGAGTTCGTCCAGGCGCGCGCCCTGCTCCAGGCCCGCCACGATGTACCCGGCCAGCACCGGCAGCACCGCGCCGTTCATGGTCATGGACACCGACATCTCCTTCAGGGGAATGCCGTCGAAGAGGATTTTCATGTCCTCCACGCTGTCGATCGCCACGCCGGCCTTCCCGACGTCGCCCACCACGCGCGGGTGGTCGCTGTCGTAGCCGCGGTGGGTGGCCAGGTCGAAAGCCACCGACAGGCCCTTCTGCCCGGCGGCGAGGTTACGGCGGTAGAAGGCGTTGGATTCCTCGGCGGTGGAGAAGCCCGCGTACTGCCGGATGGTCCAGGGACGGGCAGCGTACATGGTGGCGCGGGGGCCGCGGGTGAAGGGCGGCAGGCCCGGCAGGGTGTCGGCCGCGCCGCCCGGGGGCAGGTCGTCTCGGGTGTACAGGGCCTTGAGTGTGATGCCTTCGGGCAGCTCGCGGTTGAGCGTGTCCGGGTCACCGCCTTTCAGGTCCTTGCTGGCAAGCGCTTTCCACTGATTCAGGTCGGTCATGGGTACAACCTCCGTACACGCCGATTGTGCCACGCAGGGCCGGGGCGTCCGTCCGCCCGGCGTGATCGCCGGCTGGCGCGCCCCTGACGCGTGCCACCATGCGGGACGGCCGGGCGCCGTTACATTTCGCTCAGAACATAAGTGAAGGAAGTGTTAATCTGCGGGGCGTGAACGCCGACGTCGCCCACCCCGACCCCCAGGCCCGCCCGGTCAAACTGGCCCCCAGCCTGCTCTCGTGCGACTTCACCCGCATGGCCGACGACCTCCAGGCCATCGGCGACGCCGACTGGGCCCACGTGGACGTCATGGACGGCGCGTTCGTGCCCAACATCAGCTTCGGGATGCCCATCCTGGCCGCCGCCCGCCGCGCCAGCCCCCTGTTCATGGACGTCCACCTCATGATCGAGGCGCCCGAGCGCTACCTGAAGGACTTCGCCGCCGCCGGCGCCGACGGCCTCACCGTGCACGTGGAAAGCACCCCCCACATCCACCGCGCCGTGCAGATGATCAGGGAACTCGGCAAGAAGGCCGGCGTCACACTCAATCCCGGCACGCCCCTCGAGGCGATCAAACCCGTCCTGGCCGACGTGGACCTCGTGCTGATCATGAGCGTGAACCCCGGCTTCGGCGGGCAGAAGTTCATCCCCCAGAGCCTCGACCGCATCCGCACTGTCCGCCACTGGCTGGACGACCTGGGCAGCCCGGCCGAACTCCAGGTGGACGGCGGCGTCACCCCACAGAACGCCCGCGCGGTCGTGCACGCCGGCGCCAGCTGCCTCGTGGCCGGCAGCGCCGTGTTCGGCGCGGACGGCCCCCGCGCCGGCCTGGAACGCTTCCGCGAGGCGCTGAAGTAATGCGCCTGCGCGTGGACCTCCTCCCGCACGGCAACTACCCGGACGTCGTGCTGGTGATCGACACGCTGCGCGCCACCACCACCGCCATCACCTACCTCGAACGCGGCGCCGAGGCCCTGCTGCTCACCCGCACCCCGGACGTCGCGCTGAACCTCAAGGAGCAGGCCGGCGGGCAGTACGTGCTGGGCGGCGAACGCGGCGGCCTGCCCATCCCCGGCTTCGACTTCGGCAACAGCCCGGTGGAAGCCGCCGCGCAGAACTTCACCGGCCGCACCGTCGTCATGAACACCACCAACGGCACCGACGCCGCCCACGTCGCCGCGCAGACCGGCAAGCACGTGTACCTCGCCTCCATCACCAACGCCCACGCCGCTGCCCGCCGCGCCAAAGCCCAGGCCACCGAGGAAGTCGCCATCGTGTGCGCCGGCACCGACCAGCACGTCGGCCTGGAGGACGTGTACGCGGCCGGCGTGATCGCCGAGTACCTGCTCGCCCTGGGTGAATTCAGCATCGACGACGGCACCCGTATCGCCCTTACCGTCCGCCGCAACGCCGGGAATCCCCTGGAGGCCCTGAGCAGCAGCGTGCACGGCGAACGCCTTGCCGGCCTCGGCCTGGGTGAGGACGTCCGGTACGCCGCGCAGGTGAGCACCAGCACCATCGTCCCCACCCTCACCCCGGACGCCCAGGCGCCCGAAGGCACCCTGCACTTCACCGCCGGGTAAGGCCCCGCCCGCCTCAACACCCGCACATTCACCGCCCCTACCCTGAGGCATGCGTCACCCGTGCGTTCTTCCCGTGCTCCTGACCGCCGCACTGGGCGCGGCCCAGGCCGCCACCTTCACCAGCCCCCGCGACGGCCTGAGCGTCACCGCGCCCCCCGGCTGGCTCAAACGTGACGTGGCCGGCGTCACCGTGAAGTACGCTGCGCCCACCACCGTCCAGGGCTTCCGCCCCAACATCAACGTGGTCGTGCAGACCCTGAAAACCCCCATGACCCTGGCGCAGTACTACGCCCGCAGCGCCGCCGACCTGAAACTCCTCCTGCCCGGCGGCAAGATCCTCGGCAACGCGCCCCTCACCTTCGGCGGCATCAAGGGCAGCCAGACCACCTACCAGGGCCGCCAGGGCGCCCGCACCCTGTACTACCAGAGTGCCTACATCCTCAGGGGCAAGAAGGCCTACCTGATCACCGGCACCACCCTCAAAGGCGCCGGCGCCGAGGCCGCCCTGAAAAAAGTCATGACGCCCTTCGTGAAAAGCTTCCGCTTCACGAAGTAAGCCCCACCCGGCCTACAATCCAGGCACGCCATGGCCGCCAGACCCCCCGCCCCCCAGACCGTCAGCCGCGACACCCTGGACGCCGCGCACGCCGGCGACCCCCAGGCCGCCTGGGACGTGTACGAGCACTTCCACGCCTATGAGCGCGCCTTCAGCCTGCCCGCCAACGAGCAGCATGCCCTGCTCCTCCAGGCGGCCCGCGCCGGCCACGCGGACGCGCAGTTTGAGACGGCGAAACTCCTGCGCGGCGGCTGGCTCAGCCTGGACGGCGACACCCTCCGCGAAACCGACGAACACCCCACCCAGGCCAACCTCAACGCCGCCCGCCTGCTGCTCGACCAAGCCGCCGCGCAGGGCCACGAACGCGCCCAGGCCATGCTGACCAACCTCCCCCCCAGCGAATGGCACACCCAGAGCGTGCACCGCAGCCCCTACGGCACCCACCAGCCCCTGCGCCGCGACGAGCACACCGAACGCCAGGACGACGAACAGCACCGCCGCCGCAACCCGCTGCTGCCGGTCCTGGTGGCCGCCGCCCTGATCGCCCTGGCCTTCATGGCCTGGCTGCTGTTCACCATGAAAGTCCACGACCGCCTGGGGTAGGTGGTGGGTCCTGCAATTTGCCTGCCTTCACCCGGCTTGTCGGTTCGGGCGGCGGGCGCTGCGCATCCGGTACGCTGGGCGGCGTGAGTGTTCTGCCTTCTGACCTGATCCTGCCGTCTGTGACGGACGTGTCCACCGTGGACTGGGCGGCGATTCCCAGCCCGGCATTCGTGCTGGACGAGTCCCGCCTGCGCCGCAACCTGACCCTGATCGAGTACGTGCAGCGCGAGAGTGGGGCGCAGATCATCGTGGCGTTCAAAGGCTTCGCGATGTGGTCGGCCTTCCCGCTGCTGCGGGAGTACGGGATCACCGGAGCGACGGCCAGCAGCCTGAACGAGGCGATCCTGGCCAGAGAGGAGATGCAGGGGGAGGTGCACGTGTACGCGCCGGCGTACAGCGATGAGGACTTCCCGCGCATCCTGGCGCTGGCCGATCACCTGGTATTCAATTCCTTCTCGCAGTGGGAGCGCTTTAAGCATCAGGTGGACGCGGCCCGCGCGGCGGGACGGGAGTTGCACGTCGGTATCCGCATCAACCCGGAGTACGCGGAGGTGGAGACGGACCTGTACAACCCGGCCGGGCCGTTCTCCCGCCTGGGCGTGACGCGCCGGGAGTTCCGGGAGGACCTGCTGGACGGCGTGGACGGCCTGCACTTCCACACGCTGTGCGAGAAGGACAGTGACACCCTGGAACGGACCCTGGAGGTCGTGGAGCGGAACTTCGGGGACGTGCTGGGGCGCGTGAAGTGGGTGAATTTCGGCGGCGGGCACCTGATGACGCGCGAGGGGTACGACATTCCCCGCCTGATCCGGGTGGTGCGGGCCTTCCGGGAACGGTGGGGTGTGCACGTGATCCTGGAGCCGGGGAGTGCCTTCGGCTGGCAGACGGGCTGGCTGGTGTCCAGCGTGCTGGACGTGGTGCACAACGTCAAGGACGCCGTGCTGCTGGACATCAGCGTGTCGGCGCACATGCCGGACGTGCTGGAGATGCCGTACCGGCCGCGCATCCTGGGCGCCGGGGACCCGCCGGCCGAGGAGCACCGCGAGGCGGTGGACACCCCGCCCGGCGCGGCGTACCTGATCGGCGGGACGACCTGCCTGGCGGGGGACGTGGTGGGGGAGTACGTGTTCCCCGGGCCGCTGAAGATCGGGGACCGGGTGGTGTTCGACGACATGATCCACTACACGATGGTGAAGACCACCTTCTTCAACGGGGTGAAACACCCGGATATCGGCATCCTGCACCTGGACGGCTCGTACGAGCGGGTGAAGACCTTCGGGTACGAGGAATTCAAGGCGAAGCTCAGCTGAGCGCAGGCAGAACGGCAGAGTGCCGCCCCGACCGTTGTGTGTCGGGGCGGCACTCTGCTGGAAACTCAGATTCGGAAACAGGGGAGAGGGGGCGGTGAGCGCGGACCGTCCGGCTCGTGGGGGGGTGGATTCGGACCCGGTTCACGCCGCCTGGCGTGAGGCGCGGGAGTCGTCAGGCTGGGGGCGGGGCCGCTTGGGTGGTGCCAGTCGCCCCCAGCGGGAAGGGGTTACTTGCGGTACACCTTCGGCACGCCGTTTACGGTGCGGATGCTGCCGCCCTCGAAGTCGGCGGCCCAGGCTCCGTTCAGCAGGTACTGGTCGCGGGTGGGGAAGCCCAGGAAGCTGCCGGACCCCCCCAGGCCCTGGTAGGTTTTCAGGACCGGGCCCTGAAGCCAGAAGGTGCCGTACTTCTCGGTGCCGTACAGCGCGCCGTTCTGGAAGAAGCCGTACAGGCCGGGGGTGCCGTAGGGGTTTTTGGGGATGACCTTCTCGTCCCCGGCGGCCCAGCCCAGGCGGCTGGGGGGGCGGGCGCCGTTGCTCTCGGCCTTGGCGAGCGCCAGATACCGTTCGAGCAGGCGGCCGTGCACGGCGTAGCTGCGGCTGCTGCCGTTGGCGTGCACGAGCACGGCGTCCCCGTAGGCGGCCACGCCCTTGAAGCGCTGCCACCAGCCGTCCGCCCAGGGGGTCACGTACCCGGTGGGCGTGCCGAGGGATTCGGGGCCTTTCAGGCGGTCGTAGGCCTCGACCATGGCGCTGTCGAAGGTGCCGTCCTGCCGCTCACCGGGTTTGATCTGGGCGTTCGGCTGGCTGGGGGCCGGCTGGGTCGGCGTAGGTTGCGTGGGTGCCGGGGCCGGTTGCGTCGGGGCGGGGGCCGGCTGGGCGCCCACACCAGGCGTGTAGGTGACCGTGCCGGTGCTGCCGGGTTTGGGTTTCGGGGCGGGGGTGGTGGCCTGACCGGCGCCGATCTTGAAGAGGGCCACGTCGGTCGTCCAGCCGTCGGCGGGCAGCGGGTTCACCACGATGCTCAGCGCGCGGGCGAGGTTCTCCTGCCCGCTGACCTTCACGTCCGCGAAGCCCTGATCCCCGGCGAAGCGGGCGATGTCGTCGAGATTCAGTTCCTTGGTGGAGGCCAGGGCCAGCACCTTGTCCTGCCCGTTCGGGCCGCCCACTGTGAAGCTGTACTTGGCGTTCTGGGTGGGGAACACGCGGGTCACGCCGGCCTGCATGAAGTTGCTCTCCTCGAACTTGTTCGGGAAGAACAGGTCGATGCTGCCGTTGGCGTTCACGTTGAACAGGTACACGTACGCGTCCTGGTTGGTCTTCACGCCGATGGACAGCTGCTCGCCCTTGCGGTAGGTGGGGTTGGCCTTGCCGGTGGCGTCTTTGTTCACCCAGACTTCCACGTTCAGCTTCGTTTCCACCGGGTTCACGATGATGCTCTGCGCGGTGATCTTCGCGGGGCTGGCCTGGGCGACGCTGGCGGCGAGGCCCAGCAGGGCCGTGAGGGTCATGACAGGCTTGGACGGGTTCATGCCGGTCACCGTACGGGCTGAATCTGACCAGCGACTGAAAAATGCCCACAGGAACATCAATTCTGAAGGTGATGTCAAGGCAGGCCGGGCTGGGTGGGGGCCGGGTGAGGTGAACCTCACCGCAGCCTGATCAAGCGGGCCCGGCCTCGGGGTGGTCCAGGCCTTAGCCGGTCAGGCGTGAGGCCAGCCCCAGCACCAGGGGCGCCAGCAGCAGGGCCGGCAGCATGCTGCCCACCCGCACGCGGTGCTGCTCCAGGCCCAGGCCGCCCAGCATCAGGTTCCAGCTGATCCCGGCGATCATCAGGCCGCCCGTGCCGGTCAGCAGCAGCACGTGCGCGTTCGTCTTCAGCACCTCCGGGCTCGCGCCGCCCAGCAGCCCGGCCGCGAAACTGCCCGCCAGCAGGCTGATGCCGCCCTGCACGACCAGCACGCTCACGGCGCTGAACCCCACCCCGATGCCGTAGGCGCCCGCTAGGGCCAGCGCAGCTATGCCGTCCAGCGTGCTTTTCAGCACGTACGTGGCGCTGTCGCCGGTCAGGCCGTTCTGAATGCCCCCGATCACGGTCATGGGCCCCACGCAGAACAGCAGACTGGCCGCCACGAACCCCTCCGTGAACCGGCCCCCGCCCCGGAAGCGCCGCCGCAGCGTCTCGCCCAGCCGCGCCAGCGCCTCCTCGATGCCCAGCGCCTCGCCGATCGCCACGCCCAGCGCTAGCGCCAGCAGCGCCAGCAGCACGCCCGGCACGCTGCCGCCGGTCACGCGGTTCAGGCTGCCGGCCATGTCCAGCGCGATAAACAGCGTGACCAGACTCAGGGTCTGCAGCAGGGTCCGCTGCGTGCGCTCCGGCAGGCGGCCCCCCAGCGCCAGGCCCAGCAGCGTGCCCAGCAGCACGGCCCCCACGTTCACCAGCGTCCCGGACAGTTGCGACAGAAGGCTCATCGCCGCCGAATGTAATGCACTGCACTGGCCGGCAGTCCCGGCCCGTCTGCACGCCCCCGGCTCCAGGCTTCGGCCCCACCCATGAACCCCCCCAGCGGGGTTCCTTCATGCTTGACGCCGCCCTGACCGGCCCTGTGGTACTTTTCAGGCAAGTTGAAACGCCCGATGCCGCTTCCGCGCTGCCACATCCCGTCCCGCTCCGGGCCGGGCGACCACGGCGGAATCCGGTGGGCCCGTCCCGGTGGGGGCGGCTGGCACCACGACCTGAGCGAACTCCTGAATCCTGAATCCTGTGTGGGGCTGCCGTGTGGCGGCCCTGCCCGCTTTTTGGAGGCCTGAATGACCCTAGCCGACCAGTTCCAGAACATGCCCAAACTCATGAAAGTCAGCGAGGTCGCCGACTTCACCGGCACGCACGAACGCACCGTGCGCCGCTGGATCCGCGACGGCCGCCTGGGCGCCGTGGAGCACCCCAACGGCCTGCGCGTGCCCCGCCGCGCCCTGTGGCGCTTCCTCGGACTGGACCTGGCCCTCAGCGCCTGAACCCGCGTTTTCGCCCTGGCCTCCAGGCGGGGCCGGGCCGGTATGCTGCTCCCACTGCATGCCTGCCCCCGCCCCGTCTGATCCCCCGCCCGCCGGCGGCCTGCACGACGCCCTGAACGCGTCCGTGCAGGCCGCCGAAACCCTGACCGCCCCCTGGACCGCCGCGGAGCGGGCCGGGGCGGCCGCGATCGCCCTGCACCTGGGCCGCCCGCGCCTCGCGGCGCGCTGGACCACCGATCCCCTCCTGCGGGCGGCCGCGCTGCTGCGCCTGGGCGAGCCCGAGGAAGCGCTTCAGGCCCTGGAGGACCAGCCGGACAGCGCGCGGCGCAGCGTCCTGCAGGCCCGGGCCCTCACGCAGCAGGGCGCGCAGGACTGCGCCGCCAGCCGGACCGAGGAGGCGCGGCGGCAGGCAATTCACGAGGGAGACAGCCCCGCCCTGGCCGCCTGCGCCGTCCTGCGCGGCGAGGCCCGCCTGAGCGACCCGCGCGCCGCCCTGCGCGCCCTGGCCGAGGGCCTGAAGGTCGCGGAGCTGGGCGGCACGTCCCCGGACGCGCACGTGCTGGCGGTCCTGGCTCTGGCCCAGCACCCGCTCGGGCCGGGAAAGGCAGCGGCCACCGCGCAGAAGGCCCTGGACCTCAGTGCGCCCCGCAGCCCCGCGCGGGTGCTGGCCCTGCACGCCCTGAACCGCCCTGACGAGGCCCACCGCGAGGCGCAGGCCGGCGAGCTGCACCCCAGCTGGTGGGCCTGCCTGCCCACCCGACCGAGTTCGGGCAGGTGACCCGAACGGAAGCGCGGCTGGGTCAGCAGACGACCCGGCCGCGCTTCCGCGCATGAATCCCTGTCTGAAAGCCCGCTAGTCGCGCTCGTCCTGACGCGGGGCAGGTTCCGGCGTCCCGGCCGGGTTGATTGCCGGCAGGTCAATGCCGTCCAGCCAGTTCAGCCCCTCGATGGTGGGTGGCCCGCCCTCGGTGGTCGTCGGGGCGACACCCCCCAGCACCGGGCCGTCAACGTCCGGCGCGGGGGGTGGGGTGTGCCCGGGCGGAATCAGGTTCGGGGAGGGGGAGACGGGAGGCCTGCTGGCGGCCGCCTCCACCGCCTTCATGGTGACGGTGCGGGGCAGGCTGGGCAGCGTGGGCGCGTCCGGCAGGGCCTGGGTGCCCAGCAGCGCGTCGGGCAGCAGGTGCCGGGAGGCCATGTCGGCGAAGCTGCTCGCCAGCGCGCGGTAGCCGCTCACGAACTGCGCGTACTCCTGCCGGGCGGCGCTCAGGCGCGCGGTGAACTCGCTGTGGCGCTCCAGGTACGTCTGGTCCAGCGCGGCCAGGCGTTCGGCCTGAGCGCGCTCACGTTCCAGCAGCACCTGATGGAACTGCCGTTCCAGTTCCGCGCCGCGCGTGCGGAAGGCGGATTCCAGCGTGGCCATGCGGGCCTCGTGCTGGGCGTCGGCCTCGCGGGTGCGGCCTTCCAGGTCCGAGAGCAGCGCCTCGCGTTCGCGGGTGGCCTGGGCGATCATCTGTTCGCTTTCCCGCACGGCATTCTCGCGCAGTTCGTGGCTGATGCGTTCGGCGGCGATGATGGCGCGGCGGATCTCGTCCTCGTTCGCGCGTTTTTCTTCCAGCTGCCGTTCCAGGTCGGTGAGGAATTCGCCCTGCGCCTGCTGCTGCATCAGAAGCTGTTCGAACTGCTCGGCCACGGACGCCAGGAAGCTGCGCACGGCGGCCGGGTCGTAGCCGTTCATGCGTTTCGGGAATTCCTGATGGCGGATATCCAGCGGTGTGTAGTTCATTGGAACAGGCTCCTTCCCACGCGGACCAGGGTAGCGCCTGCCTGCACCGCCAGGGGGTAGTCGCCGCTCATGCCCATGCTCAGTTCGCTCAGACCCAGGTCGTGGGCGCGCCGGGCGGTGTCGGTGAACACCTGCAGCACCTGCGCGTCCGGGGCGTCCTGCGGCGCCATGACCATCAGGCCGCGCACGGTGAGGCCCGTGGCGCGCACCGCGGCGAGCACGCGGGGCAGGTCGGCGCCCGCGATGCCGTGCTTCTGCACCTCGCCGTTGTGCACCTGAAGCAGCAGGTCCGGCGCCTGCCCCCAGCCGTGCGCGGCCTGCGCGATCGCCTCGGCCTGCCAGACCTCCTCGATGGCGTGCACGAGCCGCACCGGTTTCAGGTACTTGATCTTGTTGCGCTGCAGCGGCCCGATGAAATGCCACTCCAGGTCCGGGCGCGCCGCGGCCTTGTCCCGCAGTTCCTGCCCGCGGTTCTCCGCCAGCGGCAGCGGACCGTACGGCAGCACCTTCGCCTCGATCTCCGCGAGGTCGTGGCCCTTGGTCACGGCGACCAGCTGCACGCTGCCGGGCGCGCGGCCCGCTGCGCGCTCCTGCGCCCGCAGGTCCTCCAGGACCGCCGGCACGCTCATGCCCGCACCCCGCTCGGGTTCACGCGGGCCAGAGGGGAAAAACGCAGCAGTAAGGCAGGCACACTGCATTCTCACGCACCTTCGTGAGCCGCTCAAGCGGGGGCGGCCGCACGCCCCCCCCAGCGGGGCCATTCAGACGTTCTTCAGGTCACTTCACCCTTCTCAGACAGCAAGCGGGAAGTGTGGGCACAGTCAAGCCTGCTGGGGCCAGTCCAGCCCACCAGAGTTCAAGACCGCGGCAGCCGCGGCCGCCGCGCGCACCGAGCAGGGCCGCCCGGCCCCCGGGATGCCACACTAGGAGAAGAATGCGACACCCCATGACCCTTGCCCTGACACTGCTGCTGGCCGCCCCCGTCGCCGCGCAGACGGCCACCCCCCCGACCGCGCCGGCCACCGCCCCGGCCCAGGCCGCCCCGGCCCAGCCGGCTGGCACCGTGCAGGACATCGTGATCGTCGGGACCAGCGAACTGCTCGTGGAATTCCTGCGCGCCACGCTGTCCGTGCAGCCCGGCACGCCCCTGAGCGCCGTGAACCCCCGCACCGTGGAACAGGAGGTGCTCGCCAGCGGGTACTTCAAGACCGCCGTGGCCGAACTGCGCACCGTGTCCGGCCGGGACGTCCTGTACGTGACCGTCACGCCCAACCCCACCATCAGCAAGGTGGAGGTCACGGGCCTGAGCTTCCTGCCCGCCGACGCCTTCAAGGCGTCCATCGCCGACCTGCTGAACATCGCCCCCGGCGCCACCCTGAACACCGAACGGCTGGAGCAGGCCAAGGACGCCCTGGCCAGCAACTTCCGCTCCGAGGGGTACCCCTTCCAGCCGAGCATCAGCAGCACCACCACCGCCAACACCGACGGGTCCGTGACCGTGAACTTCGTCGTGGACGAGTCCGCGCCCCTGAGCCGCGTCGAGGTCAGCGGCGCCACGCTGCTGCCCCGCAGCACCGTTGTGGACATCTTCAAACCCCTCTACGACGCCAAGAAGTTCACCCCGCAGGCGTACTTCCAGGCTGTGCAGGCCGTGTCCCAGGCGTACAGCGACGCCGGCATCCTCCAGGCCGGCGTGAACCCCACCACCACCACCCTGGAAAACGGCGTGCTGAAGGTCGAGGTCGTCGAGGGCAAGGTCACCGGCGTGGACCTCAGCAACCTGAACGTCACCAACGCCGACGCCCTGGCCGCCAGCCTCCAGACCCGCGTGGGCCGGCCCGTCACCCTCAGCGCCATCCAGGCGGACGTGCGCACCCTGTCCAACCAGACCGGCAAGGCCGTGGGCTTCGCCATGCAGCCCGACCCGGCCAACCCCGGGCAGGTCACCGTGCTGTTCGGCGCGGCCGACATCGCCACCGGCCCCATCAAGAGCATCGCCGTGCAGGGCAACACCCTGATCCCCACCGCGCAGCTGCTCGCCGCCGTGAACACCAAGATCGGCGACACGTACAGCCCGCAGCTCGCGCAGCAGGACTTCATCGCCATCCGCGACGTGTACCGCAAGGCCGGGTACGAGGTCAGCACCCGCGACGCCATCACCTTCCAGGAAGGCCAGCTCACCTTCAACATCCGCGAGGTGCGCGTCGCGAAGTACGAGATCCAGTGGCAGGGCAAGCACAACACCAAGGACCGGGTCATCACCCGTGAACTGCCGCCCGTGGGCCAGGCGTTCAACTCCACCACCCTGCGCGAGGCGCTCGGCCGCGTCAGCCGCCTGGGCTTCGTGCGCCCGGTGGACCTGACCACCCGCAGCGACGACCCCCAGAACCCGGAGAACATCACGGCCGTGATCGTCCTTGCCGAATCCGACAGCGGCATCCCCGTGAACCTCGCGGTGGGTTACGACAGCCTGTCCGGCGGCTGGAGCGGCGAGGCCGGCTACAGCAACGAGAACGTGTTCGGGCTGGCCCACAAGTTCGGCGCCAACCTGATCATCCAGCAGAACGAGGCCGGGCAGAACTTCGCCGGGAACGTCTCGTACAGCATTCCCTGGCTGGACTTCGACTTCCTGGACTTCCGCACCGTGCCCACCAGCCTCAGCGTGGCCGCCGGCACCACCGTGACCGGCAACAACACCCTGACCAAGAAGGCCACCGAGGACGGCGTGGACCCCGCCACCGGCCGTGACATCAAGACCGGCGACAACGTGGACACCTACTGGGACTACACCCAGCGCAACACGTACTTCAGCGTCTCCGCCGGACGTGTCCTGCGCCCCAACCTGCGCGGCAGCGTCGGCATCGGCGTGTCGTATCGCACCTACTACCTGGAACCCTTCCGGGACAGCGACGTGCCCAACGCCCAGGGCACCGAGACGAAGGTGCCGGTCACGACCAGCGAGGCCGAGGCGCAGGGCCTGCTGCCCCCCGAGTCCCTCACCACCAACCTGACCGCCAGCCTGGACTACGACAGCACCAACAGCCCCGAATTCCCCACCCAGGGCTGGCGCGCGAACACCGGCGTGGTGTACTCCTTCGGCCGCAGCGGCGAGCAGCCCGTATCCTGGACCGAACTGCAGGGCGGCGCCAGCACGTACTTCGGCTTCGGCAACACCCTGGTCAAGGAAGGCGGCGTGACCCGCAAGCAGCAGGTCTTCGCGGTCCGCGCGAACGCCGGCACCCTGTTCGGCACGTACCCCGAAGGCACCGGCTTCGCGGTCGGGGGCGGCAGCTCGCCCGTCGCCGCCCGCCAGATCCGCGGCATCGCCGACGGCTCCCTGACCGGCACGAACTACTTCACCACCAGCGCCGAGTACCGCTACGACTTCGGCCTGAACTACAGCGTCGCCCAGGGCCTGTACGGCGTGGTGTTCGCCGACGCCGGCTCCGCCTGGGGCAACGCCACCAGCCCCAACTTCAACCTGAACTACGGCTTCGGCGCGGGCCTGCAACTCGACCTGGGCTTCGGCGGCGCCCGCCTGCCCAGCCTGCGCTTCGACTACGGCTACAGCCCCCAGAACGGCAGCGGCAAGTTCTACTTCCGCCTCGGCAACTTCTGGTAATCCCGGCCATTCACATGCCCTGACGGCCTGCCCGCGTGTCGCTCGCTGCACCGCGGGCAGGCCCCTTTCCCTTTGCTGCCGGGCCGGCCGGAACGCGAAGGGTCTCGCAAGCCCACGCGGCGCCGGGCCCGCTAGCCTGGGGGCATGCAGGATGTCGTGGTTATCGGAGCCGGTCTGGCCGGCCTCACCGCCGCCCGGACCCTTCACCGCGCCGGTCAGCGCGTGCAGGTGCTGGAAGCGGCCCCGCAGGTGGGCGGCCGGGTGCACAGCCGGCAGGTGCAGGGCTTCACGCTGGACGCCGGGTATCAGGTGCTGTTCCCCGCCTACCCCGCCGTGCGGCGGCAGCTGAACCTGGACGCCCTGGACCTCGTGCCGGTGTCCTCGGCGGCAGTGGTGCGCCGCGGCGCGCAGGTGGACGTGCTGGGGGACCCCATCCGCGACCCGGCCGGGTTGTGGCCCACCCTCACGGCCGGCGCGCTGACCCTGGGTGACAAGCTGCGCGTGGCGAAACTCGCCCTGCACCTCAAAGGCCCGGCCCCGGAGGTGCTGTTGCAGGGGCCGGACGAGTCCACCCGCGCGTACCTGACCCGCCAGGGCTTCAGCGACGGGGCCGTGCAGAACTTCTTCGCGCCGTTCTTCGGCGGGATCTTCCTGAACCGCGAGCTGGAGACCTCCGCGCGGCTGTTCCGGTACTACTTCCGCATGCTGATGGAGGGCGGCGCCGCGCTGCCCCGCGCGGGCATGGGCAGCCTGCCCCGGCAACTCGCGCAGGAGCTGGACGTCACCCTGAACGTGCGGGCGCACCGCCTCACGCCCCGCGGCGGGCGGGTGGTGGTCAGCTGTGACGCCGGCGATCTGGAGGCCCGGAACGTGATCGTGGCGACCGACCCTCATACGGCCCGCGCCCTGACCGGCGACGACGTGACGCGCGGCGCGCTGGGCAGCACGTACCTGTACTACGGCCTGGACGCCCGCCCAGGGTTCGAGCCGGAGCGGCGCCTGATCCTGAGCGCCGGAACCGGGCTGATCCACAACGCGCAGTGGCTGAGTCAGGCCGTGCCGGGCCGCGCGCCGGCCGGGCAACACCTGCTGACCGTGACCGTGCTGGGCGTTCCCGATCTTACGGACGGGGCCCTGGACGCCGCGGTCCGCGCCGAACTGCGCGCCTGGGACCCGGAGCCCGTGGTGGGCAGCCTGCGCACCCTGGGCGTGGAGCGCATTCCGTATGCGCAGTTCCGGCAGCCGCCCGGGTACGCCGCCCGGCTGCCTGGGCACGCCACGGCCCTGCCGGGCGTGCTGCTCGCCTCCGAGGTGACGTCCATGAGCGGCATTCAGGGCGCGCTGGAAAGCGGGGAGAGGGCCGCGGCGATCCTCCTGAACGACCTGCGGACCATGAGTCGTCCCCGGGGGGCCTGACGTGCCGGGCAAGGCGGAGGTGGGCGCGCGACTGGATCATCTGGTCGTGGCGGCCCGCACGCTGGACGAGGGCCGCGCGTGGCTGGAGGGGCGCCTGAACGTGCCCCTGGACCCCGGCGGGGAGCACGTGACCTTCGGCACGCACAACCTGCTGCTGTCGCTGGGCACCGCGTACCTGGAGGTGATCGCCGTGAACCCCGCCGCGCCCCGGCCCGCCCGGCCCCGCTGGTTCACGCTGGACACGCCCGGGATGCAGGTGCGTCTGGCTGACGGCCCGGCGCTGATTCACTGGGTGGCGGCGCTGCCCGCCCCGCCCGCCTCCCCGGACGCCCTGGCCCTCTCGCGCGGAGAGGCCCGCTGGACGCTGACCGTGCCCGCGGACGGCCACCTGCCCATGGACGGCGTGGCGCCCTCTCTCATCCACTGGACCACCGACCCGCCCCCCCGGCGCCTGCCGGACCGGGGTGTGCGACTGGACCACTTGCACCTGCTGACCCCCCGGCCGGACGCCCTGCGCCGGCAGCTGGACGCCCTGCATTTCGAGGGCGAGGTGGAGGTGCGGGAGGCGCCCCAGACGGAACTGCGCGCCCGGCTGCTCACGCCGCACGGCCCGGTGGACCTGTGACAGCGGGCCCGTGCGGCGGGTGGGTGGGGGTGCCGGTGGACCATACCACTCTGGTACAGTGAGGGTCTGAACTCACCGGAGTCTCAGGAGAGTCCCATCCGCGCCGACCGCGCGGGCACTGACGGAGGGCACAGGGTTCTGGACACGCGCACCGCTCGGACACGGACGTTCCGCCGGCCACGTTTCACGCAGCGCGTGGGCGGGGCCTTCCGCCAGTACCTCCAGCAGGACACCCCGGAGGAAGAAGCGCGGCTGCTGCACCGCATGTTCGTGATCACGGCCGCGATCATGTTCATCGGGTCGGCCGCTGCCCTGTGGGTGCAGGCGCCCAACTACGACCCGCTGGACCTGCGGGCCCTGCCGGCCGTGGCCGCCGTGAACCTGCTGCTGATTCCGGCCGTGCTGATGGGCCGCCTGGACCCCCGGCCCGCCTTCCTCGCCAGTTACGCCGTGGACGCCCTGTACCTGCTCTCCGCGTACGCGCATCAGTACGAGGTGTTCGCCCCGCTGTACGGGCTGCTCAGCCAGAACACCTACTGGTTCCCGGCCCTGTACGTGGGGGCGTTCCTGATCTTCCCGCATGCCCTGGCCCGCTACCTCACGCAGACGCTGCTGGCCCTGACCGTGCTGATCACCGCCGTGCAACTGGGCCGCAACCCTACCCTGCTGAACCACCGCGACCTGATCGGCAGCGTCACGCAGTTCCTGCTGGTCAGCATGGTGCTGCAGGTCATGCTGATCCGCTTCGGCGCCATGCGCGACCGCCTGAGCGCCATGCAGACCGCCGCCTACCGCGACGCCCTGACCGGCGCGTACAACCGCCGCTACGCCGAGGAACACCTCGCGTCCCTGCAGGCCAGCCACACCCCCTACAGCCTGATCCTGATGGACCTCGACCACTTCAAGAGCGTGAACGACCAGCACGGACACGCCGTGGGCGACGGGGTGCTGGTGGGCGTCACCCGCCTGACCCGCAACGTCCTGCCGGAGGGCGGCATGGTGGCCCGCTGGGGCGGGGAGGAATTCCTGATCCTGCTGCCGCAGCGCAGCGAGGAGGACCTGCGCCACTTCATCGGCACGCTGCGCGAGCAGTACCAGACGCTGCACGTGGGCCCGCTGCTGGGCGTGACCGCCTGCTTCGGCGTGGCGCACGGCGGCCCGGACGAGACGCCCGAAAGCGTGCTCGCCCGCGCGGACGCCGCCATGTACCTCGCGAAGAACGGCGGCCGCGACGACCTGCGCTTCGCCGGGCACCGCGGGGCCCGGACCCGGTCCCGCAATCCCACCCTGACCGACCTGCCCGTGCGCTGAGGCTCCTCATCTCTTGGCGGGACGGCCGTGCAGCAGCGCTGCCGCTACCAGGCCGGCCAGGAACCCGAACAGGTGCGCCTCCCACGACACCCAGGGGCTGCCCGGCAGCACGCCCCACAGCAGCCCGCCGTACAACAGGAAGGTCAGCACGGCGACCCCGATGGCCGCCGGGGTGCGTTCCCACCACCCCACGCCCAGCAGGTACCCCAGGTAGCCGAACACCAGCAGGCTGGCGCCCAGGTGCAGGCTGCCGCCCCGCGCGAAAAGCCACACCAGCCCGCCCCCCAGCACCACGATCAGCAGCGTGGCGCCCAGGAAGCGCCACAGGTTCCGCACGGCACTCAGGAACGCCAGCACCGCCAGCGGCACCGTGTTCGCCACGAGGTGCCCCAGCCCGCCGTGCAGGAACGGAGCGGTGAACACGTGCCAGAAGGTGTCCGCGTCCCGCGGGCGGATGCCCAGCGAGTCCAGCCGCCCGCCGAACGCGAACAGGTCCACCAGTTCCTGCGCCCACAAACCCGCGATCAGGCCCAGGGTGGTCACGGCCGCGCCCGTCACGTTGCGGCGGGTCTGGCTGACTGGGACGTCCGGGGCGCGGCGCATGCCCCAGTCTGCCCCAGCCACGCTCAGGCGCGCGTGAGGGCCGCCTCAACCCGCGCGTGGACCTCCCGGGCGGCCTCCTCCAGGTTCAGCAGGGTCGCCTCTCCGGTCGCCCGGACCTTCAGCTCCGCCTCGCCGCGCTCCACGCCGCGGCCCAGCGTGACCCGCAGCGGAATGCCGGTCAGGTCCGCGTCCGCGAACTTCGCCCCGGCGCGGCCCGGCCGGTCATCCAGCAGCGCGTCCACGCCGAGGGCGCGCAGCTGCGCGTACAGCGCCTCGGCGGCCTGCAGCTGCGCCTCGTTCTCCACGTCCACCACGGTCAGCAGCACGTCGTGCGGGGCGATCACGGCCGGCCACACCAGCCCCCGCCCGTCCGCGCACTGCTCGGCCACCGCCTGCGCCAGCCGCGTCACCCCGATGCCGTAACAGCCCATCTGGAACGGCCGTTCGGCCCCGTCCGCCGCCGCGAAGGTGGCCCCCATCGCCTGCGCGTACCGGGTACCGAGCTGGAAGATGTGGCCCATCTCGATGCCCCGCGCGGAGTGCAGCCGCTGCGCCGGGTCGTGCCGGCTCGCCTCGCCCGCCTGCGCCTGCCGGACGTCCACCACCTCCGTGCGCGGGAAGGTGTCGCCCCAGTTCGCGCCGGTCACGTGCCAGTCGGACTCGTTGGCCCCGGTCGTGAAGTCCCGGCACTCGGCGGCGGCCTCGTCACACAGGCGCAGGAACGCCCCGTGCACGCCGTCCCGCGCGGCAATCACTCCGTCCGGCAGGTCCGGCGCCACGTACCCCAGCGGCAGGGCGCCCGCCGCCCAGGCCGCCGTGTCGGCCACGTCCAGCCGCACCAGCGTGCCCGGCACGCACGCCTGCACGGCGTTCCACAGCTTCACGCCGTTCACCTGATGGTCCCCGCGCACGCTCACCAGCACCGGCGTGAGCCGGCCGTCCGCCGTGACCGCGTTGTACAGGACGTTCTTCACCATATGCGCCGCCTCGCAGCCCAGCACTGCACACGCGGCCGCCACGGTCGGCGTGCCCGGCGTGTGATGCCGCACGAAGGCGCGGAACGGACTCGGCGGCGCCGCGGCCGCCCGCGACACGGCCCGCTCGGCGTTCGCCGCGTACCGGCCGTCCTCCGTGAACAGCACCTCGTCCTCGCCCACGTCCGCCAGCACCATGAACTCCCGCGAGGCACTCCCGCCGATGCTGCCGCTGTCGGCCTCCACCGATCGCCACGCCACCCCCAGCCGCGACAGCACCCGCGCGTACGCCGCGCCCATCGCCTCGTACTGCTCCGCGAGACTCTCCGCGTCCGCGTGGAAGGAGTACGCATCCTTCATCACGAACTCCCGCGTGCGCAGCAGCCCGAAGCGCGGCCGCAGCTCGTCCCGGAACTTCCGCCCGAACTGGTACACGCTCACCGGCAGGTCCCGGTAACTGCGGACCAGGCCGCGCATCACGTCCACCGCCACTTCCTCGTGCGTCGGCCCCAGCGCGTGCCGGCGCCCCGCGCGGTCCTGCACGGTGAACATGATCCCCTCCGCCTGCGTGTACGCCGCCCAGCGGCCCGACTCCTGCCACAGCCCCTCCGGCTGCAGCACCGGGAAACTCACCTCCTGCGCCAGACCGTCCAGTTCCTCCCGGATCAGCGCCTCCAGCTTCTGCACCACCCGGTGCATCAGCGGCAGGTGAGCGTACAGGCCACTCCCGACCTTGCGCACGTACCCCGCCCGCACCAGCATCTGAATGCCCGGCGTCTCCGCGTCCGCCGGAGCCTCCCGCCACGTCGTGAACAGCGCCCTCGATAACCGCATCTGTATTCCCCCCGTTGTGAATGTCGCCTGGAACAGGTCAGCGGCGCGGCCTGCGCCCGCCCTGACCACCCGTCATGACGTGTTCACACCCCGAAGGGTGGCGGGAGCACGGGCAGGCCCGCGCCAACCCGCAACAGCGGTCTGGGGGTCATCTGCTCGCTCATGCGCGCCAGAGTAGGGGAGAGCAAGGGCGGCGCGCAACCCGGGGAACCTAGCCAGGGCAGAGGGGAAGGGGAGCGGCAGGTCGCCATGACGAGGCGGCGTGACTCTAAAGCAAAAGCGGGTGGGCGGGGGATGTCCCCTGCCCACCCGCCCGCTCCGGTGCGCTTACGCCGTCTGGCGGCGCTTCAGGGCGCCCTGCTCCTGCAGGTACTCGGCGATCTGCACGGCGTTCAGGGCCGCGCCCTTGAGCAGCTGGTCCCCCGCGACGAACAGGTCGATGCCGCCGTCGAACACCAGGCTCTGACGGATGCGCCCGACCTCCACGTCGTACTTCCCGCTGGCGGTGAGCGGCATGGGGTACAGCTTCTCACCGGGGTTGTCGCGCACCTCCACGCCGGGCGCGGCGCTCAGCAGCTCGCGGATCTCGTCGGGCGTGGCGGGCCGCTCCAACTCCAGCGTGATCGCCTCGCTGTGCGTGCGGAGGGTGGGGATGCGCACGGCGGTGCAGCTCACGCGGATGCGGTCGTCACCGATGATCTTGTGCGTCTCCCACGCCACCTTCATCTCCTCCTTGGTGTACCCGTTGTCCTGGAAGACGTCGATGTGCGGAATCACGTTGAACGGGATGGGATGCACGAACTCGGCGTTCGTGGGCTGCCCACCGTCCAGTTGCACGCGGGTCTGCTCTAGCAGTTCGTCCATGCCCTTCTGGCCGGCGCCGCTGGTGGCCTGATAGGTGCTCACGATCATGCGTTTCACGCCGTACTTCCGGTGAATGGGCGCCACCGCCACCACCGCGATGGCGGTCGTGCAGTTCGGGTTGGCGATGATGCCCTGGTGCTTCAGCGCCTCCGGGCCGTTCACCTCCGGCACGACCAGCGGCACGCCCTCGTCGTATCGGAAGGCGCTGCTGTTGTCGATCACCACGCCGCCGCCCTGCGCCCACCTATGCGCCAGGGCCTTGCTGACGCTGCCGCCCGCCGACGCCAGGATCACGTCCGCGTCGATGGTGCCTTCGGGCGTGACCTGCACGGTCAGGTCCTGTCCGCGGAACGGCAGGGTCTTCCCGGCGCTGCGCGGCGAGGCGTACAGCAGCAGTTCATCCAGTTTCAGGCTGGAGCGTTCCAGCACCTGCATCAGTTCGTGACCCACCGCTCCGGTCGCTCCGACAATCGCTACACGCATACGTTCCTCCAGACTCTTCAAGAAGAAACCGCCCGCGCAACTATTGCGGGGCGGCTGCCGTCACGAGACGCCGCCCTAGCGGGGAATAGTCATCGCGCGGCCGGTCATGCGGCCCACACTACGGGCTGCCGGCGGGGGGGTCAAGCCGCCCGTCTGCACCTGCCGTTCACGGACACGCCCGCGCCCGTTCAGGACTTCCGTCCGAACAGGCCCCGCAGGCCCGGCCCGCGGCGCGGAGCCGGCTGCAGGTCCTCCATGCGGATCTCCGCCTCCGGGTGCGGCGCGAGCTCCCAGCCCAGCGGCCCGGCGATCATTCCCCCCAGCCGGCCCGCGGCGTACAGCGCGTGCGCGCGTTCCTCGTCGGGCGTGCAGGCCCTCGGGTCCACGAGGGCCTCCAGCATGGCGCGCAGCGAGTCGTCCTCGCAGGACCACACGCCCGCGCGGAATTCCGCCATCACGCCGTACACCTGAATCCTGACCGGCACCTGCCCTCCTCTGTTCAAACGCCCAGAGGATACCCGCAACCCGGCCCGATTGTCTGGGACGCCCGCCCTGTTTCAGGGGCACGCCCCGCGTCAGTTCAGTGGGGGCCTGACCGGTTCGGCCTTCTCGCCCAGGCGCCGCTCGCTGCCGGCGTGCAGCCGGGCGATGTTCTCCCTGTGCAGGAAGATCAGCATCAGCGCCAGCCCCGAGATCACCGCCACCTGCCACGGCGCGCGCCCCAGCACGGCCACCAGCACGATCGCCGCCGCCGCGCCCAGCACGCTCCCCGCACTCACGAACCGCGTGAGCCACATGGTGAAGATCGCCAGCACGAAGGCCGAGGCGCCCACCAGCGGGTCCAGCGCCGCGATCGTGCCGAAACTCGTCGCCACGCCCTTTCCCCCCCGGAAGCCCAGGAACGGACTGAAGTTGTGCCCCACCACGGCCGCCACCCCGCACGCCGCCGCCCACGGTTCCTCCAGGCCCAGCGCCCGGGCCAGCAGCACCGCCACCGCGCCCTTGGCGATGTCGAAGGCCGCGACCGCCAGCGCCGGGCCCTTCCCCAGGGACCGCAGCACGTTCGTGGCGCCGCTGTTCCCGCTGCCGACCCGGCGGATGTCCACGCCCCGCGCCCGGGTCACCCACGTGGCCGCCGGGACGGACCCCAGCAGGTAAGAGGCGAGCACGGCGAGCACAGCGGTCACGGTCACCCCCGGATTGTACGGGCCGCGCGCCTCACCCCGGCAGTCCACCCGTCCAGGGTGGGTGACGCCCCGCCCAGGTTTGCAATCTGCCGCCGCAGCCGCTAGATTGTCTGCCGCTGGAACGGTGCCCGAGTGGTTGAAGGGGCACGCCTGGAAAGCGTGTGTACGGGCAACCGTACCGAGAGTTCGAATCTCTCCCGTTCCGCCAGCTTGCATGAAGGCGCTCCCCCGCGGAGCGCCCTTCTGCTGTGCCCCCATGCCCGTCCATCCGGGCGGTGCCCGTCTGCACCGCGGCCCTGCGCCGTGGGCCGGTCGTGGCCTATGCTCGGGGCATGAGGCGAGTGACTTGAGGCGCCGCGCGTGAACCACGACATTCCCGTCCTGACCCTGGGCGCGCAGGGCGAGGTGATGGCGCACGCCGTGGACGCCTGCGTGCACTGCGGGTTCTGCCTGCCGGCCTGCCCCACCTACGCCCTGCTGGGCGACGAGATGGACAGCCCCCGCGGCAGGATCGTGCTGATGAAGGAGGTGCTGGAGGGCCACCTGGCCCTGCCGGACGCCGCCCCCCACCTGGACCGCTGCCTGGGCTGCCAGGGCTGCGTGACCGCCTGCCCCAGCGGCGTGCCGTACGGCGAACTGATCACGGCGTTCCGCGGGTGGAGCGAGCCGCAGCGCGCCCGGTCACCGCTGGACCGCGCGAAACGCTGGGCGATCCTCAAGGCCCTGCCCGCCCCGAAGCTGTTCAGCGTGGCCGCGCGCCTCGGGCAGCACGCCAAACCGCTGGCCCCGGTGCTGCCGGCCGCCCTGCGCGGCCCGCTGGACCTGCTGCCCGAGCGCGTGCCCGCCATGCAGCCCAGCCCGGCCGTCACGGCCGCGCGGGGCCAGCGGCGGGGCCGGGTGGCGCTGCTCGCCGGGTGCGCGCAGCAGGCCCTTGCGCCGAACTTCAACGCCGCGACCCTGCGCGTGCTGGCCCGCAACGGTATCGAGGTGGTCATCCCGGACGGCCAGGGCTGCTGCGGCGCCGCGGCGCTGCACACCGGCGCGCGGGACGAGGCCCTGCGGCTGGTCCGGACGAACCTGCGGGCCTTCAACCCGGACGACTACGACGCCATCCTCAGCAACGCCGCCGGGTGCGGCGCGGGCCTCAAGGAGTACCCGGTCGTCCTGCACGGCCTGCCGGACGAGGCCCAGGCCCGCGCCTTCGCGGCGAAGGTGCAGGACATCAGCGAGTACCTGCACGGCCTGCTGCAAGGCGGCATCCTGGAACCCACGCTGCCCGCCCGCACGCCCCTGAAGGTCGCGTACCACGACGCCTGCCACCTCGCGCACGCGCAGGGCGTGAAGGCTGCCCCCCGCGCCCTCCTGCGCGCCATCCCCGGCGTGGACCTCGTGGAGATTCCCGAGGGGGACCTGTGCTGCGGGTCCGCAGGCACCTACAACCTGGAACAGCCGGAGCTGGCTGCGCAGCTGGGCGGACGCAAGGCCCGCAACATCCTGGGCACCGCCCCGGACCTGATCGCCAGCGGAAACATCGGCTGCCACACGCAGATCCAGAGCCACGTGCGCCGGCAGGGGAGCCCGGTGCCGGTCATGCACACGGTCGAGGTGCTGGACCTTGCCTACCGGGGGGAACTCTGATGCCCAGGCCGCCCACCGATGGGCCCGTGGAAAAGCAAGCGCTGACCACCACGTCTGAGGCCCGCAAACCCCGCTCCGACGGCTCGCCCACCAATGCGCTGGCTGCCGACCTGACGCGCCAGCTCGGGCCCCGCAAGGTGCTGCACCAGCTCTCCGAGCGCCTGAACTACCGCTACGACGCCATCCAGTTCGGCGTGACGCCGCTGGCCGTGGTGCTCCCGGAAAGCACCGCCGACGTGGTCGCGGCCGTGAAGGCCGCGCGGGCGGCCGGCGTGCCCGTCGTGGGCCGCGGCGCGGGCAGCGGCCTGAGCGGTGGCAGCGCCCCCATGCAGGAGGCCCTGGTGATCGCCTTCACCCGCATGACCGCCCTGCAGGTGTTCCCGGAGCGGCGCGAGGCGGTCGCGCAGCCCGGAGTGATCACCCTGAAGGTCACCGAGGCCGCCCGGCCGCACGGCCTGATCTACCCCCCGGACCCCGCCAGTTTCCGCACCAGCACCATCGGCGGGAACCTCGCGGAGAACGCCGGCGGACCCATGTGCCTGAAGTACGGCGTGACCGGCGATTACGTCACCGCGCTGGAATTCGTGGACGCCGCCGGCGACGTGCACCGCGTGACTCGCGACGCCTACGACCTCGCCGGGCTGCTGATCGGCTCGGAAGGCACGCTGGGCCTCATCACGGAAGCCACCCTGCGCCTGATTCCTCCGGCGAAGTTCACGCGCACCCTCATGGCGCACTTCGCGGAGGTCGGGCAGGCCGCCGAGGCCGTGAGCGCCGCCATCGCCGCCGGCGCCGTGCCCGCCAAGCTGGAATTCATGGACCGTGCCTGCACGAACGCCATCGAGGATTACCTCCACCTGGGGCTCCCGCGCGACGCGGAGGCCGTGATTCTGGTGGACACCGACGGCAACGACCTGGACACCGTGACTGGCGAACTGGCGCTGGTGGAGCAGGCCTGCGCCGCTGCGGGCGGCGTCACCCGCCTCGCCCGCGACCCGGCCGAGGCGGACGCCCTGTGGCAGGCGCGGCGCAGCATCTCCCCGGCCCTCGGCCGCATCCGCCCGCAGCGCATGAACGAGGACATCGTCGTGCCCCGCAGCGCCCTGCCGGACGTCGTGCGGGAAATCCGGGCGCTGGGCGACGCCAGCGGCTTTCACCTCGTGCAGTTCGGGCACATCGGCGACGGAAACCTGCACCCGAACATCATGTTCGACCCCCGCACCGAATCCCCGCAGGCCGTGCACGACCTCGCGCACCGCATCGCCCTGGTTGCCCTGAGGCACGGCGGGGTGCTCAGCGGCGAGCACGGCATCGGCACCATGAAACGCGACTTCATGACCGACGCCCTCGACCCCGCCACCCTGGACGCCCTGCGGGACGTCAAGCGCGCCCTGGACCCCGCCGGCACCCTCAACCCCGGCAAGATCCTCCCCGACCCCCAGACGCCCGAGGCGCCCCATGCCCATCCTTGACCTGTCCCCCGGCGACCAGACCCTCACCGTGACCGGAGACACCCCCCTCCTCGATGTGTACGCCGCCCTCCCCGCCGGCCTGTACCCCCCCTTCCCACCCGTGGAACTCCCCGGCGGCGTGGGCGGCCTCGTGCAGCGCGGCGGGTTCGGCCAGAACTTCTTCTTCGCAGCCGAGGTGCTGGGCGTCACCTTCCGCGCCCCCAGCGGCCGCGTCATCCGCGCCGGCGGACGCACCGTGAAGAACGTGCAGGGCTACGACCTCACCCGGCCCTTCGTCGGCAGCTTCGGCCTGCTCGGCGAGGCGCTGGACGTCACCCTGCGCCTGCGGCCCGGCGTGCACGCCCGGAACGTCACGCGGCCCGGCACCCTCCAGGACCTCGCCGCGCCCACCGCCCGCTTCGTGTGGCAGGCCGGCGACCGCGTGCACCTGATGCATTTCGGCCACGCGGCCGACGTGCACGCCGCCCTGAACGCCCTCCCCGACGCGGCCGACGTCACCACCCCCACCGACCTGCGCCCCCACTTTCCCCACGGTATGGGCGTCGGCCCCGGCCAGGTCACCGACCGGCGCTTCACCTGGACGGACGGTGGCCCCCCACCTCCCGCGCCCCCCCTCTTCCGGCAACTGGCCGCCAGCCTCTGAATACCCCCCACGCGGCCGCCCAACCGGGACTTTCCTCGCAGACACTTCCCTGACACCCAGGCTTATGCTTGTGCGGTGAAACACAACATCACCCTGATGGCTGCCCTCCTGCTGGGCGCCGCCTCCGCCCAGACCGTGCAGATGCGCCTCCTGGAAACCAGCGACCTGCACACCAGCGCGCTCGGCTACGACTACTACCAGGACAAACCCACCGGTGAGTTCGGCCTGGAGTACACCGCCACCCTCATCAAGAACGCCCGCACCGAGAAACCCAACACCCTCCTCTTCGACAACGGCGACCTGATCCAGGGCAACCCCCTCGGCGACTACGCCGCCCGCATCCAGCCCCTGCGCGACGGCCAGATCCACCCCATGCTCGCCGCCATGAGCCCCCTGCGCTACACCGCCTGGACGCTCGGCAACCACGAATTCAACTACGGCCTCGACTACCTCGACCGCGTCCTCAAAAGCAGCCCCATCCCCGCCGTGAACGCCAACGTCCTCAACATGGACGGCACCAACCGCTTCACCCCCTACCTCATCAAACCCACCATCGTCCGCGACGCCCAGAACCGCCCCTACGTCGTCAACGTCGGCATCATCGGCTTCACCCCGCCCCAGATCGTCAACTGGGACAAAGCCCACCTTGACGGCAAGGTCAAGGTCATGGACATCGTCGAGTCCGCCCGCAAGTTCGTCCCCGAGATGAAAGCCAAAGGCGCCGACGTCATCGTCGCCCTCGCCCACACCGGCATCAACCAGGGCACCTACACCCCCGGCCAGGAACAGGCCGGCGCCGAACTCAGCAAGGTCGACGGCATCGACGCCATCTTCACCGGTCACAGCCACCTCGAATTCCCCAGCGCCACCTTCAAAGACATCCCCGGCGCCGACATCACCAAAGGCACCATCAACGGCAAGGCCGTCGTCATGCCCGGGTTCTGGGGCAACAACCTCGGCATCATCGACCTGACCCTCACCAAAACGAACGGCAAGTGGCAGGTCACCGACCGCACCGGCAGCATCCGCCCCATCTGGGACAAGACCGCCAAGAAAAACACCGTCACCCCCGACCCCATCGTCGCCAAGGCCGTCCAGGCCATGCACCAGGGCACCCTCAACTACGTCCGCGGCAAGGTCGCCGACCTCACCGCCCCCATCACCAGCTACTGGGCCCTCGTACAGGACGACCCCAGCGTCCAGCTCGTCAGCAACGCCCAGACCGCCTACGTGAAGGCCGCCCTCAGCACCACCGAGTACAAGGACCTTCCCGTCCTGTCCGCCGCCGCGCCCTTCAAAGCCGGCGGCCGCGCCGGCGCGTCCTACTACACCGACATTCCCGCCGGCACCCTCGCCATCAAGAATGTCGCCGACCTGTACGTCTACCCCAACACCGTCCAGGCCGTCCTCGTCACTGGCGCCCAGGTCCAGGAATGGCTTGAACGCAGCGCCGGGCAGTTCAAACAGATCGACCCCACCAACAAGGCCCCCCAGGCCCTCGTCGACGAGAGCTTCCCCACCTACAACTTCGACGTCATCGACGGCGTCAGCTACGAGATCGACGTCACCCAGCCCAACCGTTACGACAGCAAAGGCCAGGTCGCCAACCCCGGCGCCCACCGCATCAAGAACCTCACGTACCAGGGTAAACCCATCGACCCCAACCAGAAATTCATCATCGCCACCAACAACTACCGCGCGTCGGGCGGCGGCAGCTTCCCCGGCCTCGACGGCAAGAACATCGTCCTCCAGGCCCCCGACGAAACCCGCCAGGCCCTGATCGGCTACTTCACCACCGAAAAAACCGTGAACCCCACCGCCGACGGCAACTGGAAACTCACCCCCATCCCCGGCGCCACCCTCCTCTACATCAGCAGCCCCACCGCCCAGAAAAGCCTCCCCCAGGGCGCCAAACTCCTGCGCATCCGCGAAGACGGCTTCGCCGAATACCTCATCACCTACTGAAACCATTTAGCGCTGATATCACTAAGCGCCGATAGTTAGCCATGTTGTGCCCCCGCACCTGGGTCCCACAAGGTGCGGGGGCGTTCTCCTTCCAGGAAGCGAGGCCTGCCGAGCGGCAGTACAGCCAACCCGGCCAGGTAGTCCGATGGAAACGAAAAGAAGATGAGTGACACGGCATGGACGTCGTGTCACTCATACCATAACGAAACGAACTCGTTTAGCTCGGATTTTTCTTGACGTCCACCCATACTGGCTTGTAGAAGTGGGTGTTTCCGGTAACCAGATCCTCAACAATGAAGGCAATGCCGTAGCTTCCTTCCTTCGCGAAGGATTGGGTGATGCCGATAGGCGTCCCAGCTGGGACGATTGGTGCGACATTCGTGCGGGTCGGCTCGGCCAGCACAACGGTATTGTCGTATGCCAGTGTGACCACACGCACATCATGCGTAGGTGTACCGACGAGGGACCAGGTAGCTGCCGTTGGGTTCAGGGCTCCGGGCGTGAAGTCAGGCACAACCTGCACGCTCATCTGGTTGCTCAGGCCGGCGATGGATTCATTCTGAATGTCACGGGATATCTGAACAGGCATCTCCTGAATGTTGGCGTTGGCGCCGTCATAGGCAGTGATGCGCATAGTGTAGTTGCCATTCTGAATGTAAGGCTGTCCGTCCATCAGAGCCCCAATGTCGAAGACTCGCTGAATGACGCCGCCCTTACCAACGGGGATGTTATAGGTATAGGGCGCCACAGGGCACTGCTGATTTGCGAGCGCAGTCGCTGGGTCACACACAAAGTCCACACGAAGGCTGGACACGCCGTTGTCATCGCTGGCTTGAATCATGAATGCCGAGTTGCGGGAAATAGTGGGGCGAATGAGGTTGGCATAGGGATCAGTGATGTACGCCGGCATGATGATGCTCAGTGCAGGAGGCTTGTTGTCGCTCACCTGGGTACTCACGGACGTGTTGGCATTCAAGTTGCGGCTGGTACCGTCATTCAGGGTTGCCTGCGCGGTGGCAGTAATGGTGTAGGCGTTGCTAGAAAAGTCCGAGCCAATCAGATCAAGAGGAATGAATGCCTCATAGATTCCGTCGCTGACTTTGATGGCCTGGCCGTAGGTCGTTTTCACGATCTGCCCACGGAAGTCACGCACGTCAATGCGAACATCATTGCCGGCACCGTCCAGGTCAGCCAACGTGAAGGTACTGGTGGACTGGCGGATCTGCACGCGCACCGTGCTGGGGCCAGTCAGCGTGGCTCCCGAATCCGGGCTAAGAATCTGCATGACAGGCGCGGAGACGTTCTGAATCTGCACAGTCTGAGGGGCGCTGGTGCCCGTCAGACCACTGGCAGTGATGGCAATGGCGCGCAGGGTGAGGGCGCCATCCGGGTACTTGGAGGTGTCGATGCTGAAGGTGGCGCTGGGGTTGGTGCTGGTGTAGGTGGTGTTGTCGATGTTGCCCTTGTTGTCGGTCACTTGCAGTACAAGGGTCTTGACGGTGCTGGTCACGGCGAAGTTCCCAGAGATGCTGACACTGAGATTGCCGCTGTAAGGCTGGGTTCCCGTGGTGTTGACCGTGAGCAGCGGGGCTGGTGCTGTCTCGGCTGGGTCGCCTTCCCCACCGCCGGTTGTATTGGCGGAGTTGAAGGTGAAGTTCAGGGCGTTGGCCGTGCTGTTGAACTGCACGGTGACAGGGAGGGCGGTGACGCTCTGGTTGGCGGTGAAGACTTTCGCGAACAGTTCGGCGTCGTTGATGGCGCGGGTGACGCTGCGGTCGCCGGCAGTGGTGCCGGCGTCGTTGTAGTTGCACTGAGCGTAGGGGTCGGCGCCGGCGGCGGCGCAGGTAAAGCCGGCGGGCAGGGTGAACCCGGGGATGGCGACCGTTTCGGTGCGGGTGGCGCCGGTGGTGTCTTTCCAGCTGAGGGTGGCGGTGTTGATGGTGGTGGCGCTGCTGCCGGCCTTGTTGGTGAAGGTGTAGTTCGTGGTGCCGGTGGTGGTGGTGCTGTTGACGGTCACGATCTGGTCGGGGCTGGCGGTGACGTTCACTACGGAGGCGCCGAAGCCCCCGTCACCGGATGTGCAGGCGGTGACGATGAGGGGCAGGGTGAGCAGCAGGAGCTTTTTCATCTTCATTCGGTGTCCTCCGGGGTGGTGGCGTCCTTCAGGGGGGGGTTGCGGATGTAAAAGGTGAGACGTTTCATTCCGGCGAGGAAGTCGACATTCTCCACGATTACACCACGCCATTCTTCAGAAAGTTCATGTA
The DNA here is from genome assembly GCF_003444775.1 of Deinococcus ficus. Taxonomy (NCBI): domain Bacteria; kingdom Thermotogati; phylum Deinococcota; class Deinococci; order Deinococcales; family Deinococcaceae; genus Deinococcus; species Deinococcus ficus. Next base: position 1,922,587 of record NZ_CP021081.1, on the reverse strand, counting down.
TTCCGTTACGTTCTAATGTTCTGGGTTGAATGACGACGGGGGCAAAATTCAGGATGCCTTTCACCCCGGCGCTTGCAAGCGCCTGAGCGGCCTCCTGGGCGTGTTCCGGGGGAACGGCGAGAAAGCCCATGTCCACCTGCTGCTCCTGCACGAACGCGGCGAGTTCGTCGGTGTGCTGCACGGTGAGGTGATGGAAGCGGGTGCCGATCAGGGCGGGGTTGGTGTCGAAGAGGCCCACGTACTGGAACTGGTAGTCGGTGGCGCCGGGGTAGTTGGTGATGGCCTGCCCGAGCCGTCCGAGGCCGACGATCACGACGTTCCAGGTCTGGTTCAGGCCGAGGACGCGCAGGAGTTCGCGGCGCAGGACGTGCACGTTGTACCCGGTGCCGCGCGTGCCGAGCCGTCCGAAGTAGTTCAGGTCCTTGCGCACCTGGAAGGCGGTGACGCCGGCGTGCGCGGCGAGCGCGCCGCTCTTGACCCAGTGGGCGGGGTCGGTGGGGGGTTTGCCTTCAGCGTCGCGCTCCAGGCCTTCGAGGATGCGGAGGTAGGTGACGAGGCGGCTGATGGCGGCGGTGGGCACGTCGGACATCAGCGCACTCGGAAGTGGTCCAGGCCGTTCTCGGTGAGGCGCGATTCGGTGCGGGTCAGGGCGTCGCCGGTGTAGGGGCCGACAGACACGGTGACCTTGCGGCCTTCAGGGGCGTTCACGTTCGGGTCGTAGCCGAGGTCACGCAGCTGCTGCACGAGGGCCTGGGCGCTTTCCACCCGGTCGAAGGCCCCGACCTGCAGGTAGGTGGGCGTGTCGGCGGTGGCGGCCGGAGCCGGGGCGGGCGTGGTGGTCTCGGTGGCGGGGGCGGCCGGCGTGGCCGGGCTGGGCGCGGCGCTGCCCTGGGTGGCGCTGACACCGCGGGGCGGGTACACGAGCGCGCCGGGCAGGGCCCGCTGGATGTCCGTGAGGGCCTCGCGGGCGGCGGTCTCGTCGGCGAAGGGACCGACCTGCGCCACGAAGCCGCTGCCGACGTTGATGGGGTAGACGGTGTACCCGAGCCCGGCGACGGCGGCGGTGCGGGAGCGGACGGCGGCCTCGCTGGGGAAGCTGCCCAGGCTGATGCGGTAGTCGCTGCGCAGCGGCACGCGGCTCTCGCTGGTCGCCACGGCGCCGCCCGCGCGCGGGGGCACGCTGGGCACGGCCGGTTCGGCGGGGGCCGGCGTTTCAGGCAGGGTCTCGGCGCTGGGCACCTCGGCCGCGGGGGGCGTCACGCTCACCGGAGGGGTGATGGTGGTGGTGGGCTGCGTTGCGGCCGGGGCAGGCGCCTCGGCGGGTGCCGGTGTGGGAGCGGGCGTTTCGGTCACGGGTGTGCTGGCCGGCGCGGCCGCTTCGGGAGCGGGGGCCGGGGCCGGCTCCGGTTCAGCCGCGGCCGGAGCCTCGCTTTCCGGCGCTTCGGGGACCGGCTGGACGGGGGCAGCAGCCTCGGCGTCCGGGGTGCTCAGGTCGGAGCCGGGCGCGCTGGGGATGGTGGGCGGTGTCTGCGCGACCACGGCGGCGGGCGCAGGCTCCTTGCGCAGGAGAAGGGTGCCGAAGCCGCCGAGCAGCAGCAGGACCAGCGCGCCGATCATCAGGTCGGGCCAGCGGCGGCCGGCGGCGCGGCCACGGGGGGCGGGGGGTTTCTTGGGGGTGGTTTTGGTGGTTGTCATGGTGTCAGTCTCGGGCGCCGGAGGTCAGGATTTCAGGGCGTCACGGGCGCGGGTGTTGCCCAGGCCGGCGGCCGTGCGGAGGGACACGCGGGCGTCGGCCTCGCGGCCCTGGGCGCGCTGGCTGAGGCCGAGCAGGTACCACGCCTCGGCATTTTTCGCCTGTTCCTGCACGAGGCCCTTCAGGATCGCTTCGGCTTCGGCGTAGCGGGCGCCGGCCAGCAGCGCGGACGCGAGGTTCTGCCGGGCGTTCGCGGTGGGGCTGAACTTCACGCTCTGGGTGAGGGCGTCGATGGCGGCGGCGTAGTCCTTCTGGGCGTAGGCGGTGAGGCCCAGCCACAGGGCAGTGTCGGCGCTGGCCTGCCGGGCCAGGCTGGCCTGGAGGGCCGCGCGGGCCTGCGCGTACGCCTTGGTCTGGTACGCGGCCACGCCCTGGATGTACAGCGCCTGGGCGTGGGTGACCGTGTCGGGTTTGAGGGTCAGGACCAGGGCGGCGTCGTTGCGGGCGGCGTCGTACAGGCCCAGGCCCAGGCGGATGCTGCCCAGGGTCGCGCGGGCGCGGGCGTCCTGCGGGTTGAGGCGCACGGCGCTGAGCGCGGCGTCCTGGGCGCCCTTGCGGTCCCCGCGGGCGAGCAGGTACTCGGCGAGGCGGGCGAATGCGGCGGCGTTGCGGCTGTCGGCGCGGGTCGCGTCCCGGGCGGCGGCCACGGCGCCGGCGGCGTTTCCGCTGGCGGCGAGCAGCCCGGCCTTGTGCAGCAGCAGCCCGCTGCGGGCCGTGCCGCTGCTCATGCGGGGCAGGGCGCTGTCCAGTTCGCGCACGGCGCGGTCCGGGAGGCCCTGCATGACGTAGATGTCGGCGATCAGCTGCGGTACGGCCGGGTCGTTCGGCACGCGGTTCATCAGCGCGTACAGGCCGGGCAGGGCGGTCGCGCCACGCCCGGAGAGGGTCAGGGCCTGCGCCAGGCGGAACTGCACGGCGTTGTCGTTGGGCGCCAGGGCCGCAAGGCTCTCCAGCGTGGTGGTCAGCGCGGCGTAGTCCTTCTTGAAGGCCTGCTCGGCGGCCAGGGCGTCCAGCACCTGCCGGCGGGCCTGCGGGTTGGCGCCGTCGCCGAGGAGCCGGGCGGCTTCGGCGTACCACTTCAGGGCGCCGTCGTGGTCGCCCTGGCGGGTGGCGAGCACGCCCATGTTGTACGGGCCCTCGAAGCGGTCGGGGGCCATGGTCATGAACTGCCCGAGCTCGAACGCGGCGCCCTTCAGGTCATTCTGGGCGTACAGGACGAGCGCCAGCCCGAAGTGCGGTTCGGGGTTCGTGAAGTTCTGGGCGATCAGCGTCTCGAAGCGGGTGCGGGCCAGCGGGAGGTTCCCGGCGCGGTACGCGGCGCGGGCCTGTTCCAGCAGGGCCTGCTGCGCCGCGGTGAGCGGCGTGACGGCCACCGTGACCTTCGCGCCGGGGGCGGCCGGGGTGGTCTGGGCGATCATGGCAGCGGTGGCATTGTTCTGGGCCTGGACGGTGGCGGCGGCGCCCTGGGCGCTTTGCACTGCGCCAGTCAGGTTGGGCGTGCCGATCTGGTTGAGGGTGCCCTGAATGCCCACGGCGGCCGTGGTGTCGATCATGGTCTGCCCGGACGCGGCGCTCAGGCCGAGCATCAGGCCGAGAAAGAGTGTGCGACTGGAGTGAATCACGTTGGGCCTCCTGGGGGGTGCGGAACCGCTCTCAGCCTACCATTCATGTCTGCCGAATCTCTCACTCATGAACGTGGCCGCGTTCCCCGAAAGGACGCGGCCACCACGGCCATTCAGCTTCTCAGTTCAGGCGACGCCGCTCACCGCCTGCGGGCGCTTCAGCGCTAGCTGCCCGCACGCCGCGCCAGCATCCTTCCCGCGGGACCGCCGCACGCTGACGTCGACCCCGCGCGCCTCCAGCCGGTCGTAGAACGCCTGGATCTGCGCCTCGGTGCTGCTCTCGAACCCCGAGCCGTCCCAGGGGTTCATGGGAATCAGGTTCACGTGACTCACCAGCCCGCGCAGCCGCTCGGCCAGCAGGTCCGCCTGCCACAGCGCGTCGTTCAGGCCGCGCAGCATGGTGTACTCCATGGTGATGCGCCGGCCGGTGACCGCCTGGTACTCGCGGGCGGCCTGCATGATCTCCTCGATGCTGTTCGCCGCGCCGGTCGGGATGATCCGCTGGCGGGTCTCCTCGTCCGGGGCGTGCAGGCTGATGGCCAGCTTGATGCCCAGGTCGTCCTCCTCCGCCAGGCGGCGGATGCCCTTGGCGATGCCCACCGTGGAGAGCGTCACGCGGCGCCTGCTCATGCCCAGCGCCTCCGGGTGCAGCAGGATCCGGGCGGCCTGCATGGTGTTGTCGTAGTTCAGCATGGCTTCCCCCATGCCCATGAACACCAGGTTGCGGATCTCGCGCGGGGCGATGTCCTCGCCGCCCGCGACGGCCAGCACCTGCCCCACGATCTCGCCCGGCGTCAGGTTCCGGCCGAAGCCCATCTTCCCGGTGGCGCAGAAGGCGCAGCGGGCCGGGCAGCCCACCATGGTGCTCACGCAGATCGTCTTGCGGTCCAGGTACGGCATGTACACCGCTTCCATCTGCCGGCCGTCCATCAGCGTGAACAGGTACTTCACGCTGCCGTCCGCGCTGCGGACCGTCTCGATGTCCCGGAAGGGGTTCAGGGTGTACTGCCCGCTCAGATCGGCGCGGGCGGCGGCCGGCAGGTTCGTCATGGCCGCGAACTCCCCCACGCCCTGCCCGTACACCCAGTCCAGCAGCTGACGGCGGCGGAAGCCGTCCAGGGGGTACGCGTCGGGGTGAAGGTCAAGCAAAAGCTCCATGCCCGGCAGTCTAGGGGCTCGGCACGCACGCCGTGGGAATCCGCGTCACAGCCCGGGCGCTTACGCCCGCGTGCGCGCCGCCCAGGCCAGCACCCCGCCCGCCGCGAGGCCCCACACGGCGCTCCCTACACCGAGGAACGTCACGCCACTCGCCGTCACCGCCAGGGTCAGCAGCGCGGCCTCCCGGGTGCGCTCGTCGTGCAGGGCGGCCGTGAGGCTGCTCAGGGTCGTGCCGACCAGCGACAGGCCCGCCAGCGCCGCGATCACCGGCGCCGGAATGGCCCCCACCGCGCCCAGCACCCACCCCGCCCCCGCCGCCAGCAGCAGGTACAGCACGCCCGCACTCACGCACGCCACCCAGCGCCGGTCCTCGTCCGGGTGCGCCTCGGCGTTCGCGGCGATGGCGGCCGTGATCGCCGCGAGGTTCGTGGTGTGCGCCCCGAACGGCGCGGACAGCAGGCTCAGCACGCCCGTCCAGGTGATCAGCGGACTGGTCGGCACCCGCCCGAACCCGCACGCCCGCAACACCGCCACGCCCGGCAGCTGCTGCGACGCCAGCGTGAGCACCGTCAGCGGCAGCGCCAGGGCCAGCACCCGCCCCAGGTTCAGCGACACGTCCTGAAACGCCAGCGTGCCCGGCCCGCCGCCCGTCAGGCCGCCCACCTGCCCGGTCAGGACGGACAGCAGCGCACCCACCAGCAGCACCGCCGGCACCGCCCAGCGCGGAAAGAAAAGCCGCCCCAGCAGGAACACCACGATCATCCCGCCCACCGCCACCGGGGCCACCGGCAGCGCCCGGAAGGCACCCAGCACGAATGGCAGCAGCACCCCGGCCAGCAGAGCGTTCGCCAGCGCCGGCGGAATGCGGGCCGTGACCGCCCCGAACGCGCCGGTCACGCCGAGCACCGTCATCACCGCCGCACTCACGACGCACGCGCCCAGCACCTCCGGGAAACTCGCCTGCCCGCTTGCGGCCACGCCCGCGATCACCGCCAGCCCCGGCGTGCTCCACGCCAGCAGCACCGGCGCCCGGAACCGCCACGACAGCGCCAGCGTGCCCACCCCGATCGCCAGGTACGACGCCGTCAGCCAGCTCGCCGCCTGCACCGGTGTGAGGTCAAAGTCCTGCGCAGCCTGCACCAGCAGCCCGATGCTGCTCGCCACGCTCACCACAATCGCGATCACGCCCGCCAGCACCGCCGACACCGACACGTCCCGCCGCAGGACCGCCAGGGACGCGGGCGCCGCCCCCGCCGGCGCGGTCACCCGCCGACCCGCGCGACCGGGCCGCCCACCCACACCGCCTCCGCCCCGCCCGGCACGGGCGTGAACTGCGCCGTCAGCCGCGCCGGCCGCCCGGGCATCACCTGCGCGCCCCGGATGATCTGCACGCCGGCCTCCAGGAAGGCGCCCGCACACAGCACCCCGGTCAGGCACGCGAACATGTTGCTGCTCGCCGCGTCCTCCAGAAAGCCCTTCAACGGCCCGAAACACCGCAGGCTCACGTCCGCGCGGCCCGTGCCGCCCGGCGTGAACAGCACCAGGCCGGTCGTGCCGGTGGCCCGGTTCACGGCCCTGATCGCCTCCGCATCCGGCCGGAAGGCCGTCAGGGCCTCCAGGTCCGGCAGCTGAACCACCAGGTTCGGCCGGCCGGCCGACGCCACCCACGCCGGACGCGCCAGCAGCCCCAGCGGGGACAGGTCGGCCTCAACCTCGTGCACCGTCGCGGTGCCCTGCAGCAGTGACCATTCCCCCGTGCACCACTGCGCGCTGAACTCCTCGCCGCCCATGTGCACGCTCAGCGCGTCCCCCATGCCGCCGCGCTCCTGCAGGAAGACCAGGGCCGCCAGCGCCCCGGAATCCGAACTGCCCCGGCGCCCCTGCGGCGTGAACAGCTCCAGGTGCACGTTCAGGTCGTCCTGCGCGGTCACGAACACCGACAGCGGCGCCCCGGCCGATGCGGCCCGCGCTGCAGGGTCCCCGTGGCCGCCTGCGAACACCGCCACCGGTTTCCCCCCGCCCCCGCCCGCGGGGGAGAAGGTCATGAACACGGCGGGCGGCGCGTCGGACGTCATGCCCGCCATTTCAACACGCTCAGCCCGGACCGGGCGTCCCCCTGCCTGACTGCCGGGTTAAGCGCTGACCCATTCGCGCAGGACCTGTTCCAGGTGCGCGTCGTCCAGGTCGCCGTCCTCGGCCAGGGCCTTGATGTGGTCGGTGACGCGCCGGAGGGCGTCCTCGCCGTAGTGCAGGCCCAGTTCGCGGGCGCGGAAGGCGATGGCGTGCTTGCCGGTGATCTTGCTGGCCGCCTGGATGCTGCGGCCCACGCCGAACAGTTCCGGGGGGATCACCTCGTACGCGCCGGGGTTGAGGTAGATGGCCTTGAGGTGCATGCCGGCCTTGTGGTTGTACGCGAACTCGCCGGTCAGGTAGTTGTTCCAGGGGATGGGCAGGCCGACCATCCGGGCGATCATGTTGTCCAGTTCGGGCAGCAGGGGCAGCTGGTACTTGTCCATCAGACCCTGCGGGTCGAAGGTGAACATGCGCGCCAGGAAGCCGCCCAGGGGCGTGATGCCGTTGCGTTCGCCGATGCCGAGAATGGTGGTGTCGATGTGGGTGGCGCCGGCCTCCACGGCCTCGTAGGCATTGCTCACCGCGCAGCCGGTGTCGTTGTGCCCGTGGAATTCGATGCCGCAGTCGGGCGCGATCACCTTGCGGACCTCGCGGACCAGGGCGTACACCTGCCGGGGCGTGGCGACGCCCACCGTGTCGGCCAGGCCGACGCGGTGCACGCCCATGTCGGACACGGCGCGGTACACGGCCATCAGGTCGGTTTCCTCGCTGCGGAAGGTGTCCTCGGCGCTGAAGCGCAGTTGTAGCCCCGGGTGGTGGTGGCGCAGCCACCCGATGACCTTTTCGGCGGCGGTGATGATCTGCGGGATGCTCTTGCCGTGGCTGAATTCGCGCAGGAAGCTGCTGGTGCCGAACAGCAGGTCCAGGCCGTGCACGCCGGTGTCCGCGGCGCGCTGCACGTCTTCCATGGTGCAGCGGACGTGGGTGAGGAACCTGCTGCGCAGGCCCAGGCTGGTCAGGCGGCGGATGTCGTCGTGGGTCTGCTGGCTGACCATGGGGGTGGTCACTTCGATGAATTCCACGCCGAACGCGTCGAGGGCCCGGGCGATCTCGATCTTGTCGTCGCGTTTGAAGTTGCCCCGGGCGAACTGTTCGCCCTCGCGGAGGGTGGAGTCGATGATCGCCCAGCTGGTGGCGGGGATCAGGGGGGCGGGCGTGGCGTCCTGGGTCATGGGGAAGTACCTGCCTGCATTCTCTGCGCCCGACTTATTGAATGTCAAGAAAGAAGTCTGGATATTTTGCAATTGAAAACTCAAGTGGTCGATTCAATGTCCTGCGGTTCCCTGCCGGCACCTGTCACCCGCGCGCGGACCTGCCCAGGCATGCGCCACATGGCGGACGTCCCGCCCCCGCGCCTCCACTACTCTGACGCCGTATGCCAGGCGCCCCCCTCAACCCTAACCGGGAAATCGCGAAGATAGCCGTGCCCGTCAGCCTGGAAATGGTCATCCAGCTGCTGCTCAGCTTCATCAACCAGATCATCGTCGGCACCCTGGGCGCCGTGTCGGTCGCCGCCGTGGGCCTCAGCGGCAGCCTGAGCTTCATGTTCTTCGTCACGCTGGGCGCCATCGGGTCTGGCACCAGCATCCTCATCGCCCGCCGCTCCGGCGCGAACGACCGGCGCGGTATCAATCACGCCCTGGCCGCCGCGGCCCTGCTCGCCACGCTGCTCGGCGCGGTCCTCACCGTGCCCATCGTGACCGGCGCCGGCACCCTGCTGCGCCTCGCGGGCGGCGCCCCGGACGTCACTGCGGCCGCCACGCCCTACATGCAGGTGTTCATGCTGGCCCTGGTGCCCGGCCTGCTCGGGTGGGTGTTCAGCGGCGCGCTGCGCAGCCTCGGGCACGCCCGCACGCCTCTGGTCGCCACCGTGATCAGCGTGGTGCTGGAGGCGATCCTCGCGTACGGCCTGGTGTTCGGCGCCGGTCCCTTCCCGGAACTGGGCCTGATCGGCGCGGCCTGGGCGGTCGTGGCCGCCAACGTGTACAAGGCCGTGCACCTGGCCTGGCAGCTATACGGCGCGCGGCGGCTGGTGCACTTCGAACTGCCCCGCGGCGACGAGTGGGGTGCCCTGACCGGGCCGCTCGTCACCCTCAGCGCCCCGCTGGCCTTCACGGAGTTCGTGTGGACGCTGGGCGGCTTCCTGTACGCCGCCGTGTACGCCCGCGTGGGCACCGAGGCGCTCGCCGCCAGCCAGATCGTGGGCACGCTGGAGGGCATCTTCATCGTCGGCAGCTTCGGCCTGATGAGCGCGGCCACCGTGTTCATCGGTCAGAGCCTCGGCGCGGGGGACGCCCAGGCGGCCCGTACCTGGATTGACCGCCTGACGCGCGCGGGGCTGCTCACGGCGCTGCTCTTCGGCGCGCTGTTCGCCCTGAGCAGCCTGGTCATTCCCCTGGTGTTCCCGAAGGTTGGCCCGGAGGTGCAGCACATCGCCGTGCTGGGCGTGCTGATCACCGCGGCCGCGCAGATCTTCAAGGTCCGGAACATGATCGTGGGCGGCGGCATTCTCCCCAGCGCCGGGGACGCGCAGGGCGTCATCATCGGCGACGTGATCGGCGCACTGATCGTGGGGCTGCCGCTGGCGATCTGGCTGGGCCTGTACACGCCGCTGGGCGTGTGGGGCGTGTTCCTGGCCCGCATCCTGGAGGAGATCGCCAAGGTGCTCGTGTTCGAGTGGCGCCGCCGCCGCGTGAACTGGGAGCGGCTGGCCCAGGAACAGCAGGGCCAGCCGGTCACCGTCGCGGCGCACTGACCAGGGGTTACTCCGCCGCCCCGGTTCTCCGCGCGATTTCCGCCCGGACGACCGGGGCGACCTGCGTGCCCAGCAGCTCGATGGACCGCATCACGACCGCGTGCGGCAGCGTGCCCCCGCCGTTCTGAAGGGTGAAGCGGTCGTGCCCGAACACCTCGTGCTGGTAGAGGATCTTGTCGGCGACTTCCTGCGGGTCGCCGGTGAAGTACGCGCCGCGCAGGCTGCGGTCCCGTTCGAACGCGTCGCGCGTCACGGCGTTGCGCCAGCCGCGCTCCTGGCCCAGCTTCTCGAACACCGCCTTGTGGACCGGGAACATGGTGTCGGCAGCCACGCGGGAATCGTCGGCGATCAGGCCGTGGCTGTTGATGCTGACCTTCAGGCGGTCCGGGCCGAACCCGGCCGCCTGCCCGGACGCGCGGTACAGGTCGATCAGCCCGCGGAACTGTTCGGGCAGCCCGCCGATGATCGCCAGGGCCAGTGGCAGGCCCAGCGTGCCGGCGCGCCGGGCGCTGTTGGGCGTGCCGCCGATGGCGAGCCATACCGGCAGCGGGTCCTGCAGGGGCCGGGGATACACGCCCTCGCCGTGCAGGGACGGGCGGGTCTGGCCTTTCCAGGTGACGTGCGTGTGCTCCCGCAGGGTCAGCAGCAGGTCCAGCCGCTCCCGGAACAGGCCGTCGTAATCAATGGGGGCATCCCCCATGAACAGCGGGAAGGATTCGCTGAACGACCCCCGCCCGGCCATGATCTCGGCGCGGCCGCCGCTGATCAGGTCCAGCGTGGCGAACTGCTGGAACACCCGGACCGGGTCGTCGGTGCTCAGGACCGTCACGGCACTGCTGAGGCGGACATTCTTCGTGAGGGTAGCGGCGGCGGCCAGCACGGTGGCGGGGCTGGAGATCAGGTAGTCCGGGCGGTGGTGCTCGCCCAACGCGAACACGTCCAGGCCCACCTGGTCGGCCAGTTCGATCTCCTCCAGCAGGTCCTTCATGCGCTGTTGTGGGCTGACCTGCGCGCCGGTGGCGGGGTCGGGGGTGAAGTCGCCGAAGCTGGCGATGCCCAGCTCAAAGTGCGGGGTGGGGGAGGGCGTCATGGGCCGAGTCTACCCCCATCCCTTTGACGTTAAACGGTCTGAGAGGGGAGCCCGGCAGGGCAGGCGGCGCCGCTCAGCGGTGCAGCAGGACGTAGCGCAGGCGGCGGAACTGGAAGTACATCAGGCAGCCCACGCAGATGCGTTGCGTGAGGTTCAGGGCGGCCAGCGCGATCACGATCAGGCCCAGCGCGGCGCCCAGGACGGTCAGGCCGCCCAGCGTCGCAAGGCCTGAGGCCAGCAGGAAGCTGCCGCCCACGCCCTGCGCGAAGTGGTGCGCGCGGGGGTCCTCGTCCACCACGTCCGGGTGCAGGCCGAGCGCCGGGCCCAGGCGGCGGTACGCGGCGCGCAGGGGAGAGAATTCAGGCACCACGGCGCCCAGCAGCATGGCCGCGCCGAGGGCGAGGCTCAGGGCGGGAAGCGTGAGGATCACGGCCAGCAGGGTCACGAACACCACGGTGATGGCGTTGAAACGCAGGGCGCTCTGGTCGGTGCGGGGCGCCACCCGCGGGGAGGAGGGCAGGGCAGTCATGGGGAACAGGCTAGCGGCCTAAAGTGGATAAAACAACTCAACTTGTCTACGTGCGCCCGGTCCACCCACCTCCCCCTACCCACACCCCACCGACCGGGCCGCGCAGGGGCTACCATGGGCGCCGTGAACACGCATCAAGTTCAGGTGGGCGGTGTCACCCGCGACCTGCCCATCGTCCCCGTCTCCGACACCGTCAGCGTCGCCCTGTTCAACATGCTGGGCGACACCGAAGTCACCGAGGCTGCCGGCAAGGCCCTCGCCGCCCGGCTCCCCGCCGACGTCAACGTGCTCGTCACCCCCGAGGTCAAGGCCCTGTCCCTGGCGCACGTCATCAGCCGGGAAAGCGGCAAGCCGTACATCGTGATCCGCAAGACCCAGAAGCCCTACATGGTCGAGCCGGTCATGCGCGAGGTGGTCAGCATCACCACCGGCAAACCGCAGCTGCTCGTCCTCGACGGCTTCGATGTCAGCAAGGTCAAGGGCCACAAGGTCGCCATCGTGGACGACGTCGTGTCCAGCGGCGGTACCCTGCACTCCCTGCGCCAGATCATCGAGGAAGTCGGCGGGGAAGTCGCCGCGATTCTCGCCGTGTTCACCGAGGGCGACGAACGCCCCGAGGTCACCGCGCTTGGCCACCTTCCCCTCTTCAAGAACAGCTGAATTCAGATCATCAAGGGCCGCCCATTTCTACCGGGCGGCCCTTCCCCTTTGCCTGTCACAGCCCGGATACATGAGAACGCCGCCCCCAGCCGGAGGCGGCGCGCTTCAGTTCAGCCGGGAGTCAGGGCTTACAGTCCGGTGATGGCCTTGTAGGGGTCCACCAGGCCGTAGCCGAAGTTGTTGTCCTTGCCGGCGGTGCCCAGGTCCTTGGCGGTGTTCGTCAGCAGGTTCAGCAACTGGGTGTTGGTCAGGGTGGGCTTGGCGGCCCACACCACGGCTGCGGCGGCGCTCACGTGCGGGGTGGCCATGCTGGTGCCGTTGTAGGACTCGTAGTCGGCGGCGCCCACGGTGACGCTCCCGGTGGTGGGGAGTTTGCCCAGCAGGGCCTGCCCGTCGGCCTGGAGGAGACCCACGACCGGCACGTTGTACTGGTTGGTGAGGCTCATGCCGAGGGAGCCGGCCGCGTTGTTGTAGATCATGACGGCCGTGGCGCCGCTGCCGACAGCGTTGGCGACCTTCTCCTCGAAGGAGCAGGTGCCGCGGCTGATCAGGGCGATGTTGCCGCTCAGGGCGCTGTTGCGGGCACCCACGCCGCAGAACTCGTTGTTCGTGCCGCCGCCCGCGACGATGGTGCCGTTCACGGTGCCCTTGCCGGTCAGGTCGGCCGCCTGCACGTCACTGAAGTTCACGCCGCCGCCGGAGGCCAGCGCGCGGGTGCCCTGGCCCAGCGGCACGCTGCTGATCACGTCCACGCCGGGGCCGACGAGGTCCACCTGCGTGCCGAAGTTACTGAAGTCCGCCTTGGTGAGGTTGCTGTCCACGGCGCCGATCCCGACCACTTCGGTGTACGCGGCGGGGTAGGACACGGCCGCGCCGTCGTTGCCGGTGGCGGCGATGGTCAGGGCGCCCTTCTGCCAGACGCTGGTGTAGGCGCGCTGCTCGGTCTTGCTGGCCCGGCCGCCGCCGAGGCTCAGGCTGATGACGACCTTCGCTTCGGTGCCGCCCTGGCTCTGGAGCTGCGCGGCGCACCAGTTCACGCCGTTGATGATGGCGCTGCTGCTGCCGGAGCCGGTGTCGCCCAGCACGCGGGCCATGTACAGGTTCGCGCCCGTCGCCACGCCGCCCACGCCGTTGGGGTCCATGCCGCTCTGCAGGCCGCTCGCGCCGGTGCCCGAGCCGTACTGCGCGAAGACGGTGCCGGCTACGTGCGTGCCGTGGTGGGACAGGTCGTTCAGGGCGTAGGCGCTGTCACGGTTGAGCTCACCGGTGAAGTTCTTGAAGCCCTTGAGCTTGCGCTGGAACTCAGGATGGTTGCCGTCGATGCCGGTGTCGCCGATGCACACGGCCACGCCCGCACCCGTGTAGTTTTTCGCCTGAAGTTCAGGCACGCGCAGGGCGTTGTCGCCCCAGGTGGTCTCACCGCTGGCGGTGTACAGCGCCTGGGCGCTGAGGCCCTGGCTGCTCAGGGCGGGGCGGCTGGCGGCCGCGTCGGTCACGCCGCTCTTGAAGCCCAGCGCGTGGCGGACGAGGTCGGGTTCCACGTACTCGACCATGGGGTTGCCCTGCAGTTTCGCCAGGGCGCTGGCGTCCAGTTTGACGGCGGCGGCGCTGATGTCCGCCCACTGGCTGGTCATGATGCCGCCGGCGGCAGTGATCGCCTGGGCCTGCATGGCGGCCTGCTCGGTGAGGTTCTGGGCGCTCAGGGCGTCCTGCTTGAAGCCGACCAGGTACGCGCCGGGGATCACCTCGGCCTGGCTGTCTGCGCCGGGGGTGGGCAGCGCGGCGACGGGCGCGGTGGGCTGCTGACCGCAGGACGCGAGGGTGAGGGCCAGGGTGGCGGCGATCAGGGTGCGGGTGTGCTTCATGAATCCTCCGGGTGGGCGGCGCTGGGCCAGGGAAAGCGGGGGTGCAGGAAGGGACGTCGCCCGGCCGGTCAGGGCTGGGGACAATGCGGCCAGGAACGCCCCGGGGAGGGTGTCGGGGAGGGGAGAGGCGATCCGTTCGGGTTGGAAGCTGTGGCGAATCCTAGGGCGCTACAGAAGGGCTTCTCGCCTTCTTGTCTAGACAGATGTAAAAATTGTTGAAAATCCCCTGTTTCTGCGTCTGGGCTGCAAAAGGCAATGATTTGCACATTTTGTCCTGGTCACATTCGCGTGCATGCCCCACCACCCCACGCTAAACTGATTGCCTTTTTCAATCTTCTGCCAATCTGCGTCACGAAAAAAGCCAGGGTGCGCCACCCTGGCCTTCTGCGACGTGCGGCCGCTTACCAGCGCTCAGTGACCGTCTTCAGCTGCATGAAGTTCGACAGGTAGTCCGGGCCGCCCGCCTTGCTGTCCGTGCCGCTCATGTTGTACCCGCCGAACGGCTGCACACCCACGATCGCCCCGGTGATCTTGCGGTTGAAGTACAGGTTCCCCACCTCGAACTTCTCCCGCGCCTCCTCCAGACGCTCCCGGCTGTTACTGCACACCCCGCCCGTCAGGCCGTACACGGTGCTGTTGGCGATGTCCAGCGCGTCCTGCCAGTCCTTGGCGCGGAACACCGCCACCACCGGCCCGAAAATCTCCTCCTGCGAGATGCGCGCGTTCCGGTCCACATCCCCGATGATGGTCGGCTGGATGTAGTTGCCCTTCTTCCCGTTGTGCTCGCCGGGAGCCTCGCCGCCCAGCAGCACCTTGCCCTCGCCAGCACCGACCTTCTGGTACTCGCTGATGGACTTGAACGCCTTCTGGCTGATCACGGCCGTGACGTTCGCGTTCTCCTCACCGGTGCCCATGGTCAGCTTGCCCGCGCGCTCCACGACCTTCCCGACCACCTCGTCGTACACGTCGTCCACCACGATCAGGCGGCTCATCGCGCTGCACTTCTGCCCGTTGAACCCGAACGCACTCTGCACCGCGCTCGTCACCGCGTTCTCGATGTCGGCCGTCTCGTCCACGATCAGGGCGTCCTTGCCGCCCAGTTCCATCACCGTGCGCTTGATCCACTTCTGCCCGGGCTGCACCTTCGCCGCCACCTCGTGAATGCGCAGGCCCACCGGCACGCTCCCCGTGAACGTGATGAACCGCGTCTTCGGGTGCCCGGTCATGGCATCCCCGATCTCACTGCCGTGCCCCGGCAGGAACTGCAGCACGCCCGCCGGCAGACCCGCCTCCAGCATGATGTCCGCGATGAACCCGGCGATCACGCCCGCGTTGTCCGCCGGCTTGACCACCATACAGTTGCCCACCACGATCGGCGCGGCCAGCATGCCCAGGAAGATCGCCGCCGGGAAGTTCCACGGGCTGATGCTCACGCCCACGCCCAGCGGAATCCACATCAGGCCGTTTTCCTCACCCTCGAACCACGTGGTTTCCGCGCTGCCGAAGTGCGCGTACTTCATCGCGCTCCGGGCGTAGTACTCCAGGAAGTCGATGGCTTCCGCCACCTCCACGTCCGCTTCCGCGTAGTTCTTCCCGGCCTCGATGCTCATGATCGCGCACGCCTCCAGACGGCGGCGCTTCAGGATCGCGCTGGCCTTCAGCAGGATGCGGGCCCGGGCGTCCATGTCCCACTTCTTCCAGCTCTCGAACGCCTTCCAAGCGCCCGCGATCGCCTGATCCACGTGCTCCTTCGTCGCGGCGGCCGTGGTGCCCACCACCTCGTCCGTATCACACGGGTTCAGCGACACCATGCGCTCGGCCGTGTCCACCTTCTGCCCATCGATGATCAGCGGGTAATGCTTCCCGACGATCTCCTGCCGGACCTTCGCCAGCGCCTCCTGGTACGCCTTGACGTTCTCCTCCTTCGTGAAATTGGTAAACGCCTGCGGACGGTATTCCTGAACTCGAATCATGGTTGATCTCCTTGAAAAGGCCGCATGGCAACGCGGCCACTTGAGGTCATGGGTGGAACTGCTCCGCTCAAATCGGCTCAGCCCTTGAGCATGCCCTTGACGATGAACAGGGCGTTGCGGGGCGTTTCGGCGATGCGGCGGGTGAAGTACGGGTACCACGCGGGGCCGTAGGCGATGTACGTGCGCACGCGGTAGCCCTGCAGGGCGAGGTCCTTCTGCAGGTCGCGGCGGATGCCGTACAGCATCTGGAACTCGAACTGGTCGCGGGGAATGTCGTGAATGAGGGCGAAGTGCTTGACGTCGTCGATGATCTTCTCGTCATGCGTGGCGACGTTCGTGTAGTTCCCGGCTTTCATGTGCTGGTACACGAGGCGGCGGTAGTTGGCGTCCACGTCGGCCTTGTCCTTGTAGGCGACGGTTTCGGGTTCCAGGTAGGCGCCCTTCACCATGCGGATGTTGGGTTGCAGGTCGTCCAGGCTGTCGCGGTCTTTCAGGCTGCGGAACAGGTAGGACTGCAGCACGGTGCCCACGGCCTTGTTGCCGAACTCGCCGACCAGGGTGCGGAACTGCGCGAGGGTGAGGTCCACGAGGGGGTGGTCTTCCATGTCCAGGCACACGAACCCGCCGTACTCGCTCGCCTTGCGGATGATGCGGCGGGCGTTGGTGAGGCCGAGGTCCTCGCCGTTCACGGTCTTGCCCTGACCGACGCTGGAGAGCTTGATGCTCACGTACGGTTCGACGCCCTGCGCGTGCGCCTGCTCGATCAGGTCCAGGACCTGCTGGGCAAACTCGTTGCACTGTTCGGGGGAGTCGATGAACTCGCCGAGCTGATCAAGGATGGCGCCGATGCCGTCCTGTTCGAGTTCCTTGGCGGCGCGCAGCACGCCGGGAATGTCCTCGCTGGCGACGAAGCGTTTCACGAGGCCCTTGCCGCGCGCGCGGACGATCTTTTCCACGTTCGGGTTGCCGGTGACGGTCAGCACGGCCTTGCGGTACACCTGATCTAACATTCTGTCTCTCCTGGAGTGGGGGCGGGAACGGGGCGGGCGGGGGGCGGCGCCCCGGGTGGGCTGGTGGCGTGGGGCTCGGCGCGGTCCAGGTCACTCAGGACCAGGGCGGCGAAGGTCTGCACGTGTTCCCGCGCGGCGGCGCGGGCGGCGTCCGGGTCGCGGTTCAGCACGGCCTGAAGGATCGCCTCGTGCTGCGCCTGGGTGTCCGGGTGGGCGTTGTAGGTACGGGTCTGGTGCTTGATGAGCGCGATGCGGTGTTCTAGGTCGCGGGAGAGGTCAGTGAGGGGCGCGTTGTGGGCGGCCTGGGCGATGCGGCGGTGGAAGGCGAGGTCCAGGCGGGTCTGGTCGCGGTAGTCGTCGCTGCCGCTGCGGTTCAGGTCGTGCAGGGCGGCGTGCAGGGCGCGGGCGTCGTCGGGGGTGTGGTGCGTGGCGGCCAGGGCGGCGGCCAGGGCGTCCAGTTCGGCGCGGACGGTGTAGGTGTCGCGGGCCTCGTCTGCGCTGACGGTGCGCACGCGCACGCCCTTGTTCGCCTCGGCGGTCAGGAGCCCTTCCTGCGTGAGGCGCAGCAGGGCCTCGCGGATGGGGGTGCGGGACACGCCCAGTTTCTCGCCGAGTTCCACCTCGCCCAGGCGTTCGCCGGGCATGAAGTCACCGTCCAGGATGGCGCGGTGCAGGTGGTGGTAGACGCCCTCGCGGATCAGGCTGGGGCGCTCGAAACGGCTCATGTGGATATTGTATACAATTTTATCTGGGTGGCCGATGAGGAAATGTGGAGGTCACCCGATGGTCGCCAGGACTCCCTGGTCCACACGTCTCAGTCCTCCTCGGTCGGGCCGCTGCCCTTCTTCGCGCCCATGAGCAGCCCCAGCGGCCCCAGCGTCACCAGATACAGCAGCGTGGCCCCCGTCGCCAGCACGTAAAGGTGCAGCCCGCAGGTCATCCCCACCGCCGCCACCGCCAGCAGACTCGCGGCGGTCGTCAGGCCCTTGGCGCCCTCCCCTCGCTGACTGGAGAAGATCGCGCCGGCCCCCAGGAAGCTCACGCCGCTGACCACCGCGCCCAGGATGCCGATCATGTCGAACCGCACCTGATCGTCCTGTTTCGCGAAATTCGTGACCAGATTCTCGCCCAGCACGATAAACAGGGCCGCACTCACCCCGACCAGAATGTGCGTGCGCAGCCCCGCGCTGCGGTTGCGGGACTCGCGCTCCCAGCCGATCAGGCCGCTCAGAACGAACGCCGCCACCAGGCCCTGCATCAGGTTCAGCTCGGTCAGGACACTCTCCACGCCCGCAGCCTACCCAGCGCCCCACCGGCTGTGATGGGAGGGGCACCAACGGACTTCATGCAGCCCCTGCGTTAGTCGGCGTGCAGGTTCTCGATGGGAAAGATCCGCCAGGCCAGCGCCTCCAGCCCCCGCGCGCCCGCCCGGGACTGGCAGCCGTGCGTGGGCGTGCACAGCGTCACGTACCGCGTGCGCCGCGCCCCCACCTGCACGCGGTACACGTGCGCCTCGCTGCGGCTGCGCGTGTGATGGCACAGGTCGCAGTGCAGCGCCGAACTGCCCTTCGGGGGAATGGGCGTGAACTCGGCCAGCTGGTCCCCGTGCACCAGCGCCAGCCGGCCGTCCGCCACCGGGTACAGCCCCAGCGTGGGCGGCAGCGCCGGCCCGCCCTGCGCCTCGCCGAACAGCTCACGGTGCGTCTCCGGGAAGAGTTCCCGCAGCAGGTCGCGGGCACTGTGCTCCTTGGGTCGCGGGTCACTCATGAAGGCAAGTCTAGAGGCTCCCCGCCCACCCCGGCCGTGACCTGCCGCCCCTTCCGCCCAGCGGCCCGCCCGAAGGTGGGACGCGGCACGGCCCGCCCAGCGCCCGCGCACTACACTTCCCGGGTGAAGCGCCAGGGCCACCACGAAAGGACCAGCCGGCCATGAGGGCCCGAACCGCGAACCGCAGCGGCATCGTGATCCGCCGACGCGTCACGCCGGCCGGCGACATCATCGTCACTCTGCTCACCCCGCAGGGCAAACTCAAGGCCGTGGCCCGCGGCGGCGTGAAAGGCCCCCTCACCAGCAGCCTGAACCTCTTTCACCACGTCGCCGTGCAGGTGTACCAGGGCCCCCACAACGACCTCGCCAGCGTGAAACAGGCCGTGCTGGAAGGTGCCCTGCCCACCCTGGCCGAACCGGGCCGCTACGCCTACGCGCACCTGATGGCCGAATTCGCCGACGCCCTCTTCCAGGAAGGCGAATTCAGCGAGCAGGCCTTCGACCTGTTCAGCGGCGCGCTGCGCGGCATCTCCCGCCAGCCGGACCCGGAATGGGTGGCGCTGGTCATGAGCTACAAACTGCTGGGCCTGGCCGGCATCGTGCCCCAGACCGCTCGCTGCGCCCGCTGCGGCACCCCCGACCCCGCGCACCCGGACCCGCTGGGCGGGCAGCTGCTGTGCGGCAACTGCGCCGCCCTGCCCCCCTACCCGGACGCCGCCCTGGACTTCCTGCAGGGCGTGGTGCGCCGCACCGTGCGGGCCAGCATGGACACCCCCGTCCCGCCCGAGCAGCGCCCGGCGCTGTGGCGCGCGCTGGAACGCTTCGTGACCGTGCAGATCGGCGGGGTGCACAGCTGGACGCAGCTGGTCCCCATGCAGGCCGCCGCGTCAGGGTAAGGGAAGAGGTTAGAACGGTCGGAGACCGGCGTCACACCCCTCGAACGCCCGTGAGAACCAGCGGCAGTCGAGCACGAGCAGGTCACCAACTCGGTTGACTGTCGCAGCCTGCCACCGACTCCTCCGGCGCGAGCGCTCCAGCAGCGTCAGCCGTCGGCGATCAGCCCGCCCTCGCAGGCGTTCCCGGCCAGGCCCTTCCCGCGTTCTCCTACCCGTGCCAGGAAACGCCGCTCTGTGTCCACATCCTGAACCGGGACGCTTTGCGGGGACAGCAGTGCCAGTGGCGCCACCCGACGCAGGTGTGCGGCATCCGGCTCTTGCCGGTCCAGTCGAGCAGCGCCCGGCGCTGTGGCGCGCGCTGGAACGCTTCGTGACCGTGCAGATCGGCGGGGTGCACAGCTGGACGCAGCTGGTCCCCATGCAGGCCGCCGCGTCAGGGTAAGGGAAGAGGTTAGAACGGTCGGAGACCGGCGTCACACCCCTCGAACGCCCGTGAGAACCAGCGGCAGTCGAGCACGAGCAGGTCACCAACTCGGTTGACTGTCGCAGCCTGCCACCGACTCCTCCGGCGCGAGCGCTCCAGCAGCGTCAGCCGTCGGCGATCAGCCCGCCCTCGCAGGCGTTCCCGGCCAGGCCCTTCCCGCGTTCTCCTACCCGTGCCAGGAAACGCCGCTCTGTGTCCACATCCTGAACCGGGACGCTTTGCGGGGACAGCAGTGCCAGTGGCGCCACCCGACGCAGGTGTGCGGCATCCGGCTCTTGCCGGTCCAGTGCGGCCTCGCCAAGGCTCGAACTTCCCCACAGCTGCACCAGAGGCCACGCCCACCCCAGCACCGCCAGCAGCACGAGCAGGGCCGCCAGTCGCCCGGACTCAGGAGGCGCCGCATGTCCTGGCATGATGCCCTGCCACGCCCCCGCGGGCCTGCGCATATGCCGCGGTTACGTCTGGAACTGCTGAATGCCCGCTCACCCTGGCGCCGCTAGACTCCACTCATGAGTTCTGCCGTTCCCCTGCCGCTGGACCACGGGCACCTACAGAAGCTGGTGACCGCCGATCTGGTGCGCCCCGATCACCTGCTGGGCGCCCACCCCACCACGGAAGGCGGCGTGGAGGGCGTGCGGTTCGCGGTCTGGGCTCCGCATGCGCACCACGTGAGCGTGGTCGGGGACTTCAACGGCTGGAACGGGTTCGACAACGCCATGCAGCGCCTGGACTTCGGGTACTGGGGCGTGTTCGTGCCGTCGGCGCGGCGCGGGCAGCGGTACAAGTACCGGATCACGTCCGCGCAGGGCCAGACCGAGGACAAGATGGACCCCTACGGCACCTTCTTCGAGGTCCGCCCCGCGACCGGCAGCATCATCTGGACCGAGCCCTTCGACTGGACCGACCAGGAATGGATGCAGGCCCGCACCTCCGGCCTGGACGAACCGGTCAGCATCTACGAGTGCCACGCGCCCAGCTGGATGCGCACGGACGACGGCTGGTTCCTGAACTACCGCGACCTCGCGCACCGGCTGGGGGAGTACGTGGTGTTCATGGGGTACACGCACGTGGAACTGCTGGGCGTGATGGAACACCCCTTCGACGGCTCCTGGGGGTATCAGGTGACCGGGTACTACGCGCCCACCAGCCGCATGGGCAGCCCCGAGGACTTCAAGTACCTGATCAACCACCTGCATGGGCTGGGCATCGGCGTGATCCTGGACTGGGTGCCCGGGCACTTTCCGACCGACCCGGCCGGCCTCGCCCGGTTCGACGGCACGCCCCTGTATGAGTACGCCGACCCGCGCAAGGGCTTCCATCACGACTGGAACACCTTCATCTTCGACTACGGCCGCAACGAGGTCGTGATGTTCCTGATCGGCAGCGCCCTGAAGTGGCTGCAGGACTACCACCTGGACGGCCTGCGCGTGGACGCTGTGGCGAGCATGCTGTACCTGGACTTCTCCCGCACGGAGTGGGTGCCGAACATTCACGGCGGCCGGGAGAACCTGGAAGCCATCGCGTTCCTCAAGCGCCTGAACGAGGTGGTGCATCACATGGCGCCCGGCTGCATGATCGTCGCGGAGGAAAGCAGCGCCTTCCCCGGCGTGACCACGCCCGCCCCGTTCGGGCTGGGCTTCGACTACAAGTGGGCGATGGGCTGGATGAACGACACCCTGGCGTACTTCGAGAAAGACCCCATCTACCGCCGGCACGTGCACCACAACCTGACCTTCTACAACATGTACCGCCTGGGCGAACACTACGTGCTGGCCCTCAGCCACGACGAGGTCGTGCACCTGAAAAAATCCCTGGTCGCCAAGCAGCCCGGCGACTGGTACGCGCAGCGCGCCGGGTACCGCGCCTTCCTGACCATGATGTGGAGCACGCCCGGCAAGAAGCTGCTGTTCATGGGCCAGGATTTCGCCCAGCCCACCGAGTGGAACCACGACCAGGCCCTGCCCTGGCACCTGGCGGACCACCCGGACCACCGCGGCGTGATGACCCTGGTGCGGGACCTGAACGCCCTGTACCGCTCCCGGCGCGACTGGTACGCCGGGGACCGGCAGGACACCAGCCTGCTGTGGCTCAGCGCGGACGACGCGGACCACAGCGTGTACGCCTACGCCCGCCGTGACGAGGCGAGCGGCGCGTGGAGCCTGATCGTGGCGAACCTGACCCCGGTGTACCGCGAGGGCTACCGCGTCGGCGTGCCGCAGGGCGGCACCTACCGCATGCTGCTCTCCACCGACGACGGGCAGTACGGGGGGTTCGGCACGCAGCAGCCGGACCTGCGCGCCCATGAGCCCGGCTGGCATAACCAGACGCACCACCTGTGCCTGAACCTGCCGCCGAACAGCGCCCTGGTGCTGGAAGCCGTCCCTGAGGAGGGCGCCGCCCCGGCTCAGCCCGGCGGGACCGCATGACCCCGCCCCCGGAGCGGCCCGGGCCGTCCCCCGCCACCATGGTCAGCTTCGTGCTGCTGGCCGTGCTGGCACTGCTGCTGCTGGCGCCGCTGGTGCTGGGCAGCCCGCCTCCCAGCCCCTTCCTGATCGCGGGCCTGCTGCTGGTGAGGCTGGGCGTGCAGGTGTACCGCGCGCAGAGCGACCCGCGCCTGAAACGCCCCGCGAGCTGGGCGCTGGACCTGCTCCTGATCGGCCTGCTGCTGTACGTGGCGAGTAACCGCCCCGCCGCCTGACCGGCCGCCCCGCAGCGTCTATCCTGCGCGGATGACCCGCCCCGTCCAGTCCCCCGAACAGGTTCGCGCGTTCTTCGACGCCCACCGCACCGTCCGCCAGTACGTCACGGCGGACGGCCAGCCGATCCCCCTGCCGCCCGAGCATCTGGACGTGATCCTGCACGCCGCGCAGCGCGCCCCGACCGACGCGACCGCGCAGCTGTACTCCTTCGTGCGCCTCACCGACCCCGCCGTGCGCGCCCGCGTGGCGGAACTCACCACGAACGCGCACATCGCCACCGCCAGCGAGGCCTTCGTGGTGTGCGCCGACGTGCACCGCGTGCGCCGCGTGCTGGAGGTCGCCGGATACGCGCCCGGCGAGTGGCCCGCCATCGCCGTGCACTTCGGCATTGGGGACGCCGTGATGGCCGGCACGAACCTGCTCACCGCCGCCGAGATGCTCGGGTACCAGGGCTGCTGGATCGGCGGCGTGCTGAACGGCCTGCCGGGCATCGTGGAGCTGCTGGCGCTGCCCGAGGGCGTGCTGCCCTTCGCGGCCCTCACCATCGGCCGGCCCGCCGAGGACACCCCGTACCGCCCGCGGGTGCCGCGCCCCCTGGTCGTGCACACCGACACCTACCACGTCGGCACCGACGACGAGATCCGCGAGGCGACGGAAATCATGAATCCCATCGCGGCGCGCGGTGACCGGCCCGGCGACTGGGCGCGGCTCCTGAACGCGTACTTCGGCGCGGGCGGCGGCATGGAGAAACGTGAGCCGGTCCTGCGGGAGGTCATGGCCGCGCAGAGCGTGGGCTGGCCGGACCGGAGTCCCGTGACCTGAACACAGGCAGAGGGCCGGAGGAGCTTAACCCCTCCGGCCCTCCCCCCGTGCCTTTACTTCAGCTGGGCGCTGCACTCCCCGATCTTCGCGGGGTCTTCCTTGGCATTCACGTCCTTCACGTAGTACGCGCTGCCGCGCGCGCCCGTGCCGCTCAGGCCCTGCGCGGTGAAGGCGCAGTACACCATGCTGCCCCGGCCATCCAGGATGTCCAGCCACGTGGTGTTCTTCGCGGCCTCATGGTAGAAGTACGCCGTCCATTTCGTGCCGTCCGGCAGGGTGGCGGTGCCTTTCGGGTCCCCCTGGTCGTCCCGGCCCGTCAGGCTGACCGTGACCAGCCCCAGCTCCGGGATCTGCACCTGCCACGCCTGCCCGACCTGCGGTTTCAGCGGCCAGGCCAGGCGCGTGGGGGTGCTCGTGCCCGTTCCGGCCGTGCCAGTGCCCGAGGTGCCAGCGCCCGCCGCGCCCTGCAGCTGGAAGGAGCAGTCCCCGAGTTTGTCCGGGTCGTCCTCGCTGTCCAGGTCCTTCAGGTAGTACGCGGTGCCCCTGGCGGTGGTGCCGCTCAGGCCGCTGCGGGTCACCAGGCAGTAGATCAGGCTGTCCCCGTCCGAGACCATCATGGCGGTGTCGTCGGCCTTCGTGTCGTACGAGAGCACGGCCGTCCACTTCGTGCCGTCGGGCAGGGTGGCGGTGCCTTTCGGGTTGCCGGTGCTGGTGGTGCCGTCCAGTTTCACGGTGAGCCGGCCCAGTTGCGGCAGCTGCACGCTCCAGCTCTGGCCCACCGCGCCCTTGAGCGGCCATGCGAGCCCGGCACTGCTGGGCGCGGTCCCGCCCTGGCCGAGCAGGCTGCCCAGGCTCCCGGACGTGCCGGTGGTGCTGCCCGTGGTGCCGGGACCGCTCTGGAGTTGCAGGGTGCAGTCGCCCACCTCGTCGCCGCCGTTGCTGCGATTCAGGTCCTCGATGTACAGCGCGGTGCCGCGGGCGTTCAGGCCCGACAGGCCGGCCCGGTCCACCGCGCAGAACAGCGCCGCCTTCCCGTCCGACACGGCGAGTTTCGCGGCGGCGCTGCTGGTCCCGGCGAAGAACAGGGCGCTCCACTTCGCGCCGTTGGGCAGGGTGGCCGTGCCGGTGGGGGTGCCCTCGGCGTTCGTGCCGGTCAGGGTCACGCTGATCCGCCCGACTTCCGGGTACTGCATGGTCCAGGTCTGCCCGGACTGGCCGCGCAGGGGCCAGGAGAGCGTGCCGGTCGCGTCGCTGCGGGGCGTGGGGGCCGGGCCCGTACCGGCCGTGGTGCCGCGCGTCTGCGCCTGCGCGCCTCCCGTGTTCGTGGCCGTGCTGGCGGTGCTGGTGCCGGACCGCACCGCGAATTTCGGGACGTTCGGCGTGATCAGGCCCCACGCGACCGACAGGGGCCGCATGAACGACGTCCGGGAGTTGTTCTGCCCGGCAATGCCGGCGCTGTGCACGCCGATCAGGTCGCCGTCGGTGTTGTACGCCCCGCCGCCGGAGTTCCCGGGCCCGGTCTGGGCGTCGTGCTTGATCCACTGTCGGCCACCGCTGCTGAGGTCTTCACCGGTGAAGCCCGCCACCGACCCGGCGGAGTAGCTGAGGGTCATGCCGCCGGTGCCCTGGAACCCGAACACGTAGATGGGGTCCCCGATGGTGAGGCGGTTGCTGTCGCCGATCTGCATGAACGGCAGGTTCAGCTTCCCGACGGGTTTCTCGTCCTTGTCCTCCACGATCTGCACGACCGCCAGGTCCAGGAAGGGGTCCCCGGCGATCACCTTGCCCCAGTAGGTCGGCTGGGGTTCCTCGTCCACGAAGCGCACGGTGCGGACCTGCACCCATGGGGCCAGCCGGCGGGCCTCGTTGTCGCCGACGACATGGTAGTTCGTGAGGATGAAACCCTCGGGGCTGATGATCGTGCCGGACCCGCGTGAGCCGTCCAGCTTGCCGTCCTCGGTGGCGGGGAGCAGCATGACCGTGGCCTTGATGATGCGTTCGCGCACCGCCTGCGGCAGCGTCTGCGCCGCCGCGAAGCTGGGCACCGTGAGCGAGAGGACCGAGAGAAGAAGAGACGCCGTTCGTTTCATAGTCGCTCCCGCGAGGAAACCGGGAAGGGGCCGCTGGCCGCGAGGCACGGCCCCTCACCTGGGCCAGTGAAGTTTCGTACGGTGAGTATGAGGACCGGCGGACCCCGCTGCAAGCACCTGTGCGGACCCGGAGCAACTCTCGACCGCGTACAGAATGGCCTGAATTGGCCGTGCATAACGTGGTGGAAGCAATGCAGGACTTTTCTGGGCCACACCCATAGCTGGGTTTCCCGGTTCCTTCCCTGCTCACGCCCTTCCCAGGATTCTCTCAGGTCAGCTGCCCCAGCCGCCGCAGGTACGCCTCGCCGCGCGGCGTCAGGCGCAGCAGGTGCAGGGGCGGCACGTCCTGCGCGGCGTTCCGGCACAGGCTTTTCAGGGAACACGGCCCGCACGCGCAGGCCCCCTCGCCACTCGCGGCAGCCTGCACGTACCCGCCGGCGTGCAGGGTGCCCAGCATGCCGCCCAGTGCCTCCGGCGTGCTGCCCAGTTCCCGGGCCAGTTCCGCCGGCGTGCGCGGCCGGAGCGCCACGCTGCGCAGGATCGCCGCCAGGGGAGAGCCCGTCACGGCGCCCTCACAGCAGGGCCCGCGCGACCTGATACGTCAGGAACGCCAGCGCCCAGGCGGTCACCAGCTGGTACGCCACCGTGATCCACGCGACCTTCCGGCCGTGCTCCTGCGCGATGGCGCCCACCGTCACGATGCACGGCGTGTACAGCAGCACGAACACCAGGTACGCCAGCCCGGACGCGGGCGTGAACGCCTGCGCCAGCGCCGAGGCCAGCGGGCTTTTCACGTCGGCGCTGGTGTCGGCGCCCAGGCTGGGCAGCGCCACCACGGTCGGCAGGGCCACCAGGCTGGCCTTCACGGCGGCCCAGGTGGCCGCGCCGGCCTGCACCACGCCGTCCAGCAGGCCCAGCGGGGCGGGCGGGGCGGCCTGCTCGCCCAGGTAGATCTGCCCCAGCGTGCCCACCACGACCTCCTTCGCCACGAACCCCGGCACCAGCGCCCCGGTCGCCTGCCAGTTCCCGAAGCCCAACGGCGCGAACAGCGGCGAGACGGCCTGCGCGGCCACGCCGAACACGCTGTCTTTCGGCGCGACCTGCGCGAACGGCTGCCCGCCCACCGCCGGGATCGCCAGCAGGAACCACACGGCCGCCACCGTGACCAGCACGGTCGTGCGGGCCCGCTTCGCGAAACTGGCGGTGCGGCGCCAGCCGTGCTTCCACAGCACCCGCCACGCCGGGAAGCGGTACGGCGGGAGTTCCAGCAGCACGCCGCTCCCGCCGGGCTTCAGGGCGGTGCGGCGCAGCAGCCACGCGAACACGAACGCCACGGCCATGCCCAGCAGGTACATGCTCCACACGATCCACGACCCGGCGTGCGGGAACAGCGCCGCGGCGAAGATCACGTACACCGGCAGGCGCGCCGAGCAGCTCATGAACGGCATGATCATGCTGACCAGCACCCGGTCGCTGTGGTGCTCCAGCGTGCGGGTGGCACTCACGGCGGGCACGTTGCACCCGAACCCCAGGATCAGCGGAATGAACGCCCGGCCGTCCAGGCCCAGGGCGCGCATCAGCCGGTCGGCGAGAAACGCGGCGCGGGCCATGTAGCCGCTGTCCTCCAGGAAACTCATGGCGAGGTACAGCACCAGCAGGGTGGGCACGAAGCTCAGCACGGTGCCCACGCCGGGCACGATGGCGTTCACCACGATGTCCCGCGCCAGCGGCACCCCGGCCAGCAGCGCCGCCGCCCACCCCGCCACGGTTTCCTGAAGGGGACCGCCGATCAGGTCCACGAACGGCGCGGCCACGCTGAAGGTCAGGCGGAACACCAGCAGCACCAGCGCCAGGAAGATCGGCACGCCCCACACCGGGTGCAGGGTCAGGGCGTCCAGCCGCTCACTGAAGGTCCGGCGGGCGTGCACCTGTGGCACCGCCACCCGCGCCAGATCGGACGCGCGGGCGTACCGGGCCTCGGCGATCTCGATCAGGGGGTCCAGGCCCTGCGCGTTCAGGGCGGCCACCACCGCGTCGGCCTCGCGGACCAGGTCGGCGTGCCCGGTGGCATTCAGGCGCCCGCGCAGGCTGGGGTCGCCTTCCAGCAGGCTCAGGGCCAGGGAGCGGTGCGCGTGCGCGGGCAGGGTCGGCAGGCCCGCCATGCGGCCGGTCAGGGCGCCCACGGCGTGCTCAATGGCGTCCGGGTAGCGCACGCCGGACCCCAGGGTCGCGCCGCCCAGCGCGGCGGGTAGCAGCCCGGCGGTGCCCACGGCGCGGCTGGCGACGGTTTCCAGCACCGGCACGCCCAGCGTGCGTGAGAGCGCGGCGGCGTCCACGGTCAGGCCCTTGTCGCGCGCCTCGTCAATCAGGTTCAGGGTCAGGACCAGCGGCACCCGGAAGTCCAGGAGCTGCAGCGTCAGGTACAGGTTGCGTTCCAGGTTCCCGGCGTCCAGCACGTTCAGGATGACGTCCGGGTTCTCGTCCAGCAGCGCGGTGCGGGTGACCAGTTCCTCCGGGGTGTGCGGGCTCAGGGAGTACGCGCCGGGCAGGTCCAGCAACTGGACGGTGCGGTCACCCACCCGCAGGGTCGCCTCGCGTTTCTCCACGGTCACGCCCGCCCAGTTCCCGACCTTCAGGTTCGTGCCGGCCACCGCGTTGATCAGGGTGGTCTTGCCGGTGTTGGGGTTGCCGACCACGACCACACGCGGCTGCGCGGCCGCCTGGAGGCGCGCGACGGTGGCCTGACAGGCGGCCTCGTCAGGCGGGGTGAGGGGCAGCTCGGGGGGCGCCGGCGGGTGGGGAACGGTCACGCGTCCGTCTCCCCGGCGCGCTCGGCCGCCGGGCGCACGACCTGGATGCCGTGCAGGTCCGCGGCGCGCAGGGCGAGGTGGGTGCCGTTCAGGTGCAGCTGCACCGGGTCGCCCATGGGGGCGCGGCGCACGGCGTCCACGCGGGCGCCGCGCACGAAACCCAGTTCCAGCAGGCGCCGCCGCAGGGGGTGAGTGGGGTCCAGTGCGACGATGTGGGCCGTTTCGCCCGGCTGAAGGAGGGTGAGAGGAAAAGCGGGCATACCCGAGTATGTAACTCGGGATTAAGGGTGCACAAGGGACCGGCTGGAACGGCAGGACACCCCGGCCTGCCCCACGAAAAAACCCTCCCCGGAGGGAGGGTCAGGCTCGCGATGGGGCTTACTTGCCTTTCGCGGGCTTCTCGGGCTTGGCCGGCTTTTCCGGCTTGGCGGCCTTCTCGGCCTTGTCGGTGCCGCCGGCGTTCGCGTTCGCGCTGCGGTTGGCGATCGCGGCCAGTGGCAGCGACAGCACCTTGCCGTTTGCGAGCGTCACACCGATCTTGATGGCGCCGGGCTTGCTCAGGTCACGGGTGACCGCGTAGGTGCTGGTCACGCCGTCCGGCGCGGTCACCAGGACGCTCTTGACGTCGCTGAGCGTGGCGCCCTCGACCAGGGTGACGGTCCCGTCGGCGTTCACGGTCCCGACGACGGTGCCGTCGGCCTTCGTGAGTTCCAGCTTCCCGCCGGCGGCGAGGAACTCGGTCAGCTTGGCGAGTTCCGTCTTCACGGACGCAGGGATGGTGCCGGGCAGCGTGGTGGGGGCAGGCGCGGTGGTGGTCTGGGCGCTCGTGGCCCCGAGGGTGCAGGCGAGCAGGACGGTCAGAATGCGTTTGGTCATGGAGAAGCACCTCCTCAGGTGGGATGGCCCCGACCTTAGGGGGTATTCCTAAGAGGGCGCTGTGAAAAACCATCAAGCTGACTGATTTGTGTGGATTCGCGTCCCAGACGGCAGAAAAATACCCCCGGATGGGGGTGTTGATGGTGGGTGCTAGGCTCAGGCCCGTGATCGACCGTTACCTGACGCCCGAGATGAAGGCCCTCTGGAGCGAGGCCAGCAAGTACCGCGCCTGGCTGAAGGTGGAACTGGCCGCCATGGACGCCCAGGCCACCCACGGCGAGGTGCCCCGCGACGCCCACACCACCCTGACCCGCAAAAGCGAACAGGATCCCCTGGATGACGCCTTCGCCCAGAAAGTCGCGGAGATCGAGGCGGTCACCCGGCACGACATCGTCGCCTTCACCCGCGCCCTCACCGACCGCTACGGCGAGGAAGCCCGCTTCATCCACCACGGCCTGACCAGCACCGACGTCGTGGACACCGCCCAGAACCTCCTGCTGGACGAGGCGCTCGGCCTGATCACTCAGGACGTCACCGCGCTGCGCGACGTGTGCCGCACGCAGGCCGTGGCGCACAAGCACACCCCCACCGTGGGCCGCACCCACGGCATTCACGCCGAGCCCATGACCTTCGGCCTGAAGTTCCTGAACTGGATGGAGGCCCTGAACCGCGACCTGGAACGCCTGGCGAATGCCAGGAAGCGCGTGCAGGTCGTGATGCTCTCCGGGTCCGTCGGCACCTACGCGCACGTCAGCCCCAACGTGGAGGAGGAGGTCGCCGCCGCCTGGGGCTGGCAGGCTGCGCCAGTCACCAACCAGACCCTCTCCCGCGACCGCCACGCCGAGGTGCTGTACGCCCTGGCCTCGCTGGGCGCCACCCTGGAGAAGATCGCGGTGGAAGTCCGCCACCTGCAGCGCAGCGAGGTGCGCGAGGCGATGGAACCCTTCGGGAAGGGCCAGACCGGCTCGTCCTCCATGCCCCACAAGAAAAACCCCATCCTGACCGAAAACGTGACGGGCTTTGCGCGCCTGCTGCGCGGCTTCCTGATCACCGGCCTGGAAAACGTGGCCCTGTGGCACGAGCGGGACATCAGCCACAGCAGCAACGAGCGCGTCATCCTGCCCGACGCCACCGCCGGCGCCAGCTACGCCACCCGCCGCCTGACCGGCGTGCTGAAAGACCTCGTGGTGTTCCCCGAACGCATGCTGAAAAACCTGAACGACCTGGGCGGCCTGGTGTTCAGTCAGCGCGTCCTGCACGCCCTGATCGACGAGAAGGGCATGATGCGCGAGGACGCCTACACCCTGGTGCAGCGCAACGCCCTGCGCAGCTGGGAGACCGGCGAGGGCCTGCGCGAACTGCTGAAGGCCGACCCCGAAAACCCCCTGTCCGACGCCGACATGGACGCCGCGTTCGACCTGAACTGGTACCTGCGGCACGTGGACAGCATCTACGCCCGGTTCGGCCTGTGAGCACCCCGGAGCGCGTCTGCGTGGGCTCGGCCGCCGACCTGCCCGACCAGACCGAGGTGACCGTGAACGGCACCAGCGTGGTCGTCGTGCGGTTCGAGGGCACCTTCTATGCCCTGCGCAACAACTGCACCCACAAGGACCACCCCCTGCTGGGCGGCAGCGTGGAGGCCGGCAAGATCACCTGCGAGAAACACGGCGGGAAGTTCGAACTGGAAACCGGCAAGGCCCGCGCCCTCCCCGCCGTGAAAGCGGTGAAGCTGTACCGCGCCGAGGTCGAGGACGGACAGGTGTACGTCTCCGAACTGTAAAAAGGCAGCACAGGAAAAAGGGAGCGCGCGTGATGCGACTCCCCCTTCTCTTTCTTTGACCGTCCGGTCTTCAGCGCTCGTCCGGGTCCAGGGGACCGGGCTCCGGCACGTGCGGCCGGGTCTTCTCGCTGGGCGGCGTGTACCCGGGGTTCGGGTCGATGGCCCGCTCCCGGCGCTCCATGGCGATCAGTGGCCCGTTCGTCAGGTCCAGGTCCCCGGCCGGCGGGACGGCCGCCAGCGCACCCGGGTCCACACCCAGCGGCGCGCTGGACTCGGCGCCCTCGTACTCGGGGCGTTGCAGGGCGTGCTCCATCTCCTTCGGGTCGCGGGTGGCGAGGTGATCGAACTGCGCCGTCACGCTGGAAGGGTCCGGCACTTCGGGCGGCGCGCCGAGCATCTGGTCCGAGCTGCCCACCCGGCTGGACTCGGGAGTGGTGGTGTAGCGCGTGGCGTGGCTGTCCTTCTCGTCGGGCGTGTCGAAGCCGGTCACGGCCCCGGTCTCGCCGATCAGTTTCACCTTGTCGTCGCTCATGCCGTCAAGTCTGCGCCGGAGCGGCCGGCCGGCGCCTTCCGGCTTCATTGACGCTTCGCAGAGGTGACACTCAGGGTCCGCCCGGCCCTCACGCGGGGCCGTGGTCGATCAGGTCCTCCAGCACCCGCGCCGTCATGCCCCAGATGTCGTGCCCGTGCCAGTCGTACCGCACCATACGCACCGGCGTGCCGTCCGGCAGCACCCGGTCCTCGTACCGGCGCGGCGCGGCCCGCAGTTCCGCCAGGGACGGCCGCAGCAACTCCGCGACCTCCCCGGTCAGGGTCAGGGTGAGCGGCTCGGTCACCCGGGCCAGCACCGGCGTCACGTGGAACCCCACCGGGGTGAACACGTCATCGAGTTCGCCCAGCACCTCCACGGTGCCCAGGTCCAGCCCCACTTCCTCCACCGCCTCGCGCAGCGCGGCCTCCACCACCGTCTCGCCGGGTTCCAGGCTGCCGCCCGGAAAGCTGATCTGCCCCTGGTGCGTGGGCAGGTGCGAGGCCCGCACGGTCAGCAGCAGCCGCGGGTCGTCGTCGCGGGACAGCGTGACCAGCACCGCCGCCCGCCGGAACTCCGGCAGGTGCAGCGCCCGGCGCGGCCGCCCGGCCAGCCACGCGGCCCAGGCGTCCGTGCCTGCGGTCAGCGGGTCAGCCACGCCCGCCCGTCCCCTCCGGCCCGGCCGCCCGGTCCAGTTCGGCCAGGGTGCAGCTGGTGTGGTCGCGCAGCGCCAGTTCGGCGTCCACGCCCAGCGCCCGCGCCCACGCCACGGCCGCGCCCAGCACGTCCGCCACCGCGTGCGCGTCCCCGTCCGCTCCGGCCAGCGCCTGTTCCAGCGCCTCCCGCGCCGCGCGGGCATCAGGACGCGCCCCGGCGAGTTTCTGCGCGGCGGCCTCCCGGGCCAGCGCCCCCAGGCCGGAGGGCACCTTCGCCGACGGCGGGCGCACCCGGCCGCCCTGCTCGGCGGCCTTGATCGCCTGCCAGTTCGCCACGACCTCGTCACTGCCGGCCACCTGCGTCTCCCCGAACACGTGCGGGTGGCGCCGCACGAGCTTGTCCACGATGCCGCGCTCCACCTCCGCGTAAGAAAAGGTGCCGGTCTCCTCGGCGATCACGCTGTGAAAGGCCACCTGCAGCAGCACGTCCCCCAGCTCCCCGGCCAGCTCGGCCGGGTCGCCGGCCGTCACGGCGTCGGCGGCCTCGGCGGCCTCTTCCAGCAGGTAGGGCCGCAGGGATTCGTGCGTCTGCTCCTGATCCCAGGGGCACCCGCCTGGGCCACGCAGGCGGCGCATCACGCCCAGCAGTTCATTCATGCGCAGACTGTACCGCCCTGCACGCCCAAAAGGCCCTGGGCCGCCCGCCCCACATGAGGGCCGGGCCCGGTCCGGCCGCCCGGGTCCCTCACGCCCGGTTCACGGGCGGTCAGGACCGCTATGGTGGACTGCGCGCATGACCCGCCTTCTTCCTCCCACTGCCTTGCTGACCGCCCTGGCCCTGAGCGTCCCTGCCGCCCTGCCGGGTGCCGGGGCCGCGGCGCCTGCCGCGCCGCCCGCCAGCGCGGCCGCCGACCTGATGACCCGCGCGCGGCTGGCGCAGGCCACCTACGTCATCCAGGCGCCGGAAATCCGCGGCAACCCCAACCTCCTGAACGGCGAGCAGCGCGAGACGATCCTGCGCGCCATGAAAACCGACTCGGGCGCCGCCATCAAACGCCGCTACCCGCAGGCGACCGTCACCACCGACGAGACGGCCCCGAACGCCATCCGGGTCACGCCCATCCTGATCACGCCGGGCGCCCTGCTGCCCTGGCTGAGTATGGGCGCGCAGCTGCAGCTGGACTTCCCCGAGGGTCGGCGCGTGATTCTCAGCGAGTCGCACTCCGTGCTGACCGTGTACCAGCATCAGGCGGACGCGGCGAACTTCGTGTTCGACAGCCTCTCGAAGAAACTGCCCTGAGCCCCGGCGCGCCCGCCTGCCCCCGGCCCCCGGAAGACGCGTACCTGCGTCCGGGACGCCGCGGGGCAGGCTGCTAGAATGCCCCGCGTGTACACCAACCGCCGCGCTCATCACGAGTACGAGTTGCTGGAGCGCTTCGAGGCGGGCATCAGCCTGACAGGCAGTGAAGTGAAGAGCATCCGCGCGGGCGGCGTGGACTTCCGCGACGCCTTCGCCCGCCTGAGCGCCGGAAACGTCGAACTCGAGGGGCTCTACATTCCTCCCTACAAGGACGCCACCTACAACAACCACGAGCCGCGCCGCCCCCGCCGCCTGCTGCTGAACCGCCTGGAGATCCAGAAACTCCGCCGCGGCCTGGAACAGAAGGGCCTGACCCTGGTGCCCACCAAGCTGTACCAGAAAGGCCGCTACTTCAAGGTGGAGCTCGCGCTGGCCCGCGGGAAGAAACTGCATGACAAACGCCGCGCCGAGGCGGAGAAGACCGTGAAACGCGAACTGAGGGAACTGTGACCCGCCCCCCCCTGCGCCGGCCCCAGGCCGGCACCCTGATCCTGCGCGGCAGCGTGCTGCTGACCGCCGCCCTGGCCTGCACCGGCCTGCTCTGGACGACCTTCGCGCACGCCCAGCAGACCGAGATTCCCGCCCTGCCGCCCGGCGCCACCCCGGCCAGCCCCACGCCCGTCACCCCGGGCACCGCCGCCCCGGAGCGCCCGGGGAACCTCAGCGCGGAGCAGCTCACCTACGGCAAGCTCAGCTTCGCGGGGCAGGCGGTGCAGAGTGTGACGCTGTTCGGGGCCGAGTACGCCAGC
Organism: Deinococcus ficus; assembly: GCF_003444775.1. NCBI lineage: Bacteria > Thermotogati > Deinococcota > Deinococci > Deinococcales > Deinococcaceae > Deinococcus > Deinococcus ficus. The sequence goes on along the minus strand of NZ_CP021081.1, from coordinate 1,888,521 downwards.
GTGGATGCCGTCCGCTCGCTGCTCTCGGTCACCGAGGACGGCGGGATCGTGCGCGTCACCGGGCTGGGCCACACCCTGCTGCTCCCCATCGACGAGGACCAGCAGCGCGCCACCACCGACTTCAACACCGTGCAGCTGGACACCACCCGCGTGCAGGCCCGCACCGCCACGTACGTGAACGGCACCCTGCACCTGCCCCTGGACACCCTGGCCCGCGGCCTGGGCGCGCAGTACCGCGCGGGCAGCTTCACGGTGCCCGCCCCCAGCCTCGTCGGCGTGAGCAGCCGTGCCGGCAAGGACACCGACCGCCTCGTCCTCGACCTGAACCGCGACGTGGAGGTCCTGGACGAACAGCGCGGCGGGAACGCCGTGGTCACCCTGCGCGGCCTGAAAGGCGAGGCCCGCAAGTACACCACCCGCGGCGCCTTCGTGCCGTCCGTGACCCTGGCCCGCAGCGGCGAGGACCTCACCCTGACCTTCCCGCTGACCGCCGCGAGCGGCCTGCGAGTCTTCAAGGTCGTGCGGCCCGGCAGCGTGCGCGTGGTCGTGGACGCCGGCCCCGGCGTGCCCCGCACCAACCCGGAACTGCTCGGGCGGGTCACCCGGCCGCTGGTGCTGCTCGACCCCCTGACGGTGCAGGGCGTGGGCCGCGACATCACCCTGGAAGTCGCCCGCCGCGCCGCGCTGCTGATGACCCAGGCCGGCTGGCAGGTCAAGGTCACGCGCGACTCGGCCAACACCATGAAACTCGACGACAAGCTGGTCCTCACCCGCCAGAGCGACGTGTACATCGCCCTGGACCTGGGCCGCCTGCCCGGCGCGAAACGCTCGGGCGTCACCGTGTACGAACAGGCCGGCCGGTCCAGCGCGCAGCTCGTGAACGCCGTGCGCACCGGCAGCGCCAAACCCCCGTACGCGGTCCTGGCGGTCGGCAACGGCGGGAACAGCCGCAAGCTCAGCGAACTGCTGCGCGGGGAACTCAAGGGCGGCGGCGTGACCGCCAGCGCCGAGAACACCACCCGCATCCTCACCCTGCGGGAGGCCCCGCAGGCCGCCCTGCTGATGGAGCTCGGCTGGGCGAACAACGCCGAGGACCTCGCCAAGCTCGGCGTGGACGACCGCCTGGACGTCATGGCGGTCTCGCTCGCGCGCAGCGTCGCCACGTACCTCACCGCCCGCGCGAACAACAACGCCAACCTCAGCGCCGGAGGCACGCCATGAAACGCCTCTTCTCCCTGTTCAACGTGATCACCCTGCTGCTGCTCGGCGCGTCCGTGCTGGCCCTGCAGGCCGTGCAGCGCCCCCCGGAAACGCCCGAGCCGCCCAAGCTGGAACTCACCGACCGCGAGGCCGTGAAAGGTAACGTGTACTTCACCGACCCGCAGGTCCGCGCGCTGAAGATGGAGGTGCGGACCCTGCAGGTCACGCAGAAGGACGTCGGGACCATCGCGCAGGCCGCGCTGAACGTCTGGGCGCAGGGCCCCAACGACAAGGCCCTGATCGGCGTGGTGCCGGCCGGCACGCCCGCCCCGCGCGTGTACTACCGCGGCGGGCATTACTTCGTGGACCTCGGCGCCGAGTACGGCAAGCTGAAGTACGGCAGCAGCGGCGAGCGCATGCTGCTGTGCACCATCACCCGCACCCTGCTGGACCTGCGCGGCCAGGACGTCACCTTCCTGCTGGCCGGCAAGAACACCGACACCCTCGGCCACCTGGACCTCCGCGAACCCTTCACGGGCCAGGACTGCGCAGATCAGTAACGCGGTGCCCTAACCCCATCCCCTGAACCGCCCACGGCCGGCCCCGCGCCCCCGTGGGCTCCGTGCCCCTGCCCACCCGCCCCTCTCCCGGAGATTCATGCTTCAGAGCATCACCCTGCAAGGCTTCAAGAGTTTCGCCGACAAGACCCGCCTGGACTTCGGGCCCGGCGTCAGCGCCGTGATCGGCCCGAACGGGTCCGGGAAGAGCAACGTCGTCGAGGCGATCCGCTGGGCGACGCACCAGGCCCGCGCCCGCGAACTGCGCGCCGGGCGCGGCACCGAACTGATCTTCCACGGCAGCGGCGGCAAGGCCCCCCTGGGCCTCGCGGAAGTGCAGCTCGAACTGCTCACCCCGGACGGCCGCGTGAACCTGGCGCGGCGCGTGTACCGCGACGGCACCGGCGAACAGGACCTGAACGGCCGCGCCGTGCGCGCCCGGGACGTGCAGGGCGCCCTGCGCGGCACCGGCCTGGGCCCCGGCGGGCTGGCCGTGATCGGGCAGGGCGAGGTGAGCGGCGTGGTGCAGGCCGAAGGCAGGACGCTGCTCGGGTACGTGCAGGAGGCTGCCGGGCTCTCCCGGGCCGTGACCGCCCGCCAGGAAACCGAGGCCCGGCTGAGGGAAGCCGACACGCACCTGGACCAGCTGCGGCTGATCCTTCAGGAACGCGAGGCGGCCGCCGCACGCCTCGAACGCGCCGCCCGCGAGGCGCGCGAGCACCGCGCCCTGAGCGCCCGCGTGCTGACCCTGGACGACGCCCTGAAACGCGAGCGGCAAGCCGCCCTGCACCGTGAGATCACGCAGGCCGCCGCCGAAGCGGCCGGGCTGGAGGCCCGCAGCGCCGCGCTGGGCGCCGAGGTGCAGGCCGCTGCCGCCGCCGTGGAGGCCGCCCGCGAGCACGCCCAGGAGGCCCGCGCCCGCCGGGAGGCGTTCCGCGGCGCCCTGGACGCCCTGACCGCCGCCCGCGACGCGCACGCGCAGGCCGGGCGGTACCGCGCGCACCTGAACGCCGAGCAGGACACCCTCACCGCGGAACTCGCGGCCCTGCCCACCCAGATGCCCGCGCAGGCCGCGCCGGACCTGGGCGCCCTGGACGCCGCGCTGCACGCCGCCCGCGCGGACGCCGAACGCGCCGAGACCCGCGCGCGCACCCTGGACGCGGGCCTCAGCCGCGCCCGCACGCAGGCCGCCCGGGCCGCCGAGGCGCACGCCCGCGCTGACGCCAGCCGCGAGACCCTGCGCGCCGAACTGGACCGCGCCGAGGGCAACCTGGACCAGGCCCTGGACGCCCTGACCGCCGCCGGGCAGACACTGGAGCACGCCCGCGCCGCCCGCGAGCACGCCGAGACGCAGTACGCCACCCTGGCCGCCGGCCGCGAGGCCGCCACGCAGCACGAACGGCACCTGACCGCGGAACTGGCCCGCGTGAACGCCAGCGTGGCCCCGCTGCGCCGCGAACGCGAACGCCTGGAAGCCGCCCTGAACAGTTACGCCCGCTACGGCGAGGGCGCCCGCAACGCCCTGCGGCTGAACCACCCCGGAATCGTGGGCAGCGTCGCCGACCTGCTCACCGTGCCCGCCGAGTACGAGGTCGCCGTGGGCGCCGCCCTGGGCCGGCGGCTGGAACAGGTCGTGGTGGCGCGGGCCGACGACGCCCGCGAAATCATCGAGGAACTCCGCCGCACGGGCGGACGCGCCACCTTCCTGCCGCTGGACCTGATCCGCCCCCGCGCCCGCCGGGACGCCGCGCTGCTGCGCGAGGACGGCGTGATCGGCAACCTCGCCGACCTGTGCCCCACCGACCCCCCGCTGGTGGGGGAGAGCATCCTGGCCGACACCCTGATCGTCCGGGACCTCAGGGCCGCCAACCGCATCGCCCGCACGCACGCCCAGCGCCCGCGCCTCGTCACCCTGGACGGCGAACTCGTGGAGCCCGGCGGGGCGATCACCGGCGGCCGCCTGCGCGACGCGGGCACGGGCGTGCTTGCCGACCAGCGCCGCTTCCAGGACCTGGACGCCGAACTGGAGGACGCCGACCGGACCGCCGCCCGCCTGAACGCTGAACTGAAGAAGGTGCAGGCCACCCTGGCCGGCAGCGCCGAGGGGCACGACGGCCTGCTCGGCGCCCGCGAGGCCGCCGCCCGCGAGGAACGCAGCGCCGAACGCCGCGTGACCGAACTGGACGCCCAGGTGCGCAGCCTCACCACGCACCGCGACCGGCTTAGAGACCGCCTCGGCCCGGACGAGACGCCCCCCGCTGGTCCCCTGCTGGAAGGCGTGGACGTGACCGCGCTGGAGGCCGAACTGGCCGCCGCCCGCCACAGCGCCGAGACGCACCGCGCCGAGGAACGCGCCGCCGCCGAACGCCTCGCCCTGGCCCGCGAACTGGACGCCGTCTGGAAGGCCTACCGCACCGCCCGCGCCCGCGCCGCCGAACTGCGCGCCCGGCTGGATGCCAACGCCCAGGCCGCCGCCACCCAGGACGCCCACCTGCACGCCGCCGCCGCCGAGGTTCAGCGCCGCGAGGCCGAACTGGGCACCCTGGACGAGAACGAGTACCCCCGCGCCGAGTACGCCCGCGAGCAGGCCGCCCAGACCTACGCCAGCCTGATCGGCACGCAGAACAAGACCCGCGCCCGCCTGGACGAACTGCGCGTCCTGATCGCCCGGCGCGAGGGCAGCCTGGAGGACGTCCCGCCCGGCTGCACCCCGCCCGGCACCCCCCGCGAATGGACGCAGGAACTCGCCCGCGCCCGCAGCACCCTGGACGCCTTCGGACCCATCAACGCCCGCGCCGAAACCGACCACGCCGAGGAACTCGCCGCCTTGCAGGCCCAGCAGGCCGAACTGAACGACGCGCAGGGCGCCGCCGACGAACTCCGCACCCACCTCACCGAACTGGAAACGGCCGAGACGAGCGCCACCCGCGCCGCCTTTACCCGCGTGAACACCGCCTTCCGCGAGTACAGCACCGAACTGCTCGGCGGCAGCGGCGACCTGGAAGAGGAAACTGCCGACACCGGCCGCCTCACCGGCCTGCGCCTCGCCGTGCAGCCGCGCGGCAAACGCACCCGCAGCATGACCCTGCTCTCCGCCGGGGAACGCACCATGGCCGGCCTCGCCTTCCTGTTCGCCCTGAACCACGCCGGCGGCGAGGGCGGCGCCGGCGGCCTGCCCCTGGCCGTGCTGGACGAGGTGGACGCTCCACTGGACGAGGCGAACATCCGCCGCTTCACCGCCTTCCTGAAACGCTTCAGCGAACGCGGCGCGCAGTTCCTGCTCGTCACGCACCAGAAGGCCACCATGGAGGTCGCCCAGGCCCTCTGGGGCGTGACCACCGACCAGACCGGCGCCAGCCGCGTGCTGAGCATCCGGCAGGAAGGTGAACCCGCCTAGCCCCAGGCACGGAGGCCGCCAGGGCTGAATGGCGCCCTATCCTTGACCTGTGCCCCTGGATCTGCCGCAGCAATGGTTCGTTCTGGTGGAGGCCCTGCAGGCGAAAGGCTGGCGGGAAGAGGCGGGTGACGTGCCCACCGACTGGTGGAGCCTGTACCAGCAGAGCTTCGTCCGCCAGGGGCAGCGGATCGTCCTCTCGCTGCTCACGGAGCCCTACGGTGACGGGCCGCCCTGGGCGGTGGGGGCCAGCCGCGAGTTCCCGGAGAACAGACAGGCGGCGGCTCAACTGGGCACCCTCGTCCTCGGGCGGGGGTGGCGCGACCATCTCGGTGCGTTTCTTCGTGCATTCGACAGCTGAAGACGAGAGGGGGAGGGCCACCCGGACCATTCCAGGCGGGCTCGCTTCAGTCCGGCCCAGCGAACGGCAGGTGGTGGGTGACGTGCCAGAAGCCCGCCGCGTCCTGGCTGGCGACGACCGCGCCGCGCACGGGAACCTTCAGGCCGCCGGTGCGGTCCAGCAGGGCCTGCACCTCGGCCTGAATACCGTCGAGCACAGGGGCGGAGCCTTTCGCCACGGTGAGGTGCGGTTCCGGATGCGTGAACTGCCCACCGTACGCAGGCGTCTCCGGGAAGGCCGCCGCGACCGCGTGCATCAGCCGCAGCACGGTGTCCCGAGGTTCCGGCGCCAGCCACAGCACCCCCGGGACGCGTCCGACCTGCCGGAATGTCAGCTCGAAGGGCGCGGCGCCGCGCCACGCGGTTCGCAGCCGCTCTACCTGAGCATCGGTCGCCGGGGCAGGCACCCAGGGGTACAGAAGGGTGAGGTGCGGGGCCACGCCGTACTTCGCGGCCGGCACCCGCGGCCGCCAGGGTCCCAGCACCCCCTCCAGCTCCGGGAACCACAGGGCGACCGTGGTCTGCGGCGTGTTCAGGGGCGGGGCCTCACTTCAGCGTGAAGGCGGCGGCGTCCCGGCCGTCGATGCTGACGTGCAGGTACCCGCCCTTCACGCTGAGCCCGGCGTTCTGGTCGGCGAACAGGGATTTCGTGAGGTCCTGCCCGCCGACGCTGAGCCCGAGCTTGTTGAGGGGCAGGCTGTACGTGCGGCGCTGCCGGGCGCCGCTCCAGGCGGCCAGGACGCGCTGTCCGCCCTGCTCGCGCAGCAGCAGCAGCAGGTCGTCCTGCACGGCGGCGGGCATGGGCAGCAGCGTCTGCGAGCCCAGGCTCAGGGCCGGGCTGGCCTTCCTTGCCGCGATGGCACTCCGGGCGGCGGCATGCACGGCCTTCTCGCCGGGCGTCCACTGCGCCTCGAAGCGCATGTCCTGGCGGTTGTCCGGATCCGGACCGCCGCGCTGCGCGATCTCGATGCCCTGGTACAGCACGGGCACGCCCTTGAGGGTCATCAGGGCGCGCAGGCCGTAACGGGTGTTCATCTGGCCCTCGTCCGCGAACAGGCTGCCCTGCGCGAACCGGGGGATGTCGTGGTTGTCCAGGAACAGCGTCACCTCCCCGGGCCGGGGCAGCTCATCCTGGCGTTCCAGCACGCCCCGCACCTGCGTGAGGCTCTGCCCGGACATCAGGCTGGCCTTCATGGCCTTCTGCAGGCTGAACAGGAACAGGCTGTCGAAACCTGCCTTCTGCCACTCGGCGACGGTGCCGGTGTCGGCGTCGTACCACTCCCCGAGCGTCCAGGTGCCGGCCGCGCGGTCGCGGGCCAGGAGGTCTTTCAGGAACGCCTGCGGCACGTGCCGGATCGCGTCGTACCGGAAGGCGCTCACGCCCCGCGCCCGCCAGAACTCCGCGTTGCCCAGCAGCAGCTCCCGCACCTGCGGGTTGCCCTGGTTCAGGTCCGGCAGGCCCGACAGGGGACAGTCCACGTCCTTGTTCTGGGAAGCGTCGCACTGCGCCTGGGGCGTGAACCAGTCGCGTTGGGCGGTCACGGCCGTGGCGCCGTACCCGTAGTGGTTGACCACCTGATCCAGCACCACCCGCACGTTCGCGGCCTGCGCGGCCTTCACGAACGCGTCGAACTGCGCCAGCGTGCCGAAGTGGGGGTCCACGTCCCGGAAGTCCTCCGGCCAGTAGCCGTGGTACGCGGACGTGTCGAAGCTGTTCCCGGCCTGCTGCCGGTACACCGGCGTGAGCCACACCGCCGTGGCGCCCAGGTCCGTGATGTACGGCAGCTTCTGCGTGAGGCCCGGCAGGTCCCCGCCGTGCCACGCGCGCAGGTTCCCGCGGTCCACGCCGGCGTTGTTGGCCGCGTCCCCGTCGAAGAAGCGGTCCGGCATCACCTGATAGATCACCTGCCCCTCGAAGGAGGGCGGGGCGGTCTGGGCGGACGCGGCCGGGCCGGCCAGCAGGGCGGTCAGGACCGTCAGGGAGAGCAGGGGAGAGGCGCGCATGGAGTGACTGTACCCCTGCGCGCCGCCCAGGCCGTGAAGCCCGGCTTTACCCGGTGTTGCGCACCCCCGCCGCGATACCCTGAATGCTGAGCAGCAGCGGCACCTCGAACTCGTCCAGGCCGCCCGGCTCCGCGCGGCTGCGGCGCAGCAGTTCCGCCTGAATGCGGTGAAGGGGATCGATGTACGGGTTGCGCAGCGCGATGCTCTCCTTCAGGCGCGGCTCGTTCGCCATCAGCTCCGCCCCCACCACGTCCTGCACCAGCGCCACCGTGTCCGCGTACGCGTCCAGCAGCGCCGTCCCGGTGGGGTGGGCGTCCGTGCCCAGGCGCAGGTACTCGCCCACGATCAGCGGGTCGCTCTTGGCGAGGCTCATCTGCGCGTTGTCCAGCACCGCCCGGAAGAACGGCCAGTCCCTGTACATCTCGCGGGCCGCGTCCAACCCGATCTCCCGCAGGCCCTCGCGCAGCCCGTACCAGCCAGGCAGGTTCACGCGGTTCTGCGTCCAGGACATCACCCACGGAATCGCGCGCAGGTTCCCCAGCGTCGGCGCGCCGGGCCGCCGCACCGGCCGGGACGCGATGTTCAGTCGGGCGATCTCGTGAATGGGCGTGACCGCCTCGAAAAACGGCAGGAACGCCGGGTTGTCCACCAGCGCGCGGTATGCCGCCGCGCTCGCGCCGGCCGCGCGGTCCATCGCCGCCAGCCACGCGGCCGGCGGGTCCACCGGCGGCCGGGCCGCGGCCAGCAGCAGGCCGTACAGCGCCTGCTCCAGGTTCCGGCGGGCCAGCATGGGGTGGCTGTACTTGTCGGCCAGCGCCTCCCCCTGCTCCGTGATGCGCAGGCCCGCGTCGATGGTGCCGGCCGGCTGCCCCAGGATCGCCCGGCCGGCCGGCCCGCCGCCCCGGCCGATGCTGGTGCCGCGCCCGTGGAAAAAGCGCCAGCGCACGCCCGCGCGGCGGCACACCTCGCTGATCTTGCGCTGCGCCTCGTGCAGCGCCCAGTTCGCCGCGAGGAACCCGGCGTCCTTGTTGCTGTCGCTGTAACCCAGCATGATCTCCTGCACGTCGTCGCCCAGCACCGCGCGGTACTCGGGCACGCTCAGCAGCTCCCACACCACCTGCGGGGCGCGGCGCAGGTCGTCCAGCGTCTCGAACAGCGGCACCGGCAGCACCCGGAACCCCACCTCCCGCGCCAGCAGCAGCGGCTCCAGCACGTCACTGACGCTCTCGGCCATGCTGATCACGTACCGCCCGAACGCGCCCGGCCCCACCGCCTGCACCGCCGCCCGGACCTCCCGGACGGGACCGATGGCCGCCTCCAGCGCGTCCGGCAGCGCCTCGCCCGCCGGCCACAGCGGGCGGCGGGACCGCAGTTCACCGGTCAGCAGGTCCAGTTTCGCGTGCTCGGGCAGGTCCTGGTAGTTCGCCTCCACGCCTGCCGCGCGCAGCAACTCCGCCACCGCCGCGCCCACCTGCGCGCTGTGCTCGCGGATGTCCAGGCTCACCAGGTGCTGCCCGAACACCCGCGCCACCGTCAGCAGCGGCATCAGCAGCTGATCCGCGCTGCGGTGCTGCCCGTCGGCGTGCAGCCGGGCGTGCAGGGCCTCCAGCCTCGGCAGCAGCTCTACGGGCACCCCGTCCCGCACGGCGTCGTGCAGGGCCCGCAGCTCCTGTCGGTAGGGTTCCTTCCCATCCCCCACCTCGGTCTGCCCGGCCGTTTCCTGACTCAGGTCCGCGTACGCCTGCGTGATCGCCCCGAGCAGCACCTCCCGCGCCCGGTCCCGGTGCAGGCCCAGCGCCTCTTGGGTCGCCTGCGGCGTCACGAACGGGTTGCCGTCCCGGTCCCCGCCCATCCACGACGAGAAACTCAGCGGCAGCGCCGCCTCCGACTCCACGCCGTACACGTGCCGGAACGCGCGCTGCAGGTCCCGTTGCAGGCTCGGCAGGGCCCGCGCAATGTTCGGGATGTAACTCAGGCCGCCCTTCACCTCATCCAGCACGGTGGGCTTCAGGTGCCGCAGCTCCGGCGTGGTCCACATCGCCTCCACGTGCGCCGCCACGCGCTCCAGCGCCTCCTCGCGCAGCGACTCGGACTCCAGTTCCGGAATGGCGCGCGCCACCGCCACCAGGTGCGCCCGCACCGTACGGCGCCGCATCTCCGTGGGGTGAGCTGTGAAGGTCAGGCCCAGATCCAGCCGCTCGATCAGCGCCTCCACCTCCGCAGCCTCCAGGCCCTGGGCCTTCAGTTCGGTCAGGGCGCCCTCCAGGCTCTGCGACCGCACGCCGCCGGCCGCGCGCAGCACCCGCACCCGCTCGTACTCCTCGGCCAGGTTCACCAGCTGGAAGTACCACGTGAACGCCCGCGCCAGCCGCCCCGCCTCCGCGCCGGACAGTCCGCCGATCATGGCGCGGAGTTCCACGTCGCCCTCGCCCGCGCGGGCTTCCCGCACCAGCGCGCGCGTGCGTTCCACCAGGTCGAAGAACGCCTCGCCCTCCTGCTCCCGGATGACCTGGCCCAGCGTCCGGCCCAACAGATTCACGTCACTGCGAATGCCCATGTCGGCAGCATAAACGTAGAAAAGACACGAAGCGGTCAGGCGTGAGGACAACTTCCGGTCGGCCGCTGACACGCCTGTTCCGGGCGCTCAGTGTTTTCGGGGCAGGAGGCTGCTCCTGGGCGTGCTGCTCGCCCTCTGCCTGGCCCGCTTCCGGTCAGCTTCGTCTGCCTGCTGCCGCCGGGAACGTGGGTCCGTGCCTGCCCAACCTGCGACGCCCCTTACTCGCCTTCGACGATCCGCACCCGTTCGATCTTCACGGCGCGGTTCCATTCGAGCTCCAGGCGCACGCCGTTCAGTTCGGCGCGGCCGTCCGCGACGCGGTACCGGTCGTGCCGTTCGGTGAGAAAGCGCTGGATGGGCGCGGCCGGGTCGCTGCCGATCACGCTGTCGTGCGGCCCGGTGAAGCCCGCGTCGGTCTGGTAGGCGGTGCCGCCGGGCAGGATGCGGGTGTCGGCGGTGGGCACGTGCGTGTGCGTGCCGATCACGGCCGCCACCCGGCCGTCGAGGTGCCACGCGAGCGCCTGTTTCTCGCTGGTGGCCTCGGCGTGCACGTCCACCAGGATGTTGCCCAGGTCCTCGCCGCGGTCCAGCAGGTCGTCCAGCGCGCGGAAGGGGTTGGCGAGCGCCTCCATGAACACCCGTCCGAGGACCTGCACGACCGTCAGTCGTTCCCGGCTGCCGCCCTCGCCCTGCACGTCGAAGGTGCGCCAGCCCACGCCGGGCGCGCCGGGGTCGCTGTAGTTCAGCGGGCGGACGATGGGGTAGGTCACCTCGTCGTTCATCATGGTGAAGACGTCGCGGTGGTGCCAGGCGTGGTTGCCGAGCGTGAAGCAGTCCGCGCCGGCCTTCAGGGCCGCGTCGGCGGCCTCGCGGTGCATGCCGAACCCGCCGGCGGAGTTCTCCATGTTCACCACCGCGAAATCCACACCTTTTCTTAATTCCGGCAGGCGCGCGGACAGCACCCGCCGCCCCGGCTGACCGAACACGTCCCCCACGAAAAGCACCCGCAACATGCGCCCACACTATCCCGCCCGGGTGCCCGCGGCGCCGGGACCACCGGCCCCCGCCCGGCGTGCTGTACTGGGCGTACAGGAGGCACGCGTATGACCACGATCCTCGTCACCACGGACGGCAGTGACCTCGGCCAGCAGGCCCTCGCCCACGCGCACAACCTCGCCCAGGCGCTCGGTGCGCGCCTGACCGCCCTGACCGTCCACCCGGACCCGGCCCCGCTGGTCGGGGAGTTCGCGTACGTGCCCGCCCCCACCCCAGAGGAGGACCGCGCGGCCGAGGAGGAACTGCGGGCCGGCGTCGAGCGTCAGCTGCCGGGCGGCACCCTGCGCGTCGAGCGGGCTGGGGGGCGTACCATTCCCCGCGTGATCCTGGACGTGGCCGCGCAGGAGCAGGCCAGCATGATCGTGATGAGCACGCACGGCCGCAGCGGCCTCGGGCGGGCCCTGCTGGGCAGCGTGGCGGAGGCCGTGGCGCACCACTCGCCGGTGCCGGTGCTGCTGATCCGCGCCGGGCAGGTGCCCACCACCTGGACCCGCTGACCCCCGTTCCGGCACGCCCCCGGGGCCGCCGCGCGGCAGGATTAGCCGAAGCGCGGTATGCTCAGGGGCGTGTTTGTCATTGCTGCCTGCCATGACCACCGGCCCAGCGGGACCGGTACGCCCGGGGTGAGCGCGTGAAACTCAGCCGGCTGCCTCACGGCTTCGCGCTGGACACCGCTGCCCAGGGCCTCGCGCTGCGCCAGGAAGCGGTGCAGGACGTGACCCGCGACTGGACGCCCGGCGGCTGGCGGGCCGAGGGGTCCGTGATGGACGGCGGGCGCAGCTACCACGCCAGCGTGGAACTCTCGCCCGCCCCGGACCCGCAGCTGCTGTCGAGCGCCTGCACCTGCGGCCGGTACCGCTGCCGGCACGTGGCCGCGCTGGTCCTGGCGACCGACCCGCCCGAGGGCTCCCCGCCCGCGCAGGCCGCCCCGGCCCGCCCGGCCGAGGAACCCCTGGACGCCCGCGTGCAGCAGTGGCTGGAGGGCTTCGCGGCCGCGCCCACCACGTCCCGCGGCCGGCAGTTCGAGCTGCGGTACGTGCTGCGGCTGCTGCCGCCCGCCGCGGCCGGCGGGGGGAGCGGCGCCGGGCGGGCCGCCATCGCGCTGCTGCGCCTGCCGGTGCGGGGGGACGTGCCGGACGTGCAGGCCGCCGAGCACTACGCCGTGCCGCGCAGCCTGAGCACCGCGCCCGCCTTTGCCCGCCGGGACGCGAACCTGCTCAAACTCCTGGAGATGACCACCTCGGCGGCGCACGCCCCCGGCCGCTGGCAGGAGGCGGTGCACGTCATCGGTGACCACCCGGCCGCCGACCTGCTGCTGGACTCCCTGGCCGACACGGGCCGCCTGTGCTGGGAGCGGGTGGAGACGCCCCTGCGGCGCGGCCCGGACCTGCCCGGCACGCTGGGCTGGGGCGTGGACGCCAAGGGCCTGCAATACCCCACGCTGCTGCTCCCGGACGCCCCGGACGCCCAGGTGCTGCCGGTGGGCACGCGGCCCTGGGCGGTGCAGCTGGGCACGCAGACCATCTCGCGGGTCACGCCGGACGTGCCGGCCGCCCAGGTCGCGCAGTTCTTGGGCGGGCCGGCGCTGACCACCGGGCAGGCCACCGCCCTGGCGCACGCCATCACCGCGTCGGGCCTGCCGCTGCCGCTGCCGCACACCGTGCAGGTGCAGGAAGAACACCTGCCGTACACCCCACAGCTGCACCTGACGGGCCGCACGGCCACCGTGCAGGTCCGGGACCGCTGGATGGTGCGCGGCGAGACCCGCACCCTGCCGGTCGCGGAACTCCGCCACGCGTACGGCGGCCTGACCCTACCTGATACCGCCGGCCGCGACGGCCCGGCCCCCACCGTGTACCGCGGCGGGGTGCTCACCCGCGTGCGGCGCGATCCGGAACAGGAGCGCGAAGCGGTGCGGGCGCTGCACCTGGCGGGCTTCGCGCGCCTCGCGGAACTGCAGGGCGAGGACCTGACCTACCCGCCCGAGCTGCTGGACTTCCTGGCGCAGCCGGACGAGGACGCCTGGATGGACTTCATGCAGCGCGGCCGCGAGCGCCTCGCCGCCGAGGGCTTCAGCCTGCACATCCACCCGGACTTCCCCCTGAACTACGCCGAGATTCAGGACTGGTACGGCGAGACCGACGACAGCTTCGGCGGCTGGTTCACGCTGGACCTGGGCATCGTGGTGGACGGCAGCCGCATCAGCCTGATCCCGGTGCTGGCCGACCTGATCGCCCGCAGCCCGGAACTGTTCACGCCCGAGGCCCTGGCCGAACTGTCCGACGACGAGACGCTGTACGCCGCCCTCGGCGACGGCCGCCGCGTCGCCCTGCCCGCCGGGCGCGTCAAGGCCATCCTGGGCGTGCTGGTGGAACTCAACCTGCGGGACCTGCCCAGCGGCCCGCTGCGCCTTCCCCTCTTGGACGCCGCCCGGCTCGCGCAGCTCGAAGGCGCCGTGCAGGCGCGCTGGGTGGGCGCCGAACGCCTGCTGGAACTGGGCCACAAACTCCAGAACTTCGAGGGCGTCACCCCGGTCTCCCCGCCGCCCGGCCTGAACGCCGAGATGCGCCCCTACCAGGTGCAGGGCCTGAGCTGGCTGCAGTTCCTGCGCGAGACCGACATGGGCGGCATCCTTGCCGACGACATGGGCCTGGGCAAGACCCTCCAGACCCTCGCGCACCTCCTGACCGAGAAGCAGTCCGGCCGCGCCGACCGGCCCAGCCTGGTGGTCGCGCCGACCAGCGTGATCGGCAACTGGCAGGCCGAGGCCGCCAAGTTCACGCCGGACCTGCGGGTCCTGACCCTGCATGGCAAGGACCGCCGCGAGCACTTCCACCGCATCCCGGACTTCGACCTGATCCTCAGCACGTACCCGCTGCTGCCGCGCGACATCGCCGAACTCGGCGAGCACGCCTACCACCTGCTGATCCTGGACGAGGCGCAGAACATCAAGAACAGCAAGACCGCCGCCGCCAAGGCTGCCGGCGCCCTGGACGCCCGGCACCGCCTGGCGCTGACCGGCACCCCGCTGGAAAACCACCTGGGGGAACTGTGGTCGCAGTTCAACTTCCTGTCGCCCGGCCTGCTGCACGACGAGAAGACCTTCCGGGACCTGTACCGCACGCCCATCGAGAAACGCGGCGACCCGCACCGCCGCGCCGCCCTGGCCGCCCGGGTGCGCCCCTTCATCCTGCGGCGCGAGAAACGCGACGTGGCCCGCGAACTGCCCCCCAAGACCGAGATCCCCGTGCGCGTCACCCTGGACGGCGACCAGCGCGACCTGTACGAGACCGTGCGCGTCACCATGGAATCCCGCGTCCGGCAGGAACTCCAGGCGCGCGGGCTGGCGCGCAGCACCATCGCCATCCTGGACGCGCTGCTCAAACTGCGGCAGGCCGTCACGGACCCCCGCCTGGTGAAACTGGAAGCCGCCCGCAGCGTGGAAGGCAACGCCAAGTTCGACTGGCTGCAGGGCAACCTCCCTCAGATGCTTGAGGAAGGCCGGCGCGTGCTGATCTTCAGCGGGTTCGCCACCCTGCTCGGGCACCTGGAGGACTGGCTGAAAGGGCAGGCCATCCCGTACAGCATGATCACCGGGCAGACCCAGGACCGCCAGGCGCAGATCGACCGCTTCCAGCAGGGCGAGACGCAGGTGTTCCTGATCACCCTGAAGGCCGGCGGGGTGGGCCTGAACCTCACGGCGGCCGACACCGTCATCCACTACGACCCGTGGTGGAACCCGGCCGCGGAGGACCAGGCCACCGACCGCGCCTACCGCATCGGGCAGGACAAGCCGGTGTTCGTGTACAAGCTCATCGCGGCCGGCAGCGTCGAGGAACGCATCCTGGACCTCCAGGCCCGCAAGGCCGCGCTGGCCCGCGGCATCCTGGACGGCGGGCTCAGCGACGCCACGCAGCTCTCCGCGCAGGACCTCGACCGCCTGTTCGCGCCCCTCGCGGACGATGACGGCCCCGCCCGCCCCTGAGCTGCGCTAGACAGGAGCCCCGGCCCCGCCCGGCAGGCGGGTATCGTCCCGGCATGACCGTGACCGGCATGTGGTGGTGGCCCAGCAGCGCCTGGGAGTAACCGCGTGCCGTCCAGACCGCGCCCAGGTGGAACCCCCACCGGGCGCTTTTTCGTGCCTGCCCACCCCCCGAGGAGCCCCATGACCGACGCCCCCCCCACCCTCCCGCAGCCCTGCTTGGCCGTGCAGGAACTCAACGCCGACCTGGACACCCCCGTCACCGCGTACCTGAAAGTCGCGCAGGGCCACGCCGTGTCCTTCCTGCTCGAAAGCGTGGAGGCCGGCGAGAAACTGGGCCGCTACTCCTTCATCGGCGTGGGCGAACAGGGAAGATTCACCTACCGCCACGGCCGGGTGCAGTCCAGCGGCGCCTTCGGCGACTATGACGGCCCGGACGCCGACCCCCTGGCGCGGCTGTACCGCACCACCACCCGCCCCGCCCCCGTCCCGGACGGCCTGCCCGCATTGATCGGCGGAGCGGTCGGGTACGCCAGCTACGACATCATCCGCGCCTACGAGACGCTCCCCGACACCACCCCCGACGAGCTGAACATCCCGGACGCGCTGTACGTCATGCCCGAAGGCATGGTGATCTTCGACCACCTTAAACACCGCCTGATCGCGGTCGCCACCGCCCCCACCCAGGCGCAGGCGGACGCCGTCACCGCCCGGCTCGTCACCGCCCTGCGCGGTCCCCTTCCGGACGTGCCCGGCCGCACGCCCACCACGCCCCCCACCTTCACCAGCAACTTCACGCCCGAGGCCTTCCACGCCGCCGTGGAAAAGGCCCTGGCGTACATCCGCGCCGGGGACGTGTTCCAGGTCGTGCCCAGCCAGCGCTTCAGCGCCCCCCTGGGCGACCTTCACCCCTTCGCGGTGTACCGCGCGCTGCGCCGCGTGAACCCCAGCCCGTACCTCGGCTACCTGCACCTCGGGGACGTCACCCTGGTCGCCAGCAGCCCCGAAAGCCTGCTCGCCAGCGACGGCCGCACCGTCACCACCCGCCCCATCGCCGGCACCCGCATCCGCGGCCGCACCCCCCAGGAAGACGACGCGAACGCCCAGGACCTCCTCCAGGACGACAAGGAACGCGCCGAGCACCTCATGCTGGTGGACCTGGGCCGCAACGACCTGGGCCGCGTCAGCCGCTACGGCACCGTCCGCGTGCAGAGCGCTTTCCAGATCGAACGCTACAGCCACGTCATGCACCTCGTCAGCACCGTCACCGGCGAACTGAAGGGCGACCGCACGCCTCTGCACGCCCTCGCCAGCGTCCTGCCCATGGGCACCGTCAGCGGCGCGCCCAAGATCCGCGCCATGGAAATCATCAACGAACTCGAACCCACCCGCCGCGGCCCCTACGGCGGCTGCTTCGGGTACGTCGCCCTGGACGGCAGCATGGACATGGCCCTCACCCTGCGCACCATGGTCATCACCGGCGGGCAGCTGCACATCCAGGCCGGCGCGGGCATCGTCGCCGACAGCGACCCCCACAGCGAGGAACAGGAAACCCGCAACAAGGCCGCCGCCCTGAAACGCGCCGTGGAAATGGCCGCCCGGGGGCTCTGAGCTTTACCAGGTGACGTGAACCTCCCCGAACTGCCGCCGGATCTTCGCCGCAATCGTGTCATGCCAGTTGCGCAGGAGCTGTTCCACGTCGCCGGCAGGGAGATGCATGACCGGAGCATCGGGGTCAAACTGGCGAAGGGTCCATTCCGTACCCCGGCCCGTCGGGGCCAGCAGCAGAACGGGATTGTCCTCCGTATCGATTGAGTGAAAGGCGAACCCCTGTTGCTGGATTGCGATCTCACTGTCGAGCCAGTGTTCCAACGTGACCATAAGCTCTCCGACGGCGACAAAATCTGAAAACCAGTTTGCGCCACCAACCCGGATCGTGAGCGGCTCGGCCTCAAAGTTGACCGGCAGCGCACCGGAGTAATCGCGGTTGTACCAGACGAGCTTGCCGATGATGAATTCGATGTCCAGCCCGCGCGTCATCCTTTCCTCGGATCAGGCGAAGGCGCCGTTCAGTTCGGCCTGGAACGCTCTCGCGGCCCCGATGCTGGCGTGCACGTCCAGGCCCTGCGCGTACTGCACGCCGCGGCTGGCGCTGGCGAGGGCCCCCGTGCCGTCGGGGTGGAAGGCGGCGGCGAGTTCGCCGGCGGTGGCGCCCTGGGCGCCCAGGCCGGGCAGGAGCAGCAGCGCGCGGGGCATCAGGCGGCGGTACAGGGCGAGGTCCTGCGGGTGCGTGGCGCCCACGACCGCGCCGACGCTGCCGTACCGGCTGTCCTCCTGGTCGTTCAGGCGGGTGACCTCGGCGGCGACGCGTTCGCTCACGCCGCCGCCCTGCAGGTCGGCCTGGCCGGGGTTGCTGGTCTTCACGAGCACGAAGATCGCGCCGCCCTCGCGCCGGGCGGCGTCCAGGAAGGGCGTGAGGGTCTCGAAGCCCAGGAAGGGGTTCACGGTCAGGGCGCTGCCGGCGTGAGGGCCGGTGAGCCAGCCCTGGGCGTAGGCGGCGGCGGTGCTGCCGATGTCGCCGCGTTTGCCGTCCAGCAGCACCGGCAGGCCCAGGGTGCGGGCGGCGGCGCAGACCTCTTCCAGGATGCGCAGGCCGTCCAGGCCGAGCGCCTCGTAGAACGCCAGCTGGGGTTTGACGCACGCGGCGTGCGGGGCGGTGGCCTCCAGCACGTCCAGGGTGTGCTGCCGCAGGTGGTCCGCGTCCCGGTAGGCGTCCAGGCGGGGGTCCAGGCCCACGCACAGGCGGGTGTGAAGGCTCAGGGTGCGGTCCGTGACAGCGGCAGCGAATGTCATCGGGCGTTCAGCGTAGCACCGGGCGCGCGTTAGCCTGCCGGCATGACCTTTTCCATCGTGGGCCGCGATCCCCGGACCGGGGACGTGGGCGTGGCCGTGGCGAGCAAGTTCCTGGCGGTGGGGGCGCTGGTGCCGTTCGTGCGGGGCGGGGTGGGGGCGGTCGCCACGCAGAGTTTCGTGAACCCCACGTTCGGGCCGGTGGGCCTGGACCGGCTGGCGCAGGGGCACGCGCCGGCGCAGGTGCGGGCGCAGTTCGAGGCGGAGGACGCCGGAATCGTGCAGCGGCAGTTCGGACTGGTGGACGCCTCGGGCCGCAGCGCGACCTTCACCGGGCCCGGCTGTCACGCCTGGGCGGGCGGGGTGGCGGCGGAGAACGTGGCGATCCAGGGCAACATCCTGACCGGCCCGGAGGTCGTGGACGCCATGCTGGCCGCCTGGGAGGCGGAGGTGGGGGCAGCGCTGCCGTGGCGGCTGCTGCGGGCCCTGCAGGCCGGCGACGCGGCGGGCGGGGACCGGCGGGGCCGGCAGTCGGCGGCGCTACTGTGCGCGGGTCCCGGGCGGGGGTACGGCGGGCTCACGGACGACTGGGTAAACCTGCGCGCGGATGACCACGCCGACCCGTGCGGGGAACTGGAGCGGCTGCTGGGCGTGTTCGATCTGCTGTTCGGCCGGCCGGAGACGACCCGGGAGTTCACCGTGGAGGAACTGGGGTGGCTGCGGCGGACGCTGGTGAAGCAGGGCTATGCGCCCGCCCTGCCGGACGGCCCGTGGGAGCCGGCGACCGAGGCGGCCGCCTGGGCGCTGTACGGCACGGAGAACCTGGAGGAACGCTGGGTGCCGGGCGGACAGGTGGACCCGGTGGCGCTGGCCTACCTGCGCCGCCAGTTCGGAACCTGAGGCGCAGCTGGGGCACACGTGACGGATTTCGCGTGCCTGCACTAGACTCGCGCCATGCGGCTTTCAGCCACCGACGTGTACGCCTTCCAGGCCCTGGGGTACCTGGGCACGCAGGACCCGGGGCGGTGGGTGGCGAGCGAGGAGATCAGCGAGGCGACCGGCGTGCACCGCCCGTACCTGGTGCGCATCCTGGCGGCCCTGAGCGCCAAGGGCATCGTGAAGAGCAAGAAGGGCATCGGCGGCGGGTACGCCCTGTCGCGCGTGCCGCGCCTGATCAGCCTGTGCGAGGTGGTCCGTGCCATCGACGGGCCGGTGGCGCCGCTGTCGTGCATCAGCCTGAACTGGCACGAGCCGTGCGTGGAGGAGGCGCGCTGCCACGCCCGGAACACCATCTACACCCGCATGCGTGACGCGATGCTGGGCGTGCTGCAGGAGTTCAGCGTGCAGGACCTCGTGGTGGACGCGCAGCAGGGCGTGAGTTACGGGCACTGCCTGGGCCACCTGCTGAAACCGAACGCGTAACCGGAACGGGAAACGGCCGCCCCTGGAGGTCAAGGGGCGGCCGTTTCGGTTCCTCATCAGGGCAGGTAGGGGGTGAAGCGGGCGAGGGTGCCGGCGTCCACCTTGGACGTCACGCGCGAGATGCGCGGTCCGCTGAACAGCACCAGCAGTTTCCCGCCGGGCGTCATGCCCGTTTTCAGGGTGCCCTGGCTCAGTTGCGCGGGGCCCATGACGAGCGCCTGCACGGTGTGCGGGTCGAAGACCACAGTGGGCGCACTCAGAGCCGGGTTCTCGGCCTTCACGCCGCCGGTCGCGGTGATGAAGCCGCTGCCGAGCGACATGCGCACCGTCCCGGCCGTGAGGTTCCGGAAGCGGGCGTCGCTGTAGCGGACACTTCCGGTCGCGGTGACGGTCTGCGCCTTGACGTTGTAGGTGACCTGCGCGGCGCTCAGGGTGCCGCCGCCCCGGAATTTCAGGGTGGCGTTCTGCGCGCTGAGCTGCTCGCCGGCCTTGAGCTGCATGCGCGCGGCACTCAGGGTCAGGCCGGCCTTGCTGTCGGTGGCGGTGCCGCCCTGCGGGAGTTCGGTCACGCCGGTTTCCAGGTTCAGGTTCTGCGGGCCGCGCGGCGTGACGTTCAGCGCGCCGAACGGCACGGCCACGGCGCCCGCGGTCAGCAGGCCGCCGAGCAGCAGGGCGCGGAAAAAGGTGGAGGACTTCATGACTCTGGAGCCTAGCGGGCCGGGCTGGGCGCCGCGTGAGGACGGCGGTCAGGTCCGGTTCAGCCTGGGCCGGCGTTTTCATGGTCGCCTCAGGGCGGGGACAGTACACTCGCGGAAGTGAACCGCGCACCCTCATTGTCTCCACGGCGGCCCACCCCCACCGGCCCGCTTCTTCGTCGCCGCCCGGCCGGCTGGGCCCTGCTGGCCCTGCTGCTGCTGCCGGCCGCCGAGGCCGCCCCGCGGGTGGGGCAGCACGACGGGTTCACGCGGCTGGTGTTCGACCTGGGCAGCGCCACACCGGCCGCGCCGCAGGTGGGCTTCGTGGGCCGCAAGTTCACGGTGACCCTGCAGGCCACCCTGAAAGCCGAGCAGGGCCCGCTGAACGTGCCCGGCGTGACCGGCTACGCCGTGAAGGGGGGGCAGGTCACGCTGGGCCTCGCGGCTGGCACGGGCACGCCGAAGGTCAGCCTGCTGCCCGCCGCGGCCGGCACGCCCGCCCGGCTGGTCATCGACGTGCCGAAAGGCGCCGCGGGCGTACCCGCCGCCGCCCCCGCGAAGGCAGCGACGGTGCCCGCCCAACCCGCCGCGGCGAAACCGGCAGCTCCGGCTCCGGTGGTCGCCCGGCCGGCCAGCACCCGCTCGGCCGTGCGGCCGGTGATCGTGCTGGACGCCGGGCACGGCGGCATCGATCCGGGCATGGTGAGCCGCTGGGTGGTGGAGGAGGTCGTGACCCTGGACATCGCGCTGCGCACCCGCGCGGAGCTGGTCAAGCACGGCGTGGACGTCGTGATGGTCCGCGAGACCGACCGGCACCTCAGCGCCGACAAGACCGCCGACCTGGACGCCCGGGCGCGGCTCGCCACGAACGACCGGGTGAGCGCGTACATCAGCATTCACGTGAATTCCGCGTCGCCGGCCGCGCAGGGCATCGAGACGTACTACTTCGGGCAGCCGCTGGCGGGCCGCTCCCGCAGCCTGGCGGTGCAGGAAAACGGCGGCAGCAGCGTGGGGGAGGCCCTGACCCGCAGGGCTCTGAACAGCGCCCAGGGGCTGCTGGGGGACATTCTCGCGCAGGCGAAGCTGGCGTTCAGCCGGCAGCTGGCGCAGAAGGTGCAATCCCGGCTGATCAGCGCGACCGGCGCCGTGAACCGCGGCGTGCAGACCGACGCCTTCTACGTGATCCGCAACCCGACCACGCCGGCCATCCTGGTGGAGGTGGGCTTCGGCAGTCACCCGGTGGAGGGGCCCCGTCTGGCGACCCCGGAGTACCGGGAGAAGCTGGCGCAGGGGCTGGCGCGCGCCATTCTGGATTTCCTGAACACCAAGTAGGTCCGGTGGGGCGCTCCTCTGCCCGGCCTGACCTATCATCACCCCCAATGGAATCACTTCCATGCTGCCGGATGACCCCCGGCCCGCCCCTGCACCCCGCCGCCAGCTCCCCTCCCCGGAGGTTCACGACGTGAGTATTCCCCGTTCCAGCGGCATCCTCCTCCACCCGACCAGCCTGCCCGGCCCCTACGGCATCGGTGAACTCGGCGCGCAGGCCCGCACCTTCCTGGACTGGATGGCGCAGGCCGGCCAGCGCTACTGGCAGGTCATGCCGCTCGGCCCCACCGGGTACGGCGACAGCCCCTACCAGGCCTTCTCCGCCTTCGCCGGCAACCCCTACCTGATCGACCTGACCACCCTGAAAGAAGGCGGGCTCCTCACCGACGCGGACTTCGCGGCCATGCCGGCCTTCGACGCGGCCCGCGTGGACTTCGGCGTGCAGTACGTGTGGCGCACCCAGATGCTGGAACGCGCCTACGCCGCCTTCATCGGCGGGCACGCCGCGCACCTCGCCCCGGCCTTCGCCGCCTTCAAGACCGAGGAGGCCGGCTGGCTGGACGACTACGCCCTGTTCATGGCCCTCAAGGACGCCCACGGCGGCCTGCCCTGGAACGCCTGGCAGCCCGGCGCCCGCGACCGCGACCCGGCCGTGCTCGCCGAGTACGCTGCCCGGCTCGCGCCGGCCGTGGAACGCGTAAAGTTCATCCAGTTCCTGTTCTTCGGCCAGTGGGCCGAGCTGCGCGCCTACGCCCGCGAACGCGGCATCGAGGTGATCGGCGACATTCCCATCTTCGTGGCGCTGGACTCCAGCGACGCCTGGGCGAACCGCGAGCAGTTCCACTTCGACGACCGCGGCCAGCCGACCGTGGTGGCCGGCGTGCCCCCGGACTACTTCAGCGAGACCGGGCAGCTGTGGGGCAACCCCCTGTACCGCTGGGACGTCATGGAACACGACGGCTTCTGCTGGTGGATCGAACGCTTCCGCGGCAGCCTGAAACTCTTCGACGTGATCCGCATCGACCACTTCCGGGGCTTCGCGGCGTACTGGGAGATTCCCTTCCCGGCGGAGACCGCCATGCACGGCCGCTGGGTGCCGGCCCCCGGGGACGCCCTGTTCCGCGCGGTCCGCGCCGCGCTGGGCGACCTGCCCATCATCGCCGAGGACCTGGGCGTCATCACCCCGGACGTCGAACAGCTGCGCGACGACTTCGCCCTGCCCGGCATGGCCGTGCTCCAGTTCGCGTTCGGCGGCGGCGACTTCAGCGTGAACGCCTTCCTGCCCACCAACCTGAAGGTCAACCAGGTGGTGTACACCGGCACGCACGACAACGACACCTCCCGCGGCTGGTGGGCGGCCGCCAGCGAGGACGAGCGCCACAACTACCGCACCTTCACCAGCAGCGACCCGCAGGAGGACACCTTCGCCCAGGACCTGCTGCGCCTCGCCTGGGAAAGCCGCGCGAACCTCGCCGTGGCCCCCCTGCAGGACGTCCTGAACCTGGGCACGGGGGCGCGCATGAACCTGCCCGGCAGCACCGGCGACCACAACTGGACGTGGCGCATGCCGGCCGCCGACCTGCGCCCGGACCTCGCCGCCGGCCTGCGGGCCCTGACCGAGCGCACCGGCCGCCTCGCGCCGCTCTGAGCCCCACGCCCTCGCCATGCCCCCGGCCGTGAACTAGGCTGGGGGCATGAAGCTCTACACCCGAACCGGGGACGGCGGCCAGACCGGCCTGTACGGCGCCGACCGCGTCAGCAAGGCCAGCGCCCGCGTGGACGCCTACGGCACCGTGGACGAACTCAACAGCGCCATCGGCCTCGCCCGCGCACACGGCGCCGGCCCCCTGGACGCCGACCTGGAATACCTCCAGAACGCCCTGTTCGACGTCGGCGCCGACCTCGCCACGCGCAGCGGCTCGCCGTACGAGAAGAACGTCAGCCGCATCGACGCGCAGGACGTGCAGTTCATCGAGGCGCTGATCGACCGGCACGCCGAGGCCGCGCCCCCCCTGCGGAACTTCGTTCACCCGGGCGGCACCCCGGCCGCCGCCGCGCTGCACGTGGCCCGCACCGTCGCCCGCCGCGCCGAGCGGGACGTGATCCGCCTGCTGCAGGAAGAGGAGGCGAACACGCACGTGCAGGTGTACCTGAACCGCGTGTCGGACCTGCTGTTCGCCATGGCCCGCGCCGCCAACCACGCGGCCAGCATGGCGGAGGAGCAGTGGGCGGTGAAAGGCCGCCGCTGACCCGACCCCCATGCCGGGTTCGGCACGGTCCGGGCATTGGGGGAAGCATTACACTGCCGTCAATGCGTTACATCCTCGGAGCACTGGTCATCGCCCTGACCATCATGTACTTCACTGTCGGCGTGCGCGTCGGCTACGTCACCCTGATGCCCACCTACATGTGGAACGCCACCGGCCTGAACGAATACGCCTACCGCACCCTGGAGGACAGGCAGCAGGTCACCTTCACCGGCAAATGCAACGTGAAAAGCGGCAGCGCCACCCTCGGCCTGTACGCCCCGGACGGCAGCCTGATCAGCGGTCAGGCCTGCCGCAAGGGCAACTGGAGCCTGAACATGACCGGCGGCGGGAAGGCCGGCGCGTATCACCTGAAAATCGACTTCAGCAAGTTCACCGGAAACATCGAGGTGAACCAGGCGTACGCCGAGAAGTGACCTTGCGGGCCACAGGAAGGCGGGGCACCCTGATTCAGGGTGCCCCGCCTCCGCGTTTCTGGGGTTTAGCCCTGCTGCGCGGCCTGGGCCTTGTTGATGGCCTTGGCCAGGCGGCTCTTCTTGCGGGCCGCGGCGTTCTTGTGCAGGGTGCTGCCCTTGGCGGCCTTGTCGATCAGGCTCTCGGCGAGGCTCTGGGCGGCGGCGACGTCAGCGCCGGCGCTCACGGCGGCCACGGCCTTCTTGGTGAAGGTCTTGATGGTGCTCTTCTTGCTGCGGTTCAGGGCGCGGCGCTTGAGGCTCTGACGGTGACGTTTCTGGGCGGATTTGTGGCGAAGGGCCATGTTCGTACTCCTTTTCTCCCGCTCCCGTGTCCCGGGCTCCGGGGCGGTTCCCGCGCCTGGGCGGGGAACGCGAGCGTCCGGCGCGGCGGCCCGCGCGGCGCACCCGGGTCCACTCGGGCTCCGGGGCTGTCCACCAGGTCCGATGGGCAACCTGCCAACTCTACCCGCCCGGCCCGGCCGGCGCAAGCCCGCGCGGTGCGGAATACTGGGGGCATGGAAGGGCGACGCCGGAAGAAGACCAGGAACGCGGAGGGGGAGGGCCCGGACGGCGCCGCGGAGCGCGCGCCCCGCCGGCCCCGCACGCCGGACGAGGAACGCGACGCGCTGCTCGCCTACGCCTTCCGGGCGCTGGCCGGCAAGGCCCTCACCGAAACGGAACTGCGCACCCGGCTGGCGCGCCGCACCCCGGACGCGGAACTGGCCGAACTGGTGATCCGCCGCGTGCAGGAGCTGGGGTATCAGAACGACGCGCAGGTTGCCCGGGCCGAGGGCCAGCGCCGCACGGTGGGCGTGCACCGCGTCCGGCAGACCCTGAAGACCCGCGGCATCGCGCCCGAGTTGATCACGGACACCCTGGACGCCCGCGACCCGGACGCGGAGCAGGAGGCCGCCACGGCCCTGTTGTCGCGGCGCTGGGCGGCGTTCGCACGCAAGCGGGACCCCCGTGCCAGCGCGTACGCGTTCCTGGCCCGCCGGGGCTTCCCGGGGGGCGTGATCTGGGCGGCCATTCACGCGCAGGGAGAACTGCCGGAACCGGAGGACGCCCCCAGCTTCGACGAGGACCTGGAACCCTGAACCCGTGAGCGGCGCCGTCGCCTTGACGCGGGTGAGGGGCGGCGCGTAAACTACCCGTCGCGCCGAAAAACTGGCCCCTGGGGCCCGCGGCGTGTCGTGGTTGGCGGGGCGTAGCGCAGCCTGGTAGCGCACGTCGTTCGGGACGACGGGGTCGGAGGTTCGAATCCTCTCGCCCCGACCACGAGAACAGGGCCTCCCGCAAGGGAGGTTCTTTCCATTTCCGCTTCCCGCCAGCCCCTGGAGTCTCCATGCGCGTGTATGCCATCGCCGACCTGCACCTCGCGACCGTCACCCCGAAGCCCATGACGGTCTTCGGGCCGCAGTGGGCCGGGCACCCGCAGGCGATCTTCGACCAGTGGCGCCAGACCGTGCGCCCGGAGGACCTGGTGCTGCTGCCCGGCGACCTGTCCTGGGCGATGCGCCTCCCGGACGCGATGGTGGACCTCGCGCCGGTCGCGGCCCTGCCGGGCACGAAGGTGCTGCTGCGCGGCAACCACGACTACTGGTGGCCCACCGTGTCCAAACTCCGCGCGGCCCTTCCGCCCGGGATGCTGGCCGTGCAGAACGACGCGGTGCGGGTGGGCAACGTGGTCGTGTGCGGCTCGCGCGGGTGGGTCACGCCCGGTTACGAGCCGCTGGGCGCCGAGGATGACCGCCTGCTCGCCCGCGAGGCCGAGCGGCTTTCCCTGAGCGTGCAGGCGGCCCGGCGGCTGCGGCAGCCCGGCGACCACGTCCTGCTGATGACGCACTACCCGCCGGCGTCCCCGCCGTACCTGATGAACCCGCTGATGGGCGTGATCATGGACGCCAGACCGGACCTGGTCGTGTACGGGCACCTGCACGGCGTGCCGCCCGAGCGGGCCATGACGCACGTGAACGGCATTCCCGCGCACCTGGTGGCGGCGGACGGGCTGCGCTTCCGGCCGAAACTGCTGTTGGACACCGGCGGGGATCAGAGCGACTCGGCCTGAGCATTTCGAATATTCAACTGGAGCAGCCGCCCCCGCCGCAGGAACTGCCGCACGAACTCCCCCCGTCGCCGCAGCCGCCGTCTGATCCTGAGGGGTCGCAGCTGTCCGGGTCGCTGCCCCAGAACGTGCCGCTGCTGCCCCCTGCGCCCGCCAGCGCCGGGTCCTGACGCCCGCGGGCCACGCCGCCACTGGCCGGGAGGAGCCCGCTCACCGCGAACACGACCCCGCCGAGTACGGCAGATGCGGCGAGCGGCAGGCCGA
Source organism: Deinococcus ficus (assembly GCF_003444775.1). Classification (NCBI taxonomy): domain Bacteria; kingdom Thermotogati; phylum Deinococcota; class Deinococci; order Deinococcales; family Deinococcaceae; genus Deinococcus; species Deinococcus ficus. The sequence continues at coordinate 1,862,025 of NZ_CP021081.1, read as the reverse complement.
ACAGCAGCAGGGCGATGAGCGCGGTGCCGGCGGCCAGGCCGGCGCGCAGGGGCGGGGCGAGGGGACGGCGTTCCGGGCGAACCGGTGGTGGGCTGGGCTGGCTGGCCGGGGCAGGGGAGGCGGTCGGCCACAGGTCCGCAGGGGGCGGGGCGCCGAAGGTCTCCTCGTACAGGACCAGGGTGGCGGTGTACTGAGCGGCGTACCGCTGCGGGTCGCCGGGGTCTCCGCTGCCCGGGTCGTGGTGCAGCGGGCGGGGCAACTGGGGCGTCAGGGCCTCCCAGTAGTCGCGGGTGAAGGTCAGGTGGGTGTGCCAGACCTCGTCCACCGTCCGGGACGGCGTGACCGGGGTGGGGCTGGTCAGGGCGAGCACCAGGAAGCGGCGGTACTCGGTCAGGGCGCGCCCTGTGAAGTCGGGCGTCCAGCGGTGCTCCTGCGCGAGCCGGTCGAGCATGGCGGGCGGGAAGGGCCACGCCAGGATGACCTCGCGGGTGTGCGGGTCCAGGCCTGGGCTGACATCGGCGTGACGTTCGGTGGGGGTGGGGACGGTCATCGTTGCCTCCTCGGGGCCCTTCGTGGGCGGGTGCGGTGGGTGAAACGCCGTGCTGCGCGCTGTTCGTGTGGTTGTGTGGTGCTGCGTTCACTGTGGAGCGCCCATGTCAGCCGCCGGTCAGCCCGGCATGAAGAAACCCCCACCGCAAGGGGTGGGGGCGTGGGGCAGGGGGGCTTACGCGTCGGGGTTGGGCATGCTGTCGGTGACCTTCTGGTCCACGCCGGCCTCGAAGCGCTTGAAGTTCTCGCGGAACATCCGCGCGAGTTTCTTCGCGGTCTCGTCGTAGGCGGCCTTGTCGGCCCAGGCGTCGCGGGGGTTCAGGACGTCCTGCGGCACGCCGGGCACGCTGGTGGGAATCTCCAGGTTGAAGAAGGGGTCACGCACGAACTCCACGTCGTCCAGTTCACCGTTCAGCGCGGCGTTCAACAGGGCGCGGGTGTGCTTGATGCTCATGCGGTGGCCCTCGCCGTACTTGCCGCCGGTCCAGCCGGTGTTCACCAGCCACACCTTCGCGCCGGACTCCTGCACCTTCTGCGCCAGGAGCTTGGCGTACTCGCCGGGGTGGCGGGGCATGAAGGGCGCGCCGAAGCAGGTGCTGAAGGTGGGGCTGGGTTCCTTCACGCCTTCTTCCGTGCCGGGGATCTTCGCGGTGAAGCCGCTGATGAACTGGTACATCATCTGCTCGGGGCTCAGGCGGGAGATGGGCGGGAGCACGCCGTACGCGTCGGCGGTCAGGAACACCACGTTCTTGGGAATGCCGCCCACGCTGCCGGGCTGAATGTTGGGAATCTGGTCGATGGGGTAGGCGCTGCGGGTGTTCTCGGTGAGGCTGCCGTCGTTCAGGTCCGGGTTGCCGTCCGCGTCCAGCACCACGTTTTCCAGCACGGTGCCGTAGTTGCGGGTGGTCTGGTAGATGGCGGGTTCGGCGTCGGCGTTGAGGTTGATGACCTTGGCGTAGCAGCCGCCCTCGAAGTTGAACACGCCGGTGTCGGTCCAGCCGTGCTCGTCGTCCCCGATGAGCTTGCGGCCGGGGTCCGCGGAGAGGGTGGTCTTGCCGGTGCCGCTCAGGCCGAAGAACAGGGCCACGTCGCCGCCCTCGCCCACGTTCGCGGAGCAGTGCATGGGCATGACGCCTTTTTCCGGCAGGAGGTAGTTCAGCACGCCGAAGATGCCCTTCTTGTTCTCGCCGGCGTACTGCGTGCCGCCCGCGATGATCATCTTCTTCGTGAAGTTCACGATGATGAAGGTGTCGGTGCGGGTGCCGTCCACGGCCGGGTCGGCCTTGAAGCTGGGGATGTTCAGGACCGTCCAGTCGGCTTCGAAGGTCTTCAGTTCCTCGGCGGTGGGGCGCACGAACATGTTGCGGATGAACAGCGAGTGGTACGCCATTTCCGTGATCATGCGCACGGGGATGCGGTACTCGGGGTCGGTGCCGGCGTAGACCTGCTGCACGAACAGTTCCTTGCCCTCGGCGTACTGGACCATCTTCGCCAGCAGGTTGTCGAACACGCTGGCCTGGATCGGCACGTTGAAGCCTTCCCACCACACGCTGCCCCTGGTCTTCTCGTCCTCGACGATGAAGCGGTCCTTGGGGCTGCGGCCGGCCTTGTTGGTGCGGACGGTCAGGGGGCCGGTGGCGGCCTGCACGCCCTCGCCCAGGCGGATGGCGTGGGCGTACAGCGCGTCCACGCCGGGATTGAGGTGGATGTTGGCGTTCTGGATGCCGAGATCGGCGACCGGGTTGACGGGGTTCTGGATCGTCATGAAGTTCCTCCTGGGAGCGGACCGGGGCCGCGGGGCAGGCCGGTCGTGGTGGGGCAGGTGGTCCGCGGGGCCGGGGGCGGCGGACGGGGTACAAGCAGACAAGGCCGATTGTGCCGTGTCAGCCGCCAGGAAGCAAACGGGCGTTTGTCACACCCCTGGGAACAACGAAAGGCCCACAAACGCAACGGGCGCCCAACAGAAGGGCGCCCGACGCAATGAATCTAAAATGTAGTGCAGACTACGGGCAGGATTCGGGCACTCAGGCGTCCAGCGAGCGCTTGCCGGCCTTCTCCGTTTCCGCGTCCTGCTGTTCGGGCATCTCGGCCGTTACAGGAGCCCCGGCATGCGCGCCCGGCTGCCCGGTCCGCGAATCCCCGGGCACCGCCGCCCCATCCTCCCGCTTCACCAGGGCCAGGCTGCCGCCCGGCGCTTCCAGGTCCTCCAGCCAGAACTCCCCGATCAGGTTCCGGGCCTGACGGCTCAGGCGGTGCAGCGTCTGCGCGGATTCCGGGCTCACGGCCTCCACCGCGCTGATCAGGCCGCGCCGCGCCGCCGGCACACGCGCCAGCACCACCGCGCCCGTGCCCAGCAGGGCCAGCGTGGTCAGGCCGCCCAGCCCGCCCCCCTGGTCCTGCGCGCGGGCCTGCTGCTTCTGCCGCGCCACCTGCCGGTCCAGCCGCGCGAACTCGCGGTCCACCCGCTTCTGCACGGGTGCCACGCGCTTCTGCACCATTCGCTCCAGCTTCGCCGGGTCCCAGTTCTTCCGGCGGCGGCGCAAATCCCTTTCGGCGTCCCTGCGGGCCGCGGCCAGCACCCGGTAGGCGTCCCGGCGGTCCCGGTCCAGTTCCCGCCCGGCCGTTTCCAGCAGGCCGTGCAGGTTGTGCGCGACCGACCCGGCCACGTTCCCGGCCAGGCCCAGCCCGGCGTCCTTCACGTCGGCCAGGGCGTGCAGCGCGCCGCTCTTGTCCTGGTGCGCGCGGCGGCCCAGGTGCCGCGCCTGCCGGCGGGCCTGCTTCTGCGCCTGCTTCCGGCGCTGCTCGGCCATCTTCGCGGCGTGCGCCGTGGCCTTCTGCGCCTCCTGCGTCAGGGTGGCGGCGCGGTCCTGCGCGGCGCCGGCCAGTTCGGTCGCGGCGGTCGCGGCGCGGCGGCGCAGCTCCTCGGCGCGGCCGGGCGCTTCCTCCCGCAGGGTGCTCAGCGTGGAACTCAGGGCCGCGCCGCCCAGTCGGGTGGCCTCGTGCGCCACCTGCTGCGTGTGCTGGGCGGCGCTGGAGGCCACCTCCGTCACCTGATGCGCGGCGCCGGCCAGCGCGGGCACCACCGTGTCCTTGACCGTGTGGCGGGCGCCAGCCCAGCCGCTGCGGGTGCCGCCCACCAGGCTGCGGCGCACTTCGGGGTTCAGGGCCAGGGCCGCCAGGCCGCCCAGGGCCACCAGTTTCCGGGCGGGCAGGGGCTGCGTCTGTTCGTAGTCGTTCATGTTCACTCCTTTCCGTCCTGCGGAGGCGACCTGTGGGCCGGCCGCAGGCATCACTCGGGTGGACCGCCGCGGGCCCCGGCACGGCCGCGTGCCGTGCGGAACCGGGCCGTCCCGGGCCACGCCGCCATTCTTGCCCCGCGGCCGTGGTGGTCGCGTGGGGGGAATGTAACGGTGAATTCATCAATGTCCCGCCTGCTCGGCCCGGCCCGCTGGGCGCGCCGGCCGACAATAGTCGTGCGCGCACTGACTTTCTGAGGCGCTGACTTACACTGTGCAGGTGACCCGCAAGGCCCGCTCTGCCCCCACCCTGACCCCCCCGGCCGAGGACCGGCCCGCCGCCCAGGCCTCGCCCGCCGGGCCGGGCAGCCCTGCGGCCACGGCGGCCGGACTGGGCCGGCTGGACCGCCTGGAGGTCCGGAACCTAGCCACTATCCGCGAGCTGGACCTGGGTTTCCAGGGCGGCCTGAGCGTCTTCACGGGCGAGACGGGCGCCGGCAAGAGCATCATCGTGGACGCGCTGGGCCTGCTGCTGGGCGCCCGCGCGAACACCGACCTGATCCGCACCGGCGAGGACGCCCTGCTCGTGACCGGCTTCTGGCAGGGCGGGCCCGGCGGCGAGGAGTTCAGCGCCAGCCGCCGCGTGACGCAGCAGGGCCGCAGCGTCGCCCGGCTGGAGGGCGAGGTGGTCAGCGTGCGCGAGCTGCAGGAGTGGGCGCAGGCGCACCTGACCATCCACTGGCAGCACAGCGCCGTGAGCCTGCTCACGCCCGCCAACCAGCGCCAGCTGCTCGACCGGCAGGTGCCGGACGCCGCCCGCGCGTACAGCGCCGCGTACGCCGCGTGGCAGGACGCCGCCCGGCGGCACGCGACGCTGCTGGCCTCCGAGCGGGAACGGGCGCGGCAGCTGGACCTGCTGACCTTCCAGGCGCAGGAGATCGCGCAGGTCGCCCCGCAGCCCGGCGAGGAAGAACCGCTGCAGGCCGAACTGAACCGCCTGGCGAACCTGGACACCATCGCGCAGGGCGCGGCCGGCGCCCTGACGCTGCTCACCGACGGGGATGAGAACGCCGGCGGCTTCCTGGCCGAGGCGATCCGCGCGCTGAACGCCAGCGCCAAATACGATGAGGCCAGCGCCCAGCTGCAGACGGAACTGCGCACCGCGCTGGACAGCCTGCAGGCGGTGGCCGGCGAGCTGCGCGGCGTGGCCGACGCGAGCGCCCCCGACCCGGAGGAACTCGCGCGGGTCGAGGCGCGCCTGGGCGCCCTCGGCAAACTCCGCGCGAAGTACGGCCCCACCCTGGAGGACGTGCTGGAGTTCCACGCGGGCGTGGAGGCCGAACTCGCACAGCTGACCCGTGACGAGCAGGACGCCGGCACGCTCGGCGAGGAGGTCGCCGCCCTGCGCGCCGGGGTGGACCGCGCCGGAGCCGCCCTGGACGCCGCGCGGCGCAAGCGGGGCGGGCCGCTCGCCAAGGAACTGGTCGCCGTGATCCGTGAACTCGGGATGCCGCACGCCCGGCTGGAGTTTCACCTCGCGCCGCTGGCCGAACCGTCCGCGCACGGCCTGAGCGACGTGACACTGCACTTCACCGCGAACCCCGGCGAGGACCTCGCGCCGCTGGCCGACGTGGCCTCCGGCGGGGAACTTTCGCGCGTGATGCTGGCGATCAGCACCGTGCTGGGCGCCGAGACGCCGGCCGTGGTGTTCGACGAGGTGGACGCCGGGATCGGTGGCAGCGCCGCCCTGGCCGTGGCCGCGCAGCTGGGCCGGCTGGCCCGCGAGCGGCAGGTGTTCGTGGTGACGCACCTCGCGCAGATCGCCGCGCGGGCCGACCACCACTACAAGGTGGAGAAGAGCGTCGAGGGCGGCCGCACCGTCAGCCGCGTGCGTCTGCTCGGTGCCGAGGAGCGCCTGGAGGAGATCGCCCGCATGCTCAGCGGCAACACCTCCGAAGCGGCCCTGAAGCACGCGCGCGAACTGCTGACCTCCTGAAGGCGGCCGCGCGGCGCCTTTACAAGCCTCAGGGTTTCCTTCAGGGAGTCATCAGACCCGGCCCGTACTCTGACAGCATGAGAACAATCCTGACTCCGGCCCTGCTGCTGGGCCTCGCCACGCTGACCGGCTGCGCCGCGAACGGCCCCAGCGGCCTGCGCATTCACGAGGCGCTGCTGTACGGCGGCGCGCAGGAACGCGTGGTGTGGGTGTACGGCAGCCTCAGCGGCGGGCAGAGCAGCCTGAAACTCGACGGCCAGACCGTGGAACTCCGCGCGCAGTCCGACGCCTCGGCGGTGCCCGGCAGCCTCAGCGTGAACAGCGCCGCCACCTACCGCACCCCCACCCGCCGCATCGCGCAGCAGCTCGCGGTGGCGCGCGTCGGCGCGGGGCTGTTCAACGTCACGCGCCTGGACCCCGCCGTGCAGGCCGTGTACTTCACGGACGGCACCACCTGGCGAAAACTGAACGGCGTGAACGGCACCGTGAACTCCGTGCCCGTCCGCGGCCTGGAAGGCGCCGGGGAACTCACCGACGACGAGGCCGCCAGCCTGGGCCGCGCCCTGGGCAACCAGGGCCCCCTGGCCGTGGCCGTGCTGGACACCGTGCTGCTGCCCGACGGCGCCGTGAGCGCCGAACCCGCCCCGCTGGAACGCAAGCGCACCGCGCTGTACGTGCTGCCCAACGTGCCCACCAGCAGCACCCTGAACCCGGTGCCCACCCCCACGCCCCCCGCCACAGGAGCCACCGTGACCTTCACCGAACTCGCCAGCGGCACCAACGCGACCATCACCGCCGCCGGCGTGCAGGTCGCCCGCACCCAGACGGAAGCGGCCGCCCTGTACCGCGCCGCCTACGGCAACCAGTCCAGCCCGCCCGCTGCCCCGGCCCTGAATGGGCGCCTGCTGGTGGGCGTGTTCCTGGGCCAGCGCTCCACCGGCGGGTACAGCGTGCGCGTCCGCAGCGCGGCCGTCAGCGGCGGCGTCCTGACCCTGCGCGTGCAGGTCACGGCGCCCGGGCCGGGCAGCATCACCACGCAGGCCATCACGTCCCCCTGGACGATCGTGAGCGTGGCCGTGGCCTTCACGGCCGTGCAGGTGCTCGACCAGGACGGCCGGCCGCTGCAGAGGGGCGGCGTCGGCAGCGACCGCTGACCGGAGGACCACCGCAGGGCCGCCGACCTGGGCTTGGTCGGCGGCCCTGACTGCTGGCTCAGCGGGTCCGGCGGGGCGCAGGCCGGGCCGGAGTGGGCCGCGCCGCCAGCGGCCGGGCGCCCAGACGGTCCAGGTGATCCAGCGACGGCTGCCCGCCCCCGCCGACCGCCACGGCCAGCCCGCCCACCAGCAGGGGCGCGGCGGTTTCCAGCAGGGGAGAGGTGAGCCCGCCCTGCTGCACCTGGAAGGCCAGCAGGGCCGTTCCCAGCAAGGTCAGGACCGCGGCCTGCAGGCGCGGCGCGAGGCCCAGGGCCAGCAGGACCCCGGCGACCAGGTTCAGGGTGGCGCACAGCGGCGCGGTGAGCAGGGGCAGGGGCACCCCCAGGCGCGTGAACTGCGCCGTCTCGGCGTTCAGGCCGGTCAGGAAGATGGCCTGAGCGCCCTCCCAGGCGAACAGGAGGCCGGTGGTGACGCGCAGCAGGGCGAGCGCCAGCTCTGGGTTGGGCCGCATGCCCCAGTGTACCGCAGGAATTGTCGCCCTCGTTTCAATTCACATCCCCGGGCAGCAAAAGAAAGGCGGCCCGGAAGGGCCGCCCTGTTCAGGAGAAGGGGGCTTACTTGCTGGGCACCTTGATGGCGCCGCTGATGATCTTGGCCTTGACGGCCTCCAGGCGCTGGACCTGGGCGTTGCTGATCAGGGCGCTGTTGTAGGTGTCCATCGCGTAGCCGACGCCGTTTTCCTTCAGGCCGAAGCGGCGCTCGCCACCCTTGAACTTGCCGCTCTTCACGTCGTTGATCAGCGCGTACACGGCGTTGTCAACGCGCTTGAGCATGCTGGTCAGGCCGTGGTTCATGGTCTTGGGGTTCTTGTCGAAGTCGCCCAGGTAGTTCTGGTTGCTGTCCACGCCGATGAAGAACATGGGACGGGTGTTGCCCGCGCAGGCCTTCTGGTAGGCGGCGCTCTTGGCGACCTTCGCGAAGTTGTTGGTGTAGAACTTCACGGTGTTGCTGCCCTTGATGCACTGGGTCTGCTTGATGTAGTCGATCACGCCGTTGCCGGACGCGCCCGCGGCGGCGAAGATGATGTCCGCACCCTTGGCGCGCATGCTGGCCGCGATTTCCTTGGCCTTGCCGGGGTTGTTCCAGGCGTCAGGGGTGGTGCCGACGTACTGGGCGATGACCTTGGCCTTGGGGTTGGCGGCCTTGACGCCCGCGGTGTACCCGGCCTCGAACTTGTGGATGAGGGGGATGTCCATGCCGCCAACGAAGCCGACGGTGTTGGTGGAGCTGTTCAGGCCGGCGAGGTAGCCGACGAGGTAGCTGCCCTCGTGCTCCTGGAACACCAGGCTGGCGACGTTCTTTTCCTTGCTGACGTCGTCGATCAGGCCGAAGGCGAGGTCGGGGTTTTCCTTGGCGACCTGGCTGATGCTGGCGTTGTTGGCGAAGCCCACGCCGATGGTGAGGTCGAAGCCTTCACCGGCGAAGCTGCGGATGCCCTGGATGACCTGGCTGGGGTCGCTGGGTTCGAAGTCCTTGAACTGCACGCCCAGGTTCTTGGTGGCGCGCACGGCGCCTTCGTAGGCGCTCTGGTTGAAGCTCTTGTCGAACTTGCCGCCGGCGTCGTACGCCATGCCCACGCGCAGGGACTGCGCGGCGGCGAGGGTGGTGGTCAGGGCCAGGGCGAGGGTCAGCACTTTCTTCATGGTTGCTCCTAGGTTGGTGGTGCGGGATCTGTGGCTGCGCGAGTACCAGAGTGTTGAGTCCCGTGAGTCTGAGATCCGTGAAGGAGAGTATACCGAGTTCACCAGATGTGTAGACGTGAGCGAAGTCCCTGTCTGGGGGGGCGGTGGGGGTGAACGCCGGAGGGAATGGACGCTACGCTGCTGAACATGCCGCCGCTCGCTGATCCTGATCTGAACGAACTGCACTCACATTACCTGAAGCTGCGCAGCGAGGTCGCCGGGCACAACCGCGCCTACTACGAGCAGGACGCGCCCACCATCCCCGACGACCAGTACGACGCCCTGGTCCGCGAACTGCGCGACCTCGAAGCGCGGCACCCCGCCTGGGCCGACGAGCACAGCCCCGCCCAGACGGTCGGCGGCGCGGTCTCCACCGCCTTCCAGCCGGTCACGCACCCCACCCCCATGACCAGCCTGGACAACGTCTTCAACGACGAAGAACTGCGCGAGTGGGGCGAGAAACTCGCCCGCTCCCTGAACCTCCCCCCCGAGTACGACGACTTCACCTTTACCGGCGAACTCAAGATCGACGGCCTGAGCGTGAACCTGTACTACCTGAACGGCGAACTCCAGTGGGCCGCCACCCGCGGCAACGGGCAGGTCGGCGAGATCGTCACCGACCAGGTCCTCACCATCCCCGGCATCCCCCGGAAACTTGAGGGCCTGACCGGTGAACTGGAGGTCCGCGGCGAGGTGTACATGAGCCGCGCGGACTTCGCCGCCTTCAACGCCCAGGCCGAGGAACTCGGCACGCCCCTGCTGAAAAACCCCCGCAACGGCGCGGCCGGCGCGCTGCGCCAGAAAGACCCGGAAGTCACCCGCACCCGCAACCTCAAGGCCATCCTATACGCGCTGGGCAAACGCGACGGCGTGCCCGCCCGCACCCAGGGCGAGGTGCTGGCCTGGCTGCGCGAGCGCGGCTTCCCCACCAGCGCGTACTCCGAGTCCCTGCACGGCCTGCAGGCCGCCGCCGACTACCACGCCCGCATGATCGCCGGGCGCAGCCGCTTCGAATTCGACGCGGACGGCACCGTCCTGAAACTCGACCCGCTGCGGCTGCAGGAGGAGGCCGGGTTCACCAGCCGCGCGCCCCGCTGGGCGATCGCGTACAAGTTCCCGGTGGAGGAGGTGGAAACCACCCTGGAGGCCATCACCGTGAACGTGGGCCGCACCGGGAAACTCGCGCCGCTCGCACACCTCTCGCCGCGGCTGATCGAGGGCAGCACCGTCAGCAAGGCCACCCTGCACAACGAGGACTTCATCGCCGAGATGGACCTGCGCATCGGGGACACCGTGGTCGTGCGCAAGTCCGGCGGGGTGATCCCGCAGATCATGCGCGTGGTGCTCGAAAAGCGCCCCGATACTGCCCAGCCCTACGCCTTCCCCACCACCTGCCCCGAATGCGGGCACGCCGCCACCCGCGCCGAGGGCGACGCCAACACCTACTGCCCCAACCCCGCCTGCCCCTCGCAGCAGTTCGAGCGCCTGCGCTACTTCGTGTCCCGCGGCGCCATGGACGTGCGCGGCATCGGGGAGAAACTCATCACGCAGCTGCTCGAACAGGGCCTCGTGCAGGACGCCGCCGGGCTGTACCGCCTGACCGCCGAGCAGCTCGCCGCGCTGGAACGCGGCGGGGAGAAAAAAGCGCAGAACGTCCTGGCGCAGCTCGACGCCAGCCGCACCCGGCCCCTGTGGAGACTGGTCAATGCCCTGGGCATGAACCACGTCGGCGAACGCAACGCCCAGGCCCTCGCCCGGCACTTCGGCACGCTGGACGCCCTGCTGGCCGCCACACCCGAGCAGATCGCGGCGGTACCCGGCATGGGCGGCGTGATCGCCCAGAGCGTGACCGCCGCGCTGCAGGACCCCACCATGCAGGGCCTGATCGCGCGCCTGCGCGAGGCCGGCCTGAGTCCGCAGGAGGAACAGACCGTGCGCGGCGAACAGCTCGCCGGACTGAACTTCGTGATCACCGGCACCCTGACCCGCCCCCGCGACGAGATCACGGCCCAGCTCGAAGGCGCCGGGGGCCGCGTGACCGGCAGCGTCACCAAGAAGACCAGTTACCTGATCGCCGGGGAGGAAGCAGGCAGCAAACTCGCCCGCGCGCAGGAACTCGGCGTGACCGTGCTGGACGAACCCGGTCTGGCCGCCCTGCTCGCCGAGCGCGGCGTGACTCCCGCCTGACGCGCGGGCACCGGACCCCGTACACTCGGGCCTCGCGGTCGGGCCCTGCCCCTTTCCGCCCGACCCACTAGACTGTCGTCACGCACTCAGCGGCGGCGCCCCGCTCCGGCGCCCCCGAAGGAAGACTCATGACCAACCCCGAGATCGAGATCAGCCGCCACGTCCTGCTGGACATCGCGGCCACCACCCTGGAAGGCATCCAGGGCGCCGAGATCGCCAGCGCCCCCATGAAGGTCGGCGAGGTGCTCCGCAACCAGAAAGGTGCGCGCAACCCCCGCGCCCTGAAAGTCACCCGCGAAGGCCAGGACGTCACCGTGGACCTGGGCCTGAACATCGAGTACGGCCAGAACCTCGTGAAGGTCTCCCAGCAGGCCCAGCGCGCCGTGTGCGAGAACATCGAGCTCATGACCGGCCTGAAGGTCCGCAACGTGAACGTCACCGTGCAGGGCGTGTGCCTGCCCAAAGGGAGCGCCGCTTGACCCGCCGCCGTGAGAAGGCCCCGCAGGCCGTCGGCACCCGCCGCGCCGCCCGCGAGTTCGTGTTCCGCGCGCTGTTCGAGGCGGACCGCGGCGACCTGCCGCTGGACGCCGTGTTCGCCCGCGCCGAGGGCGCCATGCTGAGCGGCGACGACACCTACCCCCGCCTGAACCCCGAGGCGCTGGAGTTCGCCGGACAGCTCGCCCGCGGCCTGGTCACGCACCGGGCCGAGATTGACGACCTGCTGCGCCGCACCATCCGCGGCTGGAGCTTCGAGCAGATGGCCCAGACGGACCTGAACGTGCTGCGGCTGGCCGCCTTCGAGATGACCCACACGCGGGAACCGCACCCGCCCGTGATCGAGAGTGCCGTGCGCATCGCCCGCAAGTTCGGCGGCGACGACTCCGGCCGGTTCGTGAACGGCGTGCTCGGCTCCCTGAGCCGCGCGCTGCAGACCGAAGCCCGTCCGCCTGCCGGCGCCGAACAGCCCACCCCCGGCCCCGAGCAGGCCGCGGACGCGCCGGACCGCGCTGAACCCCACGGGATGGAGACGCCTGACCCATGACCGCCGCTGACGCCCCTGCCGCCTCCGCCCGGGTGCTGGCCGGGCCGCCCGCCGCACAGGCGCTGCTGGACGACACCGCCCGGCGCGCAGCGCGGCTGCCGTTCACGCCCGAGATCGCCATCGTGCGCCTCGGGGAGGACCCGGCCAGCGTGTCGTACGTGCGGGGCAAGGACGCCAAGGCGAAGGAAACCGGCCTGAACAGCACCGTGCACGCCCTGCCGGACGCCACCACCGAGGCCGAACTGCTGGCATTGATCGGGCAGCTGAACACCGACCCGGCCGTAAACGGCATCCTGGTGCAGCTGCCCCTGCCGGCGCACATCAACGAGGAACGCGTCCTGAACGCCATCGACCCGGACAAGGACGTGGACGGCTTTCACCCCGTGAACGTGGGGCGGCTGTGGACGAACACGCCCGGGAACGTGCCCTGCACGCCCCAGGGCGTGATGTTCCTGCTGCGGCACTACGGCATCGAAGTGGCGGGCAGGCGGGTGGTGATGATCGGCCGCAGCAACATCGTGGGCCGCCCCATGGCCGGGCTGCTGGTGAACGCGCACGCCACCGTGACCGTCGCGCACAGCCGCACGCAGGACCTGCCCGCGGTCACCCGCGAGGCCGACATCCTGATCGCCGCGGTCGGCCGGGCGCACTTCGTGACGCCCGACATGGTAAAACCCGGCGCGGTGGTCGTCGACGTGGGTATCAACCGCGTGGAACGCCCCGGGAAGAAACCCCGCCTGCTGGGCGACGTTCACCCGGACGTCGCCAGTGTGGCGAGTGCCCTGACGCCTGTGCCGGGCGGCGTGGGCCCCATGACCATCGCGCAGCTGCTCGGAAACACCGTGGCGGCCGCCGAGCGGCAGCGCGCCTGAGCTGACGTCCCGCCCCCCCACCCGTCCGGCCCGCACCTCCGGGGCCGGACGGCCGCTACACTGACCGGACCCCCGGGGGCGCCCCGCCTCCCCTCCACTGACCCTATGACGAACCTTCTGGACCTTCTGAACAACCGCTGGCTGTGGACGGCCGTGATCGCCTCGACGTCCGCGCAGGTCATCAAGGTGCTGCTGGTGCTGCTGATCACCCGCCGCTGGCGGCCCGAGGTGTTTGCCGAGACGGGCGGCATGCCCAGCAGCCACAGCGCCATGGTCACCGCCCTCGCGACCGGCGTGGGCCTCACGCAGGGCTTTTCCAGCCCGCTGTTCGCGGCGACCGCCGTGTTCGCCCTGATCGTGATGTACGACGCGACCGGCGTGCGGCACAGCAGCGGCCAGCAGGCGCGGCTGCTGAACGAACTGATCGAGGAACTGCGCGCGGTGGTCCGCGAGGGCTTCGCGCCCATGCCGCTGCGGGTGCTGATGGGCCACACCTACCTGGAGGTGCTGGTGGGATCGCTGCTGGGCATCCTGATCGGCTGGCTGGCCTTCGCCGTGCTGGCCTGAAAAGGAAACGGAAGAGGGCGGGCGGAAGGGGACTCTCCCTTCCGCCCGCCTGAGGTTGACTTCGGTCAGACGGCCTGGGCGCCCACGCCGCGCAGCGCGCCCTCGATCAGGACGGCGAGGCGCTCGCGGGTGAAGGGCCGCTTGCCTTCCAGCAGGGTGGTCTCACCGGCGTGCAGGTGCCAGTGCTTGCTGCCGCCCATCAGGCGCAGGCTGACGCCCTTGAGGTCGGCGTGGCGGGGGCTGACGCCGGCGATCAGCAGCGGCTGGCCGTCGTGGTTCAGGCGCACGGTCATCACGGTCGTGGGCAGGTCGTAGGGCCGCTCCATGCGGTAGATGTAGTCCGGGAAATCCGCGACCTTCTCGAACGCCAGGCCCCGGGCCTGCGCCTCGGCGTCCAGCCAGCCGAGGAGTTCCAGCCACTGCGCGTACAACTGAGCATCTGATCCGTGTGCCATGTCGCCCGCCAGTGTACCGCCAAAGCGGCTGCGTCCGGGCGGCGCGTCCCGGGGCTGGCGCGGTCAGGTTCGCTGGCCTCTGACCGGTCGGTCAGGTATGCTGGGCCCATGCGTCTCCTGACCCTGACGGCCCTCGGACTGAGCCTCCTGACCGTGGCCAGCGCGGCCCCCAGCGCCGCCGCGGGGAAAGCCATCTACACCGCCAACTGCGCCGGCTGCCACGGCGCCAACGCCAAGGGCGTGGTCGGCCCCAGCCTCAAACTCGCCGCCACCTGGACGCCCGCGCAGTTCAAGACCGCCCTGGTGATCGGCAAGACGCCCAAGGGCGTGACCCTCAAACCCATGATGCCGCGCTTCACCAAGGGCTTCGCGCCCAAGACCGGCAAGGCCCCCACCGACGACCAGATCCGGAGCCTGCAGCTGTACATCAAGAGCCTGAAACCCTGAACGCGCCCGCCGCCCCCTCGGCCATCACGCGGATGCGCGCCCGGCGCGGCCATGGTCTGCTGACCGGCTGTGAAACGCGTGATCGTAATCGGAACGACCGGCAGCGGTAAGACCACCTTTGCCCGCACCCTCGCCGGAACCCTCGCCGTGCCGCACGGCGAGCAGGACGCCTGGTACCACCAGCCCGGCTGGGTGCCCGCCCCGCTGGCCTCGTTCCGCGCCCGGGTTGCGGCCTTTACCGCCGGGCCCGCCTGGGTGATGGACGGCAACTACAGCAAGGCCCGCGACATCGGCTGGGCGCACGCCGACACGCTGGTCTGGCTGGACTACCCGGGGCAGGTGGTGTTCTGGCGCGTCCTGACCCGCACGCTGCGGCGCGTGCTGGGCCGGCAGGAACTCTGGAACGGCAACCGCGAAACGGTGCGCGGCGCCCTCTCGCCCGAGGGGCCCGTGCGCTGGTTTTTCCGCACGCACTGGCGGCGGCGCCGGGACACGCCCGCACAGGCCGCCGCCTACCCGCACCTGCGCCTCGTGCGTCTGCGGACCCCGCGTGAGGCGGCGGCGTGGCTCGCCCGCGTGCCCCACGCGTCCCCCGCGCCCAGCTCAGACGCTCACCAGCAGCCGCCCGCCTGAGGCGTCCAGCGTGACCGCGCCGCCCTGCAGGGTCTCGCCGCTCAGCGCGTCCCGCCACGTTCCCACCGGCAGGGTCAGCGTGACCGGGTGCGGCTCGCCGCGGCGGCTGGCGAGCGCCACCGCCCGCTCCGCGCGGCCGTCCGCGTG
Source organism: Deinococcus ficus (assembly GCF_003444775.1). Taxonomy (NCBI): domain Bacteria; kingdom Thermotogati; phylum Deinococcota; class Deinococci; order Deinococcales; family Deinococcaceae; genus Deinococcus; species Deinococcus ficus. The sequence goes on along the minus strand of NZ_CP021081.1, from coordinate 1,846,998 downwards.
CGTGACCTCCCGCAGGAACGCCAGCGCGTCGTCCTCGGCGTGCAGGAACCGCAGCGCGCCCGAGTGCAGGACCGGCGTGGCCCGCCGCACCGCGATCAAGGCCTTCACCTGCTCACGCAGCGCGCGGTCCCACTGCGCCTCGTCCCACGGCATCGGCTCACGGCACCACGGCATGTTCCCCGCGCGGGACTGCGAGAGGCCCACCTCCGAGCCATAATACGTGCACGGCACGCCCGCGTACGCCATCAGCAGCGTGAAGGCCGCCCGGAACTTCACCCGGTCCTCGCCCACCCGGAAGTGCGCCCGGCCGATGTCATGCGACTCGAGCAGGTTGAACATGCTGAGCGCCACCTCGGGCGGCAGGGCGTGGTACGCGTCCCACAGGATCTCCGCGACCTCCCCGCCGGTGATCCGGCTGGGCTCCCCGAAGTACGTGGCGCCCGCCAGCCACTGCATCACCGGCAGCCCGAACCCGTGGTAGTTCATGCTGCCGTCCTCGCCCTGGCCGTCCAGCGCGTGCTCCGGGTCGTAGAAGCGCTCCCCAAACACGTACGCATCGGCCCGTTCCTCCCGCGCCGCCGCCTTCAGCGCGCGGTGCAGCGGCAGGTTGTCCGCGTCTGACCCGCCGCCGCCGATCATGTGCGCCACGTCCAGCCGCCACCCGGCCGCGCCGCGCCGCAACCAGTGCCGCACCACGCTCTCCTCGCCGCTGAAGAACTCCTGCACCGCGTACTCGTTGCGGTAATCGATCTTCGGCAGGGTCGGCACGTCGAAGAACGAGTGGTACGGCGGTTTGCCCGGCGTGTCCCGCCACGTGAACAGCTGGCGTTCCGGGGCGTCCTCCCGCTCCAGCGCCGCGCGGAACAGGGCGTTCTCGTTGCCCATGTGGTTGAACACCCCGTCCAGCACGATGCGGATGCCTGCCTCGCCAGCCGACTGCACCAGCTCGTCCCAGGCGGCCTCTCCACCCAGGTGCGGGTCCACGCGGCGGTAGTCGCTGATGTCGTACCGGTGGTTGCTGGGCGACACGAAGATCGGCGTGAGCCACAGGGCCGTCACGCCCAGGTCCCGCAGGTACGGCAGCGCCTGCGTCACCCCGTTCAGGTCCCCGCCGTAATGCGCGTGAATGTCGCCCTCCTTGGAGACCGGCGTGTCCCACGCCACGTGCTCCACGGGCCGGCCCTCGTACTCGTACTCCCCGGTCACCACGTCGTTGCCCGGGTCGCCGTTGCGGAAGCGGTCCGGGAACACCTGATAGAACACCGCCTTCCACGCCCACTCGGGCGCCACGTGCCCCGGCAGGTACTGGAACCAGCTGCGGAATCCCCGCCGCGCATGGTGCAGGCCCAGCGCCGTCAGGTTCAGGTGATCGCCGGGCACGTTCAGCTGCCAGCAGTACCGCACCCGCGCGTCGTGCAGCGGCAGCTCCGCCTCGAACCAGCGGCCCGGCCCCGCCCGGCCACTTACCTCGTGGGCGTGGAACGTCTCGATCTCCCCGACCTGCACGACCTTCAGCGCCACGCCCTGCACCGGCAGCGTGGTCCGCAGCCGCACCCGCACCGTGCTGCCCAGCGGCGCGCCCAGCCGCTCCGTGTACCCCGGCGTGTGATCGTGCTGCGTGGCCTGTTCCCATTCCCCCATGTCTGCCCCCTGTGCCCGCCCAAACGCCTGTCGGCACGACCTGCCCCCGTCATCCCGGGAGGTCGTGCCGACAGGCGGCAAGCGTTGCCTGCGAATTTGAGGAGCAGTGTGCGGCCCCGCCCGCCGTTCGTCAACCGGGCCGGGCCATGGCGCCCCACTCCGCCTTCCGGATGACGGTTGAGATGAAAGCCCCCGCGTAGACTTGGAGGCATGATCGCCCGCCGTCAGACCGTCACCGTGAACGTGGGAGGCGTGAACATCGGCTCCGCTCACCCCATCGTCGTGCAGAGCATGACCAACACCGACACCGCCAACGCCGAGGCGACCGCCCTGCAGGTCGCGCAACTCGCCCGCGCCGGGTCGGAAGTCGTGCGCGTCACCGTGAACACCCGCGAGGCCGCCGCCGCCATCCCCGAGATCGTCCAGCGCCTCGCAGACCTGGGCCTCAGCGTGCCCCTCGTCGGGGACTTCCACTACAACGGCCACATCCTGCTGCGCGAGTACCCCGAAACCGCCCGGCTGCTCGCCAAGTACCGCATCAACCCCGGCAACGTCGGCGCGGGCCAGCACCACGACGCGAACTTCGCCACCATGATCGAGGTCGCCAAGGAGTACGACAAACCCGTGCGCATCGGCGTGAACTGGGGCAGCCTGGACCAGCAGGTCCTCGCCCGCCTGATGGACGAGAACACCGCCGCCGGCAGCCCCAAGAGCGGCACCGACGTCATGATTGACGCCATGGTCGTCAGCGCCCTGGAAAGCGCGCAGTACGCTGAACAGCTCGGCCTCCCACACGACAAGATCCTCATTTCCGTGAAGGTCAGCAGCGCCCCGGAACTCTGGCAGGTGTACCGCCAGCTCGCCGCGAAATGCGACTACCCCCTGCACCTCGGCCTCACCGAAGCCGGCATGGGCATGAAAGGCATGGTCGCCACCAGCGTCGCCCTCGCCCCCCTCCTCACCGAGGGCATCGGCGACACCATCCGCGTCAGCCTCACCCCCGAACCCGGCGCCAGCCGCAAACTCGAGGTGGAAGTCGCGCAGCAGATCCTCCAGAGCCTCGGCCTGCGCCAGTTCCTCCCGCAGGTCACCAGCTGCCCCGGCTGCGGCCGCACCACCTCCCAGTTCTTCCAGGAACTCGCCCAGAAAATCCAGGACTACATCCGCGACGCCATGCCCGAATGGAAAGGCCGCTACCCAGGCGTGGAAGACATGCAGGTCGCCGTGATGGGCTGCATCGTGAACGGCCCCGGCGAGAGCAAACACGCCAACATCGGCATCAGCCTGCCCGGCACCGGCGAGGACCCCCGCGCGCCCGTCTACCAGGACGGCAAACTCCTCACCACCCTGAAGGGCCCCCGCATCGCCGAGGACTTCCAGGCCTTGCTGGAAAAATACGTGCAGGACCGCTACGGCCGGGACCAGCCCGTGGCCGGCTGACCGGCTCCCTTGAGCGCTGACCTGCCGGTGATGACCCGCCTCGTTCACGAGCGCTGGGGCGGCGGTCCCGCCCCGACCGGCCGTGGTGAGGCCGCGCTGGAACGGGTGGCCCGCCGTCACGGGTGGAGCGTCGAGCCGCTCCCGGCGTCAGGCGCCACCTCGTACACCACGGCAGCGTGGCGGGACCGGTTCGGGGGGCCGCTGGGCTGGACCCTCCTGACCGGCCACGTGGCCGCCGTATCCACCCGGGAGCCGGAATTCGGCCTGCCGCCCACCTTTCACCTCACGTCGAACGGTCCGCTGCACGACGCCCTGAGCGCCGACGGCCAGCTCACCCTTCCCGACGCCGACTGGCTGACCGGGGACCTGACACCCGGGGAACTCGTCGCCCTGCTCAGCGGCCCGGCCGGGGGCGGCTGGGAGGCGTACAGCGTGCGCTACTGGCGGCCCCGCACCCGCGCCGAGGTGCTGTTCAACCACTGGGACTGACGGCCGGACCGGCGGCTCAGACGAATTCCTGCCGGGCGGGCGCGGCGGGCGTATGGTGGGCGCATGAACGTGTGGGGCGTGGGCGGACTGGAGAACGAGGTGGGCGCAGCCTTCGCTGAGGAAGTCGTGCAGGACGGTGCATTCGCCCTGGTGGAAGCCTTCGAGGTGGCCGTGGACCCGGACACCGACTTCCTGGCCGCCGAGGAAGGCCACCGCGCGCTGGCCGCCGCGGAAATCCTCGCCGCGGCCCTGAGCGGCGAGACGGCGGGCCTGACTGACGCGGGCCTGCGGGCCTGGGTGCAGGGCGCCGACCGGGCGACCCTGGAACCGCTGGTGCCGCAGGCGAGAGAGGCGCTGGAGCGGACCCTGGGGCCGGACAGTGAACTGCCGGACCTGTGGGAGGACGGCGAGGACGCGGAGCGATGGCGTGGCTACGTGCAGAGCGTCCGCGCCCAGCTGGGCTGAGTTTCCGCCTTCCCGTCACTTCCCGAGGACATGCATGACGACCCCCCCCGCCGAGCAGGCCCCGCTGCGCCTGCTGCTGATCGACAACTACGACTCGTTCACGTACAACCTGGTGCAGTACTTCGGTGAGCTGGGCGCCGACCTGACCGTGTGGCGCAACGACGCCTTCACCCTGGACGACGTGCGCGCCCTGAACCCGGACGCGATCGTGGTGTCCCCCGGCCCGTGCACGCCCACCGAGGCGGGCCTGAGCGTGCCCGTAATCCGCGAGTTGGGGCCCGAGTACCCGCTGCTGGGCGTGTGCCTGGGGCACCAGAGCATCGGGCAGGCGTACGGCGCGCAGGTCACGCGGGCCGCGCGGCCGGTGCACGGCAAGACCAGCCCCGTGCGGCACGACGGGCAGGGCCTGTTCGCGGGCCTGCCGGACGGCGTGCAGGTCACGCGGTACCACAGCCTGATCGTGAAGGACCTGCCGCCGGAACTGCAGGCGACCGCCTGGACGGACGATCCGGACGAGGTGATCGTGATGGCCCTGCGTCACCGCGAGCACCCGGTGTTCGGCGTGCAGTTCCACCCGGAGAGCATCGAGACGCCCACCGGCATGAGCATGCTGGCGAACTTCCTCGCGGAGGTCCGCGCCTTCCGCGCCGCGGGGACCGCGTGAGCGCAGCGGGGAGCATGATTCACGCCCGGCTGATGAACGGGGACGTGCTCACGCGGGAGCAGGCCACGCAGTTCATGCGGGAGGTCATGGGCGGCGAGATGAGCAGCGCCCGGCTGGCCGCGTCCCTGGCGGCGCTGCGCGTTCGGGGGGAGACGCCCGAGGAGATCGCGGGCTTCGCGCAGGTGATGCGCGAGCACGCCCTGACCCTGGACGTCCGCCCGCGCGACGTGCTGCTGGACGTCGTCGGGACCGGCGGGGACGGCGCGAACACCTTCAACGTCAGCACCACGACCGTGTTCGTGCTGGCAGGCGCCGGGGTGCCCATCGCCAAGCACGGGAACCGCGCGGCCAGCAGCCGGTCGGGCAGTGCCGACGTGCTGGAGATGCTGGGCGTGAACCTGGACGCCCCGCCCGAGGTCGTCCGGGACGCCATCGACGAGCTGGGCATCGGGTTCATGTTCGCCCGCAACTACCACCCGGCCCTGCGGCACGCCGCGGCGGTGCGCGGGGACCTCGCGGCCCGCACGGTGTTCAACATCCTGGGCCCGCTCGCCAACCCGGCCGGCGCCACGCACCTGCTGGTGGGCGTGTACAGCCCGGAGCTGACCCACACCATCGCGGACGTGCTGCGCCTCCTGGGCGCCCGGGGGGCGACGGTCGTGAACGGCAGCGGCCTGGACGAGTTCACCGTGTGCGGCCCGAACACCGTGACCGGCCTGCGGGACGGCGAGCTGATCGACCGGGTGATTCACCCGGAGGAGGCGGGCCTGCGCGTGTACCCGAAAGACGCCGTGCGGGGCGGCACGCCCGAGGAGAACGCGCAGATCACCCGGGACCTGCTGACCGGGAAGGGCACGCCCGCGCAGCAGGACATCGTGGCCCTGAACGCCGGCGCGGCGCTGCGCACGGTGGGGCAGGTGGGCAGCATCCGCGAGGGCGTGGAGGTGGCCCGCGAGGTGATGCGCGGCGGGCAGGGCTGGGACGTGCTGCAGCGGTACGCGGCCTTCACGCACCGCGCCGCGGACCCGGCTTAACCCTGGTCGGGGCGGGCCGCCGTGAGCCGGCGGTGGTAGTTCACCTGCCCCAGGTGCCAGCCCAGGTGGCCGTACAGGTGCAGCAGGAACGCCCCGGTGGTGGTGTCCGGCGCGAACGAGGGCGGCAGGTGCGGGTGCGGCAGGGTCAGGCGCGCGTCGTCCAGGCTGCGCAGGGTGCGCCCCACGATGTCCCGGGTGTGCTCCAGTTCGCTCAGGAGCTCGGCGCGTGGCACGTCCCGCCGGGCGAACTCCGCGTCCCGGTCGCGGCGGTAAGGCTCGCCGCCCAGCGCGTCGCCGATCAGGGCGCGCAGGTTGCCGGTCAGGTGCAGGGCCAGCGTGCCCGCCGGGTTCACGATGTCCCCCTGCACCCGCCACAGGCCCGCCTCGTCCGGGTAGGCGCGCAGCTCGTTCATCAGGCTGGTGAGGTCTCGGTCGAACAGGGCCGCGAGGTCACGGTGCATGCCGCAGCATAGACCCCGGCGGCCCGCAACTGCCCCCTAGTTGAAGGGCAGCAGCAGCTTGCCTTCCAGCGGCGTGCTGAGCACGATGCTGGTGTCGCAGGTAAAGCCCATGCCGATCAGTTCGCCCAGCAGCGTTTCCAGGCTGCCCACGTCCGGCAGCGCGACTTTCAGGATGCAGCTGTTGTCCCCGGTGACGCTGTGGCATTCGAGCACCCCGTCGTGCTTCGCGGCCCAGCGGATCAGGGCCGGGTCGTTGCGGCCGCTGTCCTGCACGCCGATAAACGCCGTGATGTTGCGGCCCAGCGGCCGGGGCGCGACGCGCACGCCGTACCCGAGAATCACGCCGGCGTCCTCCATGCGGCGCACGCGTTCGGTCACGGCGGGCGCGGAAAGGCCCACACGGCGGCCGAGTTCCCGCATGGACAGGCGGGAATCCTGCTGCAGTTCCTGAAGGATGCGGTGGTCCAGGGTGTCGAGGTGGTGGCTGTTCTGTTTCATTCGTCTCCGGGGGCGGGGGCGGGCACGCGGCGTGGGCCGGGCTGACCCTTAAATGAAGGCATCTTATCAATTGAAAGGCGGGACGTGGCATTTGAAGTGTGTCTGGTGGCGCCGGCCCCACCCCCCGACCCGCTCCGGCCATTCCAAAGCGGCCCGGACAGCCCGGAAAATAAGGGCGATACGTCCTGCGTCTCCACCCACACGTTCCGCGCCGCGTTCTGCTCTTCCCCCGAACGTGCCGCTTCCCCCTGAAGGGGCGTATCCCCATGTGCCCACCCCCGCCGCGGCCCGCCCCCTCCCGGGCGCCCACGGCGCGCCCAGATCCCGTCCACCCGCGTCTTCTCACCCCGTCCGTTTCACGCCTCAGGAGGAACCATGTCCCGATCCGACGACCGCGCCCTGCACCCGCAGGCCACCATCCGCAGTCAGCTGATGCTCCCGCGCAACCACCGCGCCGCCAAATGGGCGGACGTGCCCGACGAGCAGTGGTACGACTGGAAGTGGCAGCTGAAAAACCGCATCAACAGCGTCGCCGAACTCGAGGAAGTGCTGGTCCTCACCGAAAGTGAACGCAAGGGCGCGAGCGCCGAGGGCATCTTCCGCCTGGACATCACCCCGTACTTCGCCAGCCTCATGGACCGCGAGGACCCCACCTGCCCCGTGCGCCGCCAGGTGATTCCCACCGAGGAAGAACTCCAGCCGTTCACGTCCATGATGGAAGACAGCCTGGCCGAGGACAAGCACAGCCCCGTGCCCGGTCTGGTGCACCGCTATCCCGACCGCGTGCTGATGCTCGTCACCACGCAGTGCGCCAGCTACTGCCGCTACTGCACCCGCAGCCGCATCGTGGGCGACCCCACCGAGACCTTCAACCCCGCCGAGTACGAGCAGCAGCTGAACTACCTGCGCAACACCCCCCAGGTGCGCGACGTGCTGCTCTCCGGCGGCGACCCCCTCACCCTGGCCCCCAAGGTTCTGGGCCGCCTGCTCGCCGAACTGCGCAAGATCCCCCACATCGAGATCATCCGCATCGGCACGCGCGTCCCGGTGTTCATGCCCATGCGCGTCACGCAGGAACTGTGCGACACCCTGGCCGAACACCACCCGCTGTGGATGAACATCCACGTGAACCACCCCAAGGAAATCACCCCGGAAGTCGCCGACGCCTGCGACCGCCTCACCCGCGCCGGCGTGCCCCTCGGCAACCAGAGCGTGCTGCTGCGCGGCGTGAACGACCACGCCGTGATCATGCAGAAACTCGTGCGGGAACTCGTGAAGATCCGCGTGCGCCCCTACTACATCTACCAGTGTGACCTCGTGCACGGCGCCGGCCACCTGCGCACCACCGTCAGCAAGGGCCTGGAGATCATGGAAAGCCTGCGCGGCCACACCAGCGGGTACAGCGTGCCCACCTACGTCGTGGACGCCCCCGGCGGCGGCGGCAAGATCCCCGTCGCGCCCAACTACGTCCTGTCGCACAGCCCCGAGAAACTCATCCTGCGCAACTTCGAGGGCTACATCGCCGCGTACAGCGAACCCACCGATTACACCGGCCCGGACATGGCCGTCCCCGAGGACTGGGTCCGCAAGGAACCCGGCCAGAGCGGCATCTACGGCCTGATGGAAGGCGAGCGGATCAGCATCGAACCCAAGGAGTTCAGCGAGTCCCGCCACCGCCCCGGCTCCGTGCAGCACCGCCTGAACAGCCGCGAGGACAAGTGGGCCGCGCACGGCATCGGCGCGCAGACCGACCACGCCGGCCACATGGACGCGGGCGTAAGTGACACCGCCCCCGACGGCATGGTCGAAACGCCCCAGCCCGTCAGCGGCGACTGAACCGCCTGCCCTGAATCCCCGAGTGCCCTCACCCCGATGGAGACCGAGTCATGACCACCCTGCCCAAACCCCGTCAGCCTGAACTGAAGACCGCCCTGCCCGGCCCCCGCTCGCAGGACATCATGGCCCGCGACAAGATGCACCTGTCCACCAGCTACATGCGCCCCTACCCCTTCGTGCCGGACCACGGCGAGGGCGTGTGGCTCACCGACGTGGACGGGAACACCATGCTGGACTTCTTCGCGGGGATCGCCGTGAGCACCACCGGGCATGCGCACCCGCACGTCGTGAAGGCCGTGCAGGAGCAGATCGGGAAGTTCACGCACGTGTGCCTGACCGACTACCCTCAGGAGATCACCACCAGCCTCGCGGAGCGGCTCGTGAAGCACGTGGAGCGGCCCCTGGCGGACGGCAGCACCGAGAAGTGGCGCGTGTTCTTCAGCAACAGCGGCGCGGAGGCCGTGGAAGCGGCCGTGAAGCTGGCCCGCAACCACACCGGGCGGCAGCACATCATCTCCACCATGGGGTCCTTCCACGGCCGCACGTACGGCGCGATCACCCTGACCGGCAGCAAGACGAAGTACAAGCGCGGCTTCGGGCCGCTGCTGCCGGCCGTGAGCCACGTGCCGTACCCCAACCCTTTCCGCCCGCCGCTGGGCAGCACGCCGGAAACCTGCGGTCAGGCCGTCATCGACCACATCGAGGGGCTGTTCGTGGGCATCCTCCCGGCCGACGAGGTCGCGGCGATCATCGTGGAGCCCATGCAGGGCGAGGGCGGGTACATCGTGCCGCCTGCGGACTTCCTCCCGAAACTGCGCCAGTTGTGCGACAAGCACGGCATCCTGCTGATCTACGACGAGGTGCAGGCCGGGATGGGCCGCACCGGGAAGATGTTCAGCTACCAGCACTTCGGGAACGGCGGCCAGGACTGCCAGCCGGACATCATCACCTCCGCCAAGGGCATCGCCTCCGGCATGCCGCTGGGTGCGCTGCTCGCCAAGGAAAGCGTGATGACCTGGCCGGTGGGCTCGCACGGCAGCACGTACGGCGGGAACCCGGTCGCGGCGGCGGCGGCGCACGCCACGCTGGACCTGCTGGAAGGCCGGGTGCAGCACCCCGGCTGCGGCGCGAGCCTGATGGAGAACGCCGCTCAGGTCGGCGCGTACATCATGGCCGAGCTGAAGAAGATGCAGACCGAGTTCCCCTTCCTGGGTGACGTGCGCGGCGAGGGCCTGTTCATCGGGATGGAGTTCGTGCAGCCCGACGGCACCCCGGACGGCGCCCTGCGGGACCGGGCCAGCATGCGGATGTTCGAGAAGGGCCTGCTGAACCTGGACTGCGGGGAGGCCGTGATCCGCATCAGCCCGCCCCTGATCCTGACCCGCGAGGACGCCGAGACGGGCCTGGGCATCATGCGCGAGGCGCTGGCCGAACTGGCCGGGTAAGCCGCCCCGGGCGTTCACCGGCCCTTGATGTCGGAGGCCTGGAAAGCGCCCAGACCGTAGAATGAGCACAGACAGCTGAGCCCCGCCGTACGCGGGGCTGGGAGCCGCCCCCACAGGCGGCCCACGGTGGAGACAGGTCAAGCGGCCTGTCTCCGTTTCGCTGTGGACACGTCTGGAGGTACACGATGAACGGAACAGTCAGGATCTCGCCAGGGCAGCTCACCGCCCTGACCCTCCTCGGTGGCAGCAGCGCGCTGGCCGCCAGCAGCAGCCACGGGGAGCTGCTGTTCGGTCTCTTCTGGGTGGTGCTGGCCGCCTCCCTGCTCGGCGCCGCCGCCTCCAGACTGGGCGTGCCCGCCGTGGTCGGGCAGGTGCTGGCCGGTATCGTGATCGGCCCCAGCCTGCTGAACCTCGTGCAGCCCGGCGACTTCTTCCTCACCCTGGCGGAACTCGGGGCGATCTTCCTGCTGTTCATGGTGGGCCTGGAAACCCGCTTCAAGGACCTGCTCGCCGTGGGCAAGGAAGCGCTGCTGGTCGCGGTGCTGGGCATCGCGTTCCCCCTCGCGCTGGGCTTCGGGTTCGGGCTGTGGCAGGACCAGTCGAACGTCAGCGCGCTCTTTGTCGGCACGGCCCTGGTCGCCACATCCGTGGGCATCACCGCCAAGGTCCTCCAGGAGATCGGCGTGCTGGACGCCCGCTTCGCCCAGGTGATCCTCGGCGCGGCCGTCATCGACGACATCCTGGGCCTCACCCTGCTGGCCGTGGTCGCCAGCCTCGGGGCCGGGCAGGGCCTCACCGGCACGCAGGTCGCCGTGACCCTTGGCCTCAGCGTGGGTTTCGTGGCGCTGGTGCTGGCGGTGGGCATTCCCCTGATCCGCCGCTTCCAGAGCCGACTGCAGAGCATCAGCGTGGCGCGGGCCTTCAACGTCGCCATCGTCGTCGGGCTGGGCGTGGCCGCCCTGAGCAGCGTGGCCGGGCTCGCCCCCATCATCGGCGCGTTCCTGGCCGGCATGGTTCTGGCCGAGGTGAAGGACCAGGTGGAGTTCGAGTCGAAGGTGCACGCCATCGAGGCGTTCCTGGCCCCGGTGTTCTTCGTGGTGGTAGGCCTGCAACTGGACGTGGCGGCCCTCGGCAGCGTGCAGGTGCTGATCGCCGGCAGCGTCCTGACGGTCCTGGCCGTGATCGGCAAGGTGCTCGGCGGGGTTCTCGGCGCGCGCAGCATGGGCGGCCGGGACGCCCTGCTGGTGGGCCTGGGCATGGTCCCGCGCGGCGAGGTCGGATTGATCGTCGCCAGCCTCGGCCTCGGGGCCGGGATCATCGGCAAGACCGAGTACGCCCAGGTGATCCTGATGGTGCTGCTCACCACCCTGCTCGCTCCTCTCGTCCTGCGCGCCCTGCTCAGGGGCCAGCCCCGCGCCGCGGCGCCCGCCACCTAGGGCCGGCTGCCGAGCGCCCAGCCGATCTGGTCGGCCTCGTCCTGCAGGATGCGCAGCAGGCCGTCCCGGCCTCGCAGGCGCGCGGTGGGCAGGCTGACCCCCAGCGCCGCCATGACGCCCGCGTCCGACCGGACCGGCACCGCCAGGGCGCTGGTGCCCGGCGCCCACTCGTCCACCGCCTGCGCGAACCCGGCCGCGCGGATCTCCCGGGCGGCCGCGGTCCAGGCGGCCGGGGTGGTGACCGTCCGGTCCGTGAATGCCTCAGCGTCCGGGGGGAGAGGCTGCTCGGCCAGCGCGAGCAGCAGTTTGCCGCCAGCGGTGGCGTGCGCGGGCAGCTCGAACCGCGTCTCGCCCATGACGGTCCCGCCGGACCGGGCGGGCGTGTCGCGACCCTGCACGCTGCGGGCCACGCACAGCACGCGCGGGCCGTCCAGCACGCTCACGAAGGTGAGATGGTGGGTGCGCCGCGCGACGCGTTCCATGGCGGCGTGCGCGTGCGGGTACCAGGGCAGGCTGCCGTACAGCGCGCTGGAGAGTTTCAGCAGGCGCCAGCCCAGGCCGTAGCGCCCGCGCCCCAGTTTGGTGAGAAGGCCGCTGTGGGTCAGGGTGAGCAGCTGTTCGTGCACGCTGGACACCGGCTGGTTCAGCTGTCGGGCCAGGGCACTGAGCGTCCACTGGGTGTGGTCGGCATCAAACAGTTCCAGCAGGGCCACGGCGTGCTGCACGGTGGACCGGGTGCGCGCGGGAGGCATGCGGGCACTGTAGCGGCTTTTCGAATATTCCGGAAAGATGCCTTGAGGGGCGACCCGCCAACCCGGACCATGGGGGCACATTCAAACCCCGCACCACTCAGGGAGGACCCCCATGACCCAGACCGACACCGCCCCCGTGATCCGCGCTCCCCGCGGCGCCCAGAAAACCGCCCGCGGCTGGGTGCAGGAAGCCGCCAAGCGCATGCTGATGAACAACCTCGACCCCGAGGTGGCCGAGCACCCCGACACCCTGGTCGTGTACGGCGGGCGCGGCAAGGCCGCCCGCAGCTGGGAGGCCTTCCACAAGATCGTGGAGACCCTCGACCGCCTCGCGGACGACGAGACCCTGCTGATCCAGTCCGGCAAGCCCGTCGCGGTGCTGAAGACGAACGAATGGGCGCCGCGCGTGCTGCTCGCCAACAGCAACCTCGTGCCGCACTGGGCGAACTGGGAAACCTTCGACAAGCTGGACCAGGCCGGCCTGATGATGTACGGCCAGATGACCGCCGGGTCCTGGATCTACATCGGCACGCAGGGCATCCTGCAGGGCACCTACGAGACCTTCGCGGGCGCCGCGAACAAGCACTTCGGCGGCACCCTGAAACACACCATCACTGTCACCGCCGGCCTGGGCGGCATGGGCGGCGCGCAGCCCCTCGCAGTGAAGCTCGCCGGCGGCGTGAGCATCAACATCGAGATCGACCCCACCCGCATCCAGAAGCGCCTGGAAACCCGTTACCTGGACGAGGTCGCCGACAGCCTGGAAGACGCCATCCGCCGCGCCGAACAGTACAAGAAAGCCGGCGTGGCCCGCTCCATCGGCGTGCAGGGCAATGCCGCCGAACTGGTCCCGCAGCTCGTCAGCCTGAACTGGACCCCGGACCTCCTCACCGACCAGACCAGCGCCCACGACCCCATGTGGGGCTACATCCCGGTGCTCACCCCTGACGAGGACGCGAACACCCTCCGCGCCGACCACCCGGACGAGTACCGCCGCCGGGCGTACGACGCCATGGCCGCGCACGTCCGGGCCATGCTGGAACTCCAGAAACGCGGCGCCGTGACCTTCGATTACGGCAACAACCTGCGCCAGCGGGCCTTCGAGTGGGGCGTGCAGGACGCCTTCGACTACCCCGGGTTCGTGCCGGCCTTCATCCGCGACAGCTTCTGCGAGGGCCGCGGGCCGTTCCGCTGGGTGGCGCTCTCCGGCGACCCGGAGGACATCCGCGCCACCGACCAGGCGCTGCTCGAACTCTTCCCGCACGACGAACGCCTGCAGAACTGGTTGACCTACGCCGCCGACCAGATCGCCTTCCAGGGCCTGCCCGCCCGGATCTGCTGGCTGGGCTACAAGGAACGCCACCAGGCGGGGCTGCTGTTCAACCAGATGGTCGCCGACGGCCGCGTCAAGGCGCCCATCGTGATCGGCCGCGACCACCTGGACGCCGGCAGCGTCGCCAGCCCCTACCGCGAGACGGAGGCCATGAAGGACGGCAGTGACGCCGTGAGCGACTGGGCGCTGCTGAACTTCGGGGTCGGCATCGCGTCGGGCGCCAGCTGGATGAGCTTCCACCACGGCGGCGGCGTGGGCCTGGGCTTCAGCCAGCACGCCGGCCTGGTGATCGTCGCCGACGGCACGCCCGAAAGCGCCCGGAAACTGGAACGGGCCCTCACCAACGACCCGGGCATGGGCGTCATCCGCCACGCCGACGCCGGGTACGACCTCGCCCTGGACGTCGCCCGGGAGCGCGGCATCGACCTGCCCAGCCTGGGCATCGAAGACCACGCATGAGCACGCCTGCCCACCTGCCGTACGGCGGCGTCGCCACGTTCGCCCGCGCCCCGCAGGTGCAGCCCGGCGGGGACTGGCAGGCGGACGTGGGCGTGCTGGGCGTGCCCTTCGACATCGCGCTGGGCTTCCGGCCGGGCGCACGGTTCGCGCCCCGCGCCCTGCGTGAGGCGTCCCTGCGCAGCGTGCCGCCCTTCAGCGGCCTGGACGGCACGGTGCGGCTCGCGGGCGTGACCTTCGCCGACGCCGGGGACGTGGTGCTGCCCAGCCTGGAACCGGAACTGATGCGCGACCGCACCACCGCCGCCGCCCGGGAGGTCCGGGCGCGCTGCCGCCTGCCGGTGTTCCTGGGCGGCGACCACAGCGTGAGCTTTCCGCTGCTGCGCGCCTTCCACGACGTGCCGGACCTGCACGTCGTGCAGCTCGACGCGCACCTGGACTTCACGGACGTGCGCAACGACACGCGCTACAGCAACAGCAGCCCCTTCCGCCGGGCGTGCGAGGCCCTGCCGAACCTCACCCACATCACGACCGTCGGTCTGCGCGGCCTGCGCTTCGATCCGGAGGCCGTGGCGGCCGCGCGGGCCCGCGGCCACACCCTGATTCCCATGACGGACGTCACCCGCGATCTGGGGGCGGTGCTGGACGCGCTGCCCACCGGGAAGAACGTGTACCTCAGCATCGACGTGGACGGACTGGACCCGGCTGTGCTGCCCGGCACGTCCAGCCCCGAACCGGACGGCTTCACGTACGCGCAGGCCATGGCGGTCCTGGCGGCTGCCGCGCAGCGCAACACCGTGGTGGGCCTGGACCTTGTGGAACTCGCCCCGAACCTGGACCCCAGCGGCCGCAGCGAACTGCTGATGGCCCGCCTGATCATGGAGACGCTGTGCGAGGCCGGCCTGGACGGGGGCCGCCGTGACTGAGACGCTCTACACGAACATCACCCAGCTGGTCACCGCCCGGCCCGGCCCGCAGCGCGGCGCGGCCATGCGCGACCTGCAGGTGATTCCCGACGCTGCGCTGCTCGTGCGGGACGGCGTGATCGCCTGGGTGGGGGAGAGGACCGCCGCGCCCACCGCCGCGCGCACCCACGACCTGGGCGGCGTGGCGGTCGTGCCGGGCCTGACCGACCCGCACACGCACGCCGTGTGGGCCGGGGACCGCCTCGCGGACTTCGAGGCGCGGATTTCCGGCGTGCCGTACGAGGAGATGCTGGCGCGGGGCGGCGGCATCCGCAGCACCATGCGCGCGACCGCGGCGGCCAGCGTGGAGGACCTGATCGCCCTGGCCCGCCCGCGCCTTCAGGCCCTGCGCGCCTCGGGCGTCACGACCGCCGAGGTGAAAAGCGGCTACGGCCTGGACTTTGGCGCCGAACGGCGCATGCTGGCCGCCGTCCGCGCCCTCCAGCCGGAGTTCGGGCTGGTGCCCACCCTGCTCATTCACGTCCCGCCCACCGAGGCCCGCGCCGAGTACGTGCAGGGCGTGTGCGAGGACCTGATTCCCCAGGTGGCCCGTGAGGGGCTGGCCGGGGCGGTGGACGTCTTCTGCGAGAAGGAGGCCTTCACCGTGGCCGAAACCCGCCGGATCTTCACGGCGGCGCGGGCGCACGGCCTGCACCTGAAACTGCACGCCGACCAGTTCCAGACACTCGGCGGAACCGAACTCGCCTGCGAGCTGGGCGCCCTGAGCGTGGACCACCTGGAAGCCAGCGGCGCGGCGCAGGTTGCCGCCCTGGCCGCCTCGGACACCGTGGCGACCGTCCTGCCGGGCGTGACCCTGCACCTGGGCCTCCCGGCCGCGCCCGGCCGCGCGCTGATCGACGCGGGCGCCCTCCTGGCGGTCGGCACCGACCTGAACCCGGGCAGCTCGCCGCTGTTCAGCGCGCAGCTGGCCCTGGCCCTGGCGGTGCGCCTGAACGGCCTGACCCCCGCCGAGGCGCTGACGGCCGGCACGGTGAACGCCGCGCACGCCCTGGGCCTCACGGACCGCGGCGCCCTGGCACCCGGCCAGCGGGCGGACTTCCTGGCCCTGCACAGCGCCGACTGGCGCGACCTGACCTACACGCTCGGCGGCAACCCCGTCCGGGACGTCTTCACCGGAGGAACCCCCGCATGATTCTGGATCAGCACCTCACCCTGGAGCAGTTCATCGCCGTCGTGCGCGGCGGGGAGGCCGTCACCCTGGCCGACGCCGCGCGGACCCGGATCGGGCGGGCGCGGGCCGTGATCGAGCGGATCGTGGAGGGCGACACCCCGGTGTACGGCGTGAACACCGGCTTCGGGAAGTTCGCGAACGTGCAGGTGCCCCGCGCGGACCTGGAACAGCTGCAGCACAACCTGATCATGTCCCACGCGATCGGCGTGGGCGAACCCCTCCCGGCGGAGGTGGTGCGCGGCATGCTGCTGCTGCGTGCGCAGTCCCTGGCGCTGGGGCACTCCGGGGTGCGTGTGGAGGTCGTGGAACTGCTGCTCACGCTGCTGAACGCCGGGGCGCACCCGGTCGTGCCGGCGCAGGGCAGCGTGGGCGCGTCCGGCGACCTCGCGCCGCTCGCGCACCTGGCGCTGGCCCTGATCGGGATGGGCGAGGTGGAGCACGGCGGCCGCGTGCAGCCGGCCGCGGACGTGCTGGCCGCGCTGGGCGCCGCACCCCTGCAACTGCAAGCCAAAGAGGGCCTGGCGCTGATCAACGGCACGCAGCTGATGGGCAGCCTGCTGGCCCTGGCCCTGCACGACGCGCGGACCCTGCTGGGCACCGCGAACCTCGCGGCGGCCATGACGGTGGAGGCCATGTACGGCTCGCACCGCCCCTTTCAGCCGGACGTGGTGGGCCTGCGCCCGCATCCGGGCGCGGTGGCGGTGGCGACCGAGCTGCGGCAGTTCCTGCGGGATTCGGAGATCGCGCCCAGCCACGCCGTCGGGGACGGCAAGGTGCAGGACGCCTACAGCCTGCGCGCCGCCCCGCAGGTGCACGGCGCCTCGGCCGACGCCCTGACGCACGCCGCGCGGGTGCTGGACACCGAGTTCGCGTCCGTGACCGACAACCCCCTGATCTTCCCGGACACCGGGGACGTGGTGTCCGGCGGGAACTTTCACGGGCAGCCGCTCGCGGTGACCATCGACGCGCTGAAGGTCGCGGTGGCGGAACTGGGCAGCATCAGTGAACGGCGCTGCGAGCAGCTGCTCAACCCGTCCCTGAGCGGCCTGCCGGGGTTCCTGACGCCGCAGGGCGGGCTGAACAGCGGGTTCATGATCGCGCAGTACACGGCCGCCGCGCTGGTCAGCGAGAACAAGGTCCTGGCGCACCCGGCCAGCGTGGACACCATTCCCACCAGCGCCAACCAGGAGGACCACGTGTCCATGGGCGCGCACGGGGCACGGCAGCTGCGCGCCGTGCTGGAGAACGTGCAGAACGTCCTGGGCATCGAGCTGATGTGCGCCGCGCAGGCCCTGGACTTCCAGCAGCTGCGCGCCGGGCGGGGCGTGCAGGCCGCCTGGGAGTACCTGCGCCGCCACATTCCGAACATGACGCAGGACCGCTACTACCGCCCGGACCTGATCCGGATCGTGGAGATGGTGAAGTCCGGCGAGCTGCTGCGCGTGGCGCAGGACGCTTAATCGCGCAGGCGCCGCACGCCAGGAGGCCGGAGCGACTGCTCCGGCCTCCCGTTATTCCTTGGGTTCTTCCTGGGGTGGGGGGTCTTTGGCTTTCAGGCGCCCGGCCTGTTTCACCGCCTGGGCCAGCAGGTACTCGATCTGGGCGTTCACGCTGCGCAGGTCGTCGGCGGCCCAGCGTTCCAGCGCGGCGTACAGCTCCGGGTTCAGGCGCAGGGGGTAGTTCTTACGGGGCGGCATGGACGGGCCTCCGGACCTTCACGGTCAGTACAGGCTTCCCGCGTTCACGACCGGCTGCGTGCCCCGCTCGCTGGTCAGGACGACCAGCAGGTTGCTGACCATCTGCGCCTTGCGTTCCTCGTCCAGCTGAACGATGTTGTTCTCGCTGAGCTCCCGCAGGGCCATGTCCACCATGCCCACCGCGCCCTGCACGATCTGCTGCCGCGCGGCGATGATGGCACTCGCCTGCTGGCGCTGCAGCATCGCGCCGGCGATCTCCGGGCTGTACGCCAGGTGCGAGAGGCGCGCTTCCAGGACCTCCACCCCCGCGTGGCCGAGCCGGGCGGCCAGTTCGCGGCCAAGCGCCTCGGCAACCTCGTCCGGGTTGCCGCGCAGGCTCAGGGTGCCCTCGTGGTAGTCGTCGTACGGGTACTGCGCGGCGAGGTGACGCAGGGCGGTTTCGGACTGGATCGCCACGAACTGTGCGTAGTCCTCGACGTCGAACACGGCGCGGGCGGTGTCCACGACGCGCCACACGATCACGGCGGCGATCTCGATGGGGTTGCCCATCTGGTCGTTCACCTTGAGGCGTTCGCTGTTGAAGTTGCGGATACGCAGGGAGACGTTCTTGCGGATGGTCAGGGGGTTGGTCCAGTACACGCCGTTGCGCCGCTCGGTGCCCACGTACCGGCCGAACAGGGTGAGAATCTTCGCCTGGTTGGGCTGGACGATGTAGAACCCGCCGGCCAGGAAGGCGGTGATCACGGCCAGCGGCGTGCCCAGCGAGAAGCGCTCGGCGATGAGCAGCCACACGGCCAGCAGGGCCAGGGCGACGCACACGAGGAAGAAGGGGATGCCGGGCAGCCCGAAGGCGCGGCTTTCCACGCTGGCGACGCGGGGGTCGGGGGAGATGCCGCCCTGGGGGCCGACGGTGGGGGGACGTTTGCTGAGTTCGCTCATGGTGCCTCCTGTTTCCTATCAAAGTGATATCACTTTGAACTCAGATACGCCAGTCCTGCCCCTGGCGTTCCCGTCTGCCCTCCCCGGACAAAACGTGAACCAGGTCCGGGCGCGCACACCCCCACGCGGTACACTCCCCCAACCCATGAGGACAAGGCCATGACCCTGGAAGAACTGATGCAGGCCCCCGCTCCCGCCAGCGCCTGGGTGCTCGACCAGGACTGCCAGGAAACCGGCCTGAACCCCGACGACATCCGCGCCGAGATGCTCCGCCGCATCGGCGAGATGCGCCAGAGCATCCGCCGCGGCCTGGAAAGCGACGCCAAAAGCATCACCGGCATGGTCGGCTGGAACGCCAAGGGCCTCTGGGACGCCCCGGACACCCTCCAGAGCCCCCTCCTGAAGCGCGTCCAGGCCTACGCCATGGCCGTCAACGAGGAAAACGCCCGCATGGGCCGCATCGTCGCCGCCCCCACCGCCGGGTCCGCCGGCACCATCCCCGGCGCCCTGATCGGCGTCGCCGACCACCTCGGCCGCCCCGACGACCAGCTCGTCGGCCCCATGATCCTCGCCGCGGGCATCGGCAAGGCCATCTCCAAGCGCATGTTCATCAGCGGCGCCGCCGGCGGCTGCCAGGCCGAGATCGGCAGCAGCGCCGCCATGGCTGCCGCCGCCATCGTCGAACTCATGGGCGGCACCCCCCGCGCCGCCGTGCACGCCGCCAGCATGGCCCTCATGAACACCATCGGCCTCGTCTGCGACCCCGTCGGCGGGTACGTGGAAGTCCCCTGTGTCAGCCGCAACGCCTTCTACGCCGTGCACGCCGTCAGCGCCGCCCAGCTCGCCCTGGCGCAACTCGAATCCTTCATTCCCCCGGATGAGGTGATCGGCGCCATGGCCTCCGTGGGCCGCATGATGCCCGCTGCCCTGCGCGAAACCGCCGAAGGCGGCCTCGCCCAGACGCCCACCGGCCTCGCCGTCACCGCCCGCATGGAAGGCAAACAGGACGGCGACCTGCCCGGCGGCATGGTCGAACTCCCCATGGCCTGACCGTACAGAGAAGCACAGGGCACCCACCCGCGCTCCGGCCGGGTGGGTGCCCTCTCTGTCCCTAAAGTCAGCTGTTGCCGGTGCGGCCGGTCGTGCCCTGGGCGCCGGTCGCGGAGGACCCGCCCGTTCCCGACGTGGTGCTGGTTGTACTGCCCATCTCCGACCTACCGGTGCTGCCCAGGCTCACGCTGCCTGTTCCAGACTGCCGGCCCGCCTGACCCGACATCTCTCCAGACGTGCCCTGGCCGCTCTGCACGCGCAGCTGGTTGTGCACGTCCTTCACGCCGCGCACGGCCTCCACGCAGTCCTCGGCGCAGCGCTTCTGATACCGGTCACGGACGGTGCCCGTCAGGGTCACCTCGCCGCCCTGCACCTGCACGCTGATGTGCTCGGCGTCCACGCGGTCGTCGTCCTCCAGCGCCTCGTTCACCTGCTCCTGAATGCGCTCGTCGCTGCGCCGGTACCCGCTCGGGCCGCGGCCCCGGTAACTCTCCCTTGATCCCCCGGGCTGGCCGCCCATGCCCTGCCCGTTCCACTGGCCGCCGTACCCCTGAGAGCCGTAGCTCTGGCCGCCGTAGCCCTGGCCGCCGTAGCCCTGGGCGCCGTACCCCAGCGACCCGGCACCCTGGCCCATCTGACCCATGCCGTAGCCCTGGCCATCCTGGCCGGAGTGGCGCATCCCGCCCCACTCGGAGTCGCCCCGGCCCATCCCTGATTGGCCCATGCCGCCCCAGGACTGGCCCTGCCCCATGCCGGAGCCCCAGCCCTGACGGCCCCTGCCGGACCTGTCGTCCCAGGACGGTCCGCGCCCAGAGGTCTCGTATGGTCCGTCAGACGCCATGCCGTACCCCGGGCCGGGGGATGACCAGCCGCCCTCAGGACCCCGGTCCATGGAGCGGTCGCCTCCTCCGCCCATCCGGCCGCGGTCGCCGCGTCCCATGTCGGAGCGGCCCATGGAACGGTCGTCCCACTGGCCGCGCTGCATGTCGTCGGACATGAATGAGCGCCCCATGCCGCTGCGGTCGTCCCGCGGCCGGCCCTGGTCGAACATCTCACGGTCGTCCCGGCCCTGGCGGTCGTTCCAGTCACGGTTCTGATTTCGGTCGTCGCGGTAACGGGTCATCTCCACACCTCCACGGTGTCGGGTCGGTGAGACAGGGCAGGGTGAGGGCGTGGCGGGTCCACGCCCCGTTCGGCACCCCGGCTGTCCTTTCCCTTGTTGCCCGCACAGTCCAGCAGGCCCACCCTCAATGAAAGTGCCAGGCTGCTGAAGTCACCATCATCAAAACGGGGGTGGGCATGATGACTGCCGCAGGAGGCAGCCACCGGAATCTCATCAGCCGGGCAGGCCCAGCGCGGACCTCAGATCCGCGTGGCTGTGCACCACGCGCTTCACGCCCAGGTCGAGCAGGTTCGCCTCGTCGTCTGGAAGGTGGTGGCTGCCGGCCAGCAGGCCGTACACGCTGGCCCCGGCGCGGATGCCGGCCTGGGCGCCGGGCAGACTGTCCTCCACGACCACGCACTCGGCAGCCGGCACGCCCAGCTGCGCGGCGGCGTGCAGGTACAGGTCCGGGGCGGGTTTGCCGCGCCCGCCGGTGCAGGAGGGGTCGTAGGCGTGCGGCCCGAACCAGTGGGTGAGCCCGGCGCCGTCCAGTTTCATGAACAGGCGGTTGCGCTGGCTGTTGCTGGCCAGCGCGAACGGAATCCCAGCCGCACTCAGGGCCTCCAGCGTCTCCACGGCCCCCTCGATCAGAGGCACGTGCCCGAACGCGGCGTTGAAGCGGTCGTCCAGCATGGGCAGGAAGTCCTCCGGCGCCTTCCACCCGCGCTGCTCCTCCAGGGCGTGCAGCACCCCCTCGAACCGCTGCCCGGCGGTGAGGCGCGTGATCTCGGCGGGCGTCAGGGCCAGTCCGTGCCCCTCGAAGATGTCCGCCCAGAGTTCGGTGATCAGGGACTCGGTGTCCACCAGCACGCCGTCCAGGTCGAACAGCACGCCACTAACGAGCATAATTTGCTTCCAGTAGGGCTAACTCGGAGTGTAGGAGCCTTGCCTGAATGTTCCAAGATCGGATTAGTCCACCTGTTTGACAAGAGTTTCTGATATCTCTTAACGCTTTTAGGTTTACTTGCTCCTTGAGAAAGTGAATTAGTACTTCCGAGTCAATCACAATCATACTCTTGATGACATCAGAGGAATCTGTCTTTAGGAAGACATGGACATGCGGAACTGCGAATTGTTCTGGCAGTCGTGACGCATCTATCCAGTAGTGACCGTGTTTAGTTTTCTTCAGCTCTATCTGCCATCCATCCACTACAATGTCGTAATCGCGTTGTCCTGCATGGGTGCCATTTAAGATATGCGCCACTGCCTTCTCGTAACCGCTCCGGCCTGGGACACTTCTTCCTTGAAGTCCAGCCAACCGACCTCTGAGATCGTCTAAGTTCCAAGAGCTTTCTTTATGCGTATTCACGTGTCGCTGTCCGGGCCGTTCTCCCACCCGGCGAGGATGTGCACGTGCGTGTGCATCACGACCTGACCGCCGCCCGGTCCGACGTTCACGAGCAGGCGGTAGTCCTGAGCGAGGCCGCGGGCGACCTTCACGGCGGTCAGCCACAGTTCGCCCATCTCGGCGGCGCCTGTGATCTCGTCCACGCGGGTGCTGACCTGCTTGGGAATCACCAGCACGTGCACCGGCGCCTTGGGCGCGATGTCGCGGATGGCGATATACCGCTCGTCCTCGTACACGATGTCGCTGGGAATCTCCCGGGCGATGATCCGCTCGAACAGGGTGGGCTGGGTCATGCCGTCACTCTAGAGCCTGCCCGCCGGGGGCCGCCTGTACGCTGGGGGCACGATGACGTCCGCCTCCCTTTCTCCGGCGCAGCTGCGCGCCCTGGCCTTCCGGACCTTCGGTGCCCGCACGGACCTGCAGGCGGCGCTGAACACCCTTGGGTTCGTGCAGGCCGACCCGATCCGCGCGCCCGCCCGCGCGCAGGACCTCACGCTGATGCAGCGCGTGCGGGGGTACCGTGCCGGGGACCTGGAACGCCGGTACGCGGCGCTGGACGCCGAGGAGGACATCATTCCCAACTATGGGTTCGTGCCGCGGCGCGTGCAGGCCCTGCTGCACCCCCGCGAGGCCCCGCCCGCCCGGATCGAGCGGGAGCACCCGGAGATCCTCGCGGAGGTGCGGGCCCTGCTGCACGAGACCGGGGAACTGCACCCGCGGGACGCCACTCGCCTGATCGGGCGGGGCCGCGTGGGGAACGCCTGGGGCGGGCAGAGCAGCGCCACCACCCGCGCCCTGGACGCCCTGCACTACCGCGGGGAGGCGCGTGTGAGCCGCCGGGAGAAGGGCGTGCGGTTGTACGGCCCGGCCCCGCACCTCGCCGCAATGCGGGCGGCCCCGCTGCCGGAGGCGGAGCGGCTGCGCGGCGCGGTGCAGCTGCTGGCCGGGCTGTACGGGCCGCTGCCGGAGGCGAGCCTGGGGTACCTGATCAGCCTGTCGCGGTTCGGCTTTCCTCACCTGCACGGGCCCCTGCGCGCGGCATTCCGGCAGGCGCTGAATGAGGAACTGGGCAGCGCCCGGGTGGACGGCGTGCGGTACGTGTGGCCCGCCGGCTGGGCCCTGGAGGCGCCCATACCGCGCGGTGTGCGGATCGTGGGGCCTTTCGATCCGCTGGTGTGGGACCGCCGCCGCTTTACGCACCTGCACGGCTGGACGTACCGGTTCGAGGCGTACACCCCGCCCGCAAAGCGCACCCTGGGCTATTACGCGCTGCCGGTCTTTCAGGCGGAGCGGGCGGTCGGCTGGGCGAACCTCAGCGTGCAGGACGGCGAGCTGAAGGCCGACCTGGGCTTCCTCCCAGGGGTGCGGCGCACTGCGGCGCTGGACCGCGCCATGAACGCTGAACTGGACCGTTACCGCGCTTTCCTTGGGCTGGAGGCCTGAGGGCTCAGTTTTCCTCGGCCCAGGCGGTCGCCACGGAGTCCAGCGCCTCCTGCACGCCGCTGCCGGGCGTGCGGGCCGCCTGCCGCGCCGTGGAAAGCAGGTTGATCGCCACGCCCGCCCGGTACTGCGCCTGCACCTCGGCGGCACTCAGGACCAGCCCGGCCTGCCCGAGCGCGTCCCGGTAACTCTCCAGCAGTTCAGCCTGAAGCCGGGCGCGGTCCGGCGCGGCCAGCCGCACGGCGAGCACGTGCGCGAGGTCCTCGCCGGGAATGGACGCGTGCGTCTGCCCGTAATCGATCAGGATGCCCTGCCCGTCCGCGCCCCACAGCACCTGCCCGGAATGCAGGTCCCCGTGCACCACCGTGGGCCGGTGCGCGCGGGCCAGCAGGTCCGGGAGCTGCCGGGCGGCATCCGCCACGGCGTCCCGGTGGGGGGCGTGCTGCGGCCGCCTTGCAGTCAGTGCCTCGGCCTGCTGCACCATCACTGCCGGGTCCCAGGTCCACTCGGGGGTCAGCCGCCGCCGCCCCTGGCCGTGCCAGAAGGCGTGGAACCGCGCGGCAAGACGCAGCAGGTCGTGCAGCGCCCGCTCGCGCTGCTCGTCGGTGGTGAAGGCACCCCACCCGCTCGTGCAGTCGGTCAGGTCGCGGGTGAGCAGGTGCGCCTTGACCCGCGAGGCGTCCAGGCCGGCGTGCAGCAGCGGAGCGTGCGGCACCGGCATGTGCGGCGCCAGGTCCCGCAGGAACGCGACCTCCCGCGCCAGCCGCCGGTACGCGCGGGCGTCCGCCCAGCCGGCCGGCAGGTACTTCAGGAACAGCGGCCCCTGCGGGCCGCCGTACCGGGCGAAGGCGGCGCCCTCACCCACCCAGGCTTCCAGCCGCCGCTGCCGGCCGGGAAACGCGGCGCGCAGCTCCCGCGGCCACGCGCGGGAGGACACGGCCGGGCCGCGCCCCTGCGCGGCGGCGCGCAGATCGGCGGCCAGCACCCGGGCCCGGTTCAGGCGAACAGGCTCACCAGGCCGACCACGCTGCCGCCCGCCAGGCCCGCGGCGACCACCACCGCACCCAGGCACCCGCTGCGGCGCCGCACCTGCCGGTAATGCCCGCGCCTGGCGTAATGGCCGCGGTGCCCGCTGCTGTGGCTGTGGCCCATCAGGCCGCCCAGCCCGAAGCCCCGGCCGCTGCTGCGGCTGTGCCCCATGAACCCGCCGTGCCCACGGCCGCTGCGACTGAAGGAGAACCCGCCACCGGAAAATCCACTCATGCCCCAGGGTACGCGACCCGGGGCCGGGCCGTTCCCACCCGACCGGGGGCGGGCGAACCGTCATGTACTCACCTGAGGCCGCAGCGTATGATGCGGCCATCATGAGTGAACGCAAGTACTTCGGCACCGACGGCGTCCGTTCGGTGGCCGGCCAGTTTCCCCTCACGGCCGCCTGGGTGATGCACCTCGGGGCGGCAGCCGGCGAGGTCCTCAAACGCGCCAACCCCCGCGCCAGCGTCGTGATCGGCAAGGACACCCGCCAGAGCGGCGACATGCTCGAAGCGGCCCTGGCCGCCGGCCTCACCAGCCGCGGCGTGAACGTCATCCACCTGGGCGTGCTGCCCACCCCGGGCGTGAGTTACCTGACCCGGCAGCTGAAGGCCGATGCCGGCGTGGTGATCAGCGCCTCGCACAACCCGTACGAGGACAACGGCATCAAGTTCTTCGGCGCCGACGGCCAGAAACTCAGCGACACCACCGAGTTGCAGATCGAGGCCGCCATCGATGACGTGCCGAACCTCCCCCCGGTCACGGGCACCGACATGGGCAACGTCACGAACTACCAGGAAGCCGAGCGGGTGTACCTGAACTTCCTCAAGGCGCACGCGCCGGACCTGACGGGTCTGAAGATCGCGCTGGACTGCGCCAACGGGGCCGCGTACCGCATCGCCCCGAAGGTGTTCCAGGCGGCGGGCGCGGACGTCTTCGCGGTGTACACCACCCCGGACGGCCGGAACATCAACCGCGGGTGCGGCAGCACGCACATGGACCACCTGCGCCTGATCGTCCGCGAGGGCGAGTACGACCTGGGCGTGGCCTTCGACGGGGACGCCGACCGCGCCCTGTTCGTGGACTCCCGCGGGAACGTGGTGCACGGGGACCACATGCTGCTGCTCAACGCCCGCGCCCGCGGCGAGACGCGCGTGGTCGCCACGATCATGACCAACATGGCCCTGGAAGCCAAACTTGGCGAGGCCGGCATCCCGCTGGAACGCACCCAGGTCGGGGACCGCTACGTGCACGAGCGCCTGCACGAGCAGGGCCTGGCGCTGGGCGGCGAGCAGAGCGGGCACGTGCTGTTCCTGGACGTGTCGCCCACCGGGGACGGCGTGCTGACCGCACTCCTCACCCTGGCCAGCATGAAGAAGCTGAGCACCACCCTGGACGAGCTGCACGACGACCTGGCCATGTACCCGCAGACGCTCGTGAACGTCCGCGTGAACGACAAGAAGGCCATCGCCGCCGACCCGCAGGTGCAGGAGGCCGTGGCGAACGCCGAGCTGGAACTGTCCGGGCGGGGCCGCGTGAACCTGCGCCCCAGCGGCACCGAGAACCTGATCCGCGTGATGGTGGAGGGCCAGGACGAGGCCGAGATCCACGAGATCGCCCGGGTGCTGGCCGGGGTGGTGGAGGCGCGCGGCCGCGCCTGAGTTCCGCCATGCAATAGAGGAGGCCCCGGCAGTGCACTGCCGGGGCCTCCTTCCTGTCCTTACTTCGCGCGGTGGGTCAGCATCTCCTCGCGGTGCACGACCTTCGCTCGGGGGCGGCCCTGTGCCTGCCCGGTGCTCACCTCGTGGGCGTCCATGGCCTGCCAGTCGGCGAAGGTGTACACGTCCACACCCCGGGCGCGGAGCAGGGCGTCCACTTCCGCGCGGGTTCCGTGCGGCGCGGTCGGCAGCCTGCCGTCCCGGGCGTCCTGGAGCAGCAGGGCCACGGTGTCGGCCGCGCACTTGCGGTTCGTGCCAACCACGCCGCTGGGGCCGCGCTTGATCCAGCCGGCGGTGTACTCGCCGGGCCGGCCGTCCACGCGGCCGTCAGTGTTCGCGATCACGCCGCGCTTCTCGTCGAAGGGCACGTCCGGCAGGGCCACGCCGCGGTACCCGACGCTGCGCAGCACCATCTGCACCGGCAGCGTCTCGTACTCGCCGGTGCCGACCGCGTTGCCCCGGTCGTCCAGGCGGTTGCGTTCCACGCGCACGCCGGCCACGTTGCCCTGCCCGTCGTCCAGGATCTCCACGGGGGAGACCAGGAAGCGCAGGTGCACGCGCCGGTCCTTGCCCTCCGGCTCGCGGGCGGCGAAATCGCGCAGGACCTCCACGTTCTTCTTCTTCACGTTGTCGGTGATGGCGGCTTCCTCGGCCTCGGTCAGGGCGATCTCGGCGGAGTTCACGACCGGTTCGCTGGCGTCCAGTTCACCGAACTCGCGCAGTTCCTTGGTGGTGAAGGCCGCCTGCGCGGGGCCGCGGCGGCCCAGGATCCACACGTCCTTCACGGGGCTGTGTTCCAGGGCGCTCAGGGCGTGCGCGGCGATGTCGGACCCGTGCAGTTCCTCCGGCGTCTTGACCAGGATCCGGGCGACGTCCAGGGCCACGTTCCCCACCCCGACCACGGCGACGCCCTGGGCGGTCAGGACCATCTCACGGGCGGCGGCGTCCGGGTGGCCGTTGTACCAGGCGACGAACTCGGTGGCGCTCATGCTGCCGCGCAGGTCCTCGCCGGGAATGCCCAGCCGGCGGTCGCTGCTGGCGCCGACGGTGTACACCACGGCGTCGTAGTGGGCCTTCACGTCGGCGTGGGTGAGGTCCGTGCCGAATTCCACGTTGCCCAGGAAGCGCACCCGGGGGTCCTGGAAGGTCTTTTCGAAGCCCTTGGTGACGCTCTTGATGGTGAGGTGGTCGGGCGCCACGCCGTAGCGCACCAGCCCGTAGGGCGTGGGCAGGCGGTCGAACACGTCGATCTCGGCGGGCAGGTCGCCTTTGAGGATGGCTTCGGCGGCGTAGATGCCGCTGGGGCCGCTGCCGATCACGGCGACCCGCAGGGGCCGCGGTTCGGTGCTGCTGTCGGTGGAGGTGGGGCTCGTCATCCCTGCAGTCTACCGAGTGCCGGCGCGCGGCGGACATGTGGACTGGACGGGGACGGGGTCAAAAAAACCCGCCCCGGGTGGGGGCGGGCAGTGCGGCGCGGCTTGGGTTACGCGGCGGCGATGTCGGTCAGGGCGCGTTCGTTCTTCAGGGTGATCTTGCCGTAGCCGGCGCTGATCACGCCTTCGCGGCTCAGTTCCCCGACGACCTTGGTGACGGTCTCGCGGACGCTGCCGACCGCGGCGGCCAGTTCGTCGTGGGTGGCGTAGATCATGGTCTCGCCGCTGTCGAGCTGGGTGGCCAGGGCGGTGTCCTTGAGTTCCAGCAGTTCGGCGGCGATGCGGGCGCGCAGGCGCTTGCCGACCAGGCGGTAGATGCTCTCGTAGGCGCGCTCAAGGGTGCGCACGAGGTGCGTGGTGACGACGAGGTTGTCCTCGCTGGTCATCAGGGCGGGGTTGATGACGTCCACGGCGCTGTCGGTGACGGCCTCGGCGAAGTAGGCGCGGTTCACGCCGGCCAGGGCTTCTTCCCCGAAGTACTCGCCGGGTTTGACGTAGCGCAGGGTGAGGCCGTTGCCGTCGTCGTCCATGGTGTGAACGCGGATCAGGCCGGTGTTCACGCGGTAGAGCATGTCGCTCTTGCCGGGGTAGAGGATGACGGCGCCGGGGCGGTAGGTCACGGTGTCCACGTAGGTGCGGGCCGGAGCGGTGATGGGCTGGGTCATTTGGGTCGCCTCCTGGCGTTTGGAATGGAGGGGCGGGTGCTGGTGAAGAGGGGGTCAGGGAGTTCCTGACTTGAATCACAGTGTAACGGAGATGGCGTTTTTTGTAAACAGTTTTGTTTCTTTAATAACCGTTTAGATCACAAAGGGCGGCCTGGGCAATCCGGCGTGGAAATGGCCTTGGGGACGCTGAAATCTCATCCTTTCGGGCCTCCATGCACCTCACTGCTGCCTCATTACCGGTCCCTGATCGTTCAACCTCAAACGATAGGCGAAGGCGCCTCCCCGGAGAGAGGCGCCACCGTTCTTTCACGTCCGAACTGTCAGCGATCTTACTGTTCGGTCACGCTCAGAGTTCGTCCTCACGGCGGATCGGGAAGGCGTCGATCACGCTGTCACGGTCGGCAATGTTGATCACCTTCACGCCCTGCGCGTTGCGGCCCGTCACACGGACCTCCTCCACGCGGGTGCGGATCACAGTGCCCTTCTCGGTCAGGACCATCAGCTCCTCATTTCCGGCCACGCGGGCCAGCGTCACCAGCTTCCCGGTCTTCTCGGTCACGTCCAGCGTGATCACGCCCATGCCGCCGCGGCCCTTGGCGGGGTAGTCGCTCACGGGCGTGCGCTTGCCCAGCCCGCACTCGCTCACGGCCAGCAGCTCACTGTCCGCGTCGCTGCCGGGCACCAGCGCCATGCTCACGACCTCGTCCCCCTCGTTCTCGCGCAGGCGGATGCCGATCACGCCCTGCGTGGCGCGGCCGGTCGCGCGGACCTCCTGCGACTCGAAGCGCATGGCCTTGCCGTTGCGGGTCGCCAGGACCACGTGGTCCCCGTCCTGCACGATCCCGACGCCGATCAGCTCGTCGCCGTCCTGCAGGTTGATGGCGATCAGGCCGGCGGACGTGATGTTGCCGTACTCGGTGATCAGGGTCTTTTTCACCACGCCGTTCTTCGTGGCGAAGATGAAGCAGCCCTCCTCCTCGAAGCCCTTCACGCTCAGCACGCTGGCAATGTTCTCCTGCTCACGCAGGCTGGGCAGCAGGTTGCGGATGTGCGTGCCCTTGGCGTCCCGGCCCGCTTCCGGCAGGTCGTAGATCTTCTCGTGAAAGACCCGGCCGCCGTCCGTGAAGAACAGCAGGTAGTCGTGCGTGGATCCGACGAACACGCGGGTGTTGATGTCCTCCTCGCGCAGTTTCCCGCCCGACGCGCCCCGGCCGCCGCGCGACTGCGCGCGGTAGGCGTCCAGGTTGGTGCGCTTGAGGTACCCGGCCTTGGTCATGGTGATCACCATGTCCTCCACGGCGATCAGGTCTTCCTTGCCGATGTCCTCTTCCAGCACGCTGATCTGGCTGCGGCGCTCGTCGCCGTACTGGTCGCGGATGTGGCGGATTTCCTTCTTGATCTCCTTCCACAGCAGGTTCTCGTCCCCGAGGATGCTGCGCAGGAAGCTGATCTGCTTCTGCAGCTCGTCGTACTCGCTCTGCAGGCGGTCGCGTTCCAGGCCCACCAGGCGCTGCAGGCGCATGTCCAGGATCGCCTGCGCCTGAATCTCCGACAGCCCGAAGCGGGCCATCAGGCCGTCGCGGGCCTCGGCGCCGGTGTTGCTGGCGCGGATCAGGGCGATGACCTCGTCGATGTAGTCCAGCGCCTTGAGCAGACCTTCCAGGACGTGGGCGCGTTCCTCGGCCTTGCGCAGGTCGTAGCGGGTGCGGCGGGTCACCACGTCCTGGCGGTGATCCAGGAAGTAGCGCATGGTGTCGATCAGGGGCAGCACGCGCGGCTCGCCGTTCACGATGCTGAGGTTGATGATCGTGAAGGTGCCCTGCAGCTGGGTGTACTTGTACAGCTGGTTCAGGACCAGGGTGGGAATCGCGCCGCGCTTGAGTTCCACCACGATGCGTACCGGGTCCTTGCGGTCGGACTCGTCACGCAGGGCGCTGATGTCGGGGATCTTCCCGGCCTTGTACATCGCGCTGATGGTCTGGATCAGGTTGGTCTTGTTCACCTGATACGGGATCTCGCTGATGATGATCTGGTTGCGGCCGTTCTTCTCCTCGATGCGGGCCTTGCCGCGCACCTTCAGGCCGCCGTGCCCGGTCGCGTACGCCTCGCGGATGCCGGCCTTGCTGATGCGGCCCCCGGTGGGGAAGTCCGGGCCCTGCACGTGCACGAGCATCTCGTCCAGCGTGATGTCGGGCTTGTCGATCACGGCCAGCAGGCCGTTGCAGATCTCCGTGAGGTTGTGGGGCGGGATGTTGGTCGCCATGCCCACTGCGATGCCCGAGGCGCCGTTGATCAGCAGGTTCGGCACGGCCGAGGGCAGCACGCTGGGTTCCACGGTGGTCTCGTCGTAGTTGGGCTTGAGGTCCACCGTTTCTTTTTCCAGGTCGGCGAGGACTTCCTCGGCGACCTTGGTCATGCGCGCTTCGGTGTAGCGCATGGCGGCGGGCGGGTCGCCGTCGATGCTGCCGAAGTTCCCCTGGGGATGCACCATCGGGTAGCGCATGTTCCACCACTGCCCGAGCCGGACCATGGCGTCGTAGATGCTGCTGTCGCCGTGCGGGTGGTACTTCTTCATGACCTCGCCGACGACGGAAGCCGACTTGGCGTGTTTCTGGTTGCTGTACAGCCCTTCGAGCTGCATGGCGTACATGATGCGGCGCTGCACGGGTTTCAGGCCGTCGCGGACGTCGGGCAGGGCCCGGTCCACGATCACGTTCATGGCGTAATTGATGAAGTTGGTCTTGACTTCGCTGGTGATGTCAACGGGATGGATTCCGGTCATATGGCTCCAGTCTGTGAGAGGTTTTCGCGGGCGTCTGGCAGGGGTGCCAGGGTGGCCTTCAGCCTATCACAAATTATGTTCCTAGCGTAATGGGTACGCTCTGCTCAACCCGTACAGTATACCTCAAATCCCGCCCCAGCACGCCATTTGCCTGCCCGCACACGGCCCCCGGCCCCCGGCCGCCACACCCGACGGGTGCATCCGCCCCCCCAAGGCCCCCGGCGCGCCGTATCATCAGACCTGATGCTGGAACACCTGACCCAACTCCTCGCGGACGTCGACGGCGCCTGGGCCACCGCCATCGGCGGCGTCGACGGCCTGCTTGTCGAAGGCCACACCCAGACCGGCGAGGACCTCAACCTCCTCGTCGCCGAGCACGCCGGGCTCCTGCGCGCCGCCCAGCACGCCTACACCCACACCCTCACCGGCGGCGACACGCGTGAACTGTACCTGCGCGGCGAACGCCTCAGCGTGTACCTGCAGCCCATCAACCCCAACTTCTTCATCCTGATCGCCCTGGACGCCCGCAGCAACCTCGGGCAGGCCAGGCTGTACGGCCGCGCCGCCGCCCGCAAACTGGAGGCGTTCCTGTGAGAATCGACGCCCTGCGCTCCTTGCCCGGCGTCATCGCCGCCGCCCTCGTCGGCCCCGACGGCCTCGCCCTCGACAGCCACGGTGAGGGGGGCGACGTGCTCGCCGCCGAACTCGCCAGCCTGCGCACCACCCTGGACCGCACCGGCCGCCGCCTCGGCGCCGGCGAGGTCACCCGCATCGCTTTCACCAGCGAACGTGTGGAGGTCGTCGCCGTGACCAGCGGGCAGTTCCTGCTCGGCGCCGCCATGCTGCGCGGCAGCGACACCCGCGCCACCCAGCAGGCCCTGGCGCGCATCGCCCTCGACCTGCGCGACCTGCCCAGGAACGACGCGTGATCGCGCCCCTCCTGGCCGTGCGCGGCGTGCACCACGTCGCCCTGGTCAGCGCCAGCGGCGAGGTGCTGACCAGCAGCGGCAACGGCGTTCTCAGCGACCCGGACGTGCAGGGCCTGGTGTCTGCCGCGCGGGCCGTGATCGGCAGCCTGAAAACCGCCGTGGGCGGCGAACGCTGGAACGAACTGCTCCTCGACCTCGAAAGCGGGCCCATGCTGCTGCTCCCGCACGGCGATCAGGTGCTGCTCGTGGCGTTCGACGAGGTCAGCAACCTGGGCCGCGTGCGCTTCACCGCCCGCAAACAGCTCGGCGAAGACTGAAGCCCCTCCGGCTCCCCGGCGCGCTCCTGACCTGGGGGCGTGCCGCATTCGTGCCCGCCGGGACCATCCCCGGCCGCAGATGGGCTAGCGTACTCCCCATGCAAGACCGCCCCCGTCGCCTGCGCCGCACGCCCGCCCTGCGCGCCCTGACCCGCGAGGTCCGGCTCCACCCCGAACAGTTCATCCACCCCATCTTCGTGCACGAGCAGGAAGGGGAGACCCCGATCGCCACCATGCCCGGCGTGAGCCGCCACAGCATCGCCGGGGCCGTGCAGCAGGCCCGCACGGCACTCGCACTGGGCATTCCCAGCGTGATCCTCTTCGGCATTCCCGACCACAAGGACGCCCTGGGCACCCAGGCCTACGCCGACGACGGAATCATCCAGCGCGCCACCCGCGCCATCAAGGCCGAGGTGCCCGGCGTGACCGTCATCACCGACACCTGCCTGTGCGAGTACACCGACCACGGCCACTGCGGCCCCCTGTGCGAGATCCCGCACGTGCAGGGCCCGGACGCCTGGACCGTGGACAACGACCCCACCCTGGACCTCCTGGCGCGCACCGCGGTCTCCCAGGCCCGCGCGGGCGCCGACGTGGTCGCCCCCAGCACCATGATGGACGGCATGGTCGGCGCCATCCGCGCCGCGCTGGACGAGGCCGGTTTCACGCACACGCCGATCATGAGCTACGCCGTGAAGTATGCCAGCGCCTACTACGGCCCCTTCCGCGACGCCGCCGGCAGCACCCCCAGCGTCGGCAACCGCGCCACCTACCAGATGGACCCCGCCGGCGGGCACCGCGAAGCCCTGAGAGAAGCGCGCCTGGACGTGCAGCAGGGCGCCGACACCCTGATGGTCAAACCCGCGCTGGCCTACCTGGACGTCCTGAAGGTCCTGCGCGACGAGTTCGACCTGCCCGTCATCGCGTACAACGTCAGCGGCGAGTACAGCCTGATCAAGGCCGCCGCGCAGCTCGGGTTCATGGACGAGCGCCGCACCGTCCTGGAAACCCTGACCAGCATCCGCCGGGCCGGCGCGGACGCGATCATCACCTACCACGCGCTGGACGCCGCCCGCTGGCTCCGGGAGGACCGCGCATGAGCACCGTGCCCGACCCCCTGCACATCGACTGGATTCCCACCGCGCTGTGGCCCGGCCGGCTGGGCCTCACGCAGGCGCCCGGACAGCCCGGCCGGGACATGGCGGCCGACATGGCCGCCCTGGCCCGCGAGGGCACGAACATCCTGGCCCCGCTGCTTCTGGACGAGGAATTCAGCCGGCTGGGCATGAACGACTACCACGCCCAGGCAGAGGCGCGCTCCCTGACCGTCGCCCCCTGCCCCATCCAGAACGGCAGCGTCCCCGACGACCAGACCGCCTTCGCCGCCTATGTGGACGAACTGATGGACCAGCTGCTCGACGGCCGGAACCTGGTCCTGCACTGCCGGGGCGGGGTGGGCCGCGCCGGTCTGGTCGCCGCGTGCCTGCTGGTGCAGGCGGGGATGCCGGCCGACGCCGCCACCGACCTCGTGCGCGCCACGCGGCACCCCAGCGCCCTGGAGAACGCGGCTCAGGTACAGTTCCTGCACGACTTCGAGGACCGCCTGACCCGCCGCTGAACGCTGGCCGGGCCTGCCCCCCATTCAGGGGGGTGGGTCTTTTTTTGTCCCTGGAACGCGGGTTCTCACCTCCCCGCTCACAGGCGGCCCTCCTTTAATTGAAGGCCTGTAAGAAAACTGTTAGGTTCAAACCACCAGACATTCCCGCCTGCCCCCGGCACCTGCGCTCCGGGCAGCGGCCTGTTTCCTGCCACGGGATGGCCCGTGGCCCGCCCTTCTCCTGTTCCGAGAGGTCACGCATGAAACAGCACCATGCCCGCTTCACCCTTCTGATCGGTCTGGGCCTCACCCTCGCCGCCTGCGGCCAGCCCGCCGCGCCCACCGAGACCATGACCGCCCAGGCGCGGGGCAGCACCCTCCCCACGCTGGGCACCCTGGCCCCCGGCAAACGCCAGGAGCTGAACCAGAACCTCAGGGTGAACGTCGTGTTCGTCGGGTACGAGCAGGGCAGCGGCCCCCAGCAGATCAACACCGACACCTTCAAGACGCAGCTCCCCCAGAGTTACCGCACCGTGCGCCGCTACCCGGCCTTCTACGGCCTGCCGGCCGACATGGGCATCAACTTCACGTACGACTACAACGTCGTGTACGCCGACCAGACCTACGAGGACCGCTTCTTCGACTTCCTGAAGACCAGCGCCACGCCCGCTCCCCTGACCCTCTTCCAGGAGGCGTACAACAAACAGGTCTACCCCCCCGAAGCCACCGATCCGGACGCCACGAACATCGCCCGCACCATCACCGACACGGTCGCCATCGACGCGCCCAGCACCGAGAAATGGCTGGCGAACAACGCCCCGGCCGGCGTGGACACCACCCAGTACACCGTGTACTTCATCAACTGGTACGGCCGCAGCGACTACCAGGACCACGTGTACACCAAGACCGGCGAACCCGACCCGGACACCGGCTTCGACTTCGGGCTGCTGAACTCCCGCAAGCTGATCGCCTGGGGCGGCACGCCCAGCGACGACGAGGAAACCGGAGCCGGGCAGAAAGCGAACGCCCGCGTGTGGTTCCACGACCTCTCCGCCGGGCCCGAAAGCTGGACCAGCAACTGGGACATCACGAACACTGACGTGGACGTCAACGACGTCGCCGACTACCGCCTGCCGCCCGTGTGGGAGTACGGCAGCACCAAGGCCACCTACCGGCCCTTCACCGACCTGTCCGGCGACCTGGGCAAGGTCACCCGCTACGCCGCCATCAACCTGCTGTTCACCGCCAGCCCCCTGTACAGCCCCGCCATCTCCCCGCCCGCCCTGCCCCGCCACATCGACCTGGACGTGACCATCTTCCAGGGCGAGGCCGGATTCGACGCCACCACCCTGCTCAAACCGGACCTGTTCAGGGCCGAACTGCAGGACCTCCAGCCGAACACGCAGTTCAGCGTGGACGTGGACAGTGCCCCCTTCGACGGCCGGCTGCTGGAGGTGTACAAGTGCTACCTGGAAGGCAGCTCCTGCTACGGGAACGCCATCAGCAAGGCCGGGTACGGGGACCTGTTCAAGTACCACAATAGCCGCATCACGCAGTACCTCGAAGGCGACGGCGACTACGAACTGCCCATCTTCGCCTACCACGCCGGTGAGCTGGACATCCCCTTCCTGGGCATCGCGGACGACAACTACGCCGACGGCACCCAGAGTTATGTGTGGGGCGCTGACAACGCCGCCACCCGTCAGCGCTACGGCCTGACCACCACCCTGATCCACGAGGTCGGCCACCACCTCGGCATGTCCCACCCCCACGACGGCTACGACAGCGAGACCGGCCTCGACTACGGTGGGTACGACGAATTCACCTACGCGAACGTCGCCGACGAATCCAACAGCATGATGAGCTACATCGACCTGAACTGGGACTTCAGCCAGTTCGACCGCGACAACATGAACCGCTACCTGACCAGCGTGTACCTGAACCAGGCGAACAACCTGCTCGCCAAGCTGGCCAGCAGCAGCAAGGCCGGCAGCCTCACCGCCGCCCTGACCACCGCCGACACCGCCGCCGCCAGCGCCCTCAGCGCGTACGCCGGCATGAACTACGCCGGCGCCGTGAAACAGGCCCACACCGCCTACTTCACCGTGCTCGACGCCATGACCGCCGCCGGCATCAAGGTCGAGCCGCAGGCCTGGCCCGCGGACTACAAGGCCAAGTCCGGCAACCCGCGCTTCGTGGACACCGTCAACTACCTGCGCAACCTCCCCTGAGCCCACCCGGAAACGAAGAAGGCCCCGCTCCGGCGGGGCCCGTTCCTGTACCGGACGTCAGTTCAGCATGGCCGTGGGCCCACCGGCACCTGCCCGCGCTCCCCACGCCGCCCGGATCGCCCCCACGACCTCCGCCTCGTTCTCCAGCGGGGCCGTGAGCAGCAGCGCCTTCTTCCCGTTCACCAGCGTGAAGGCCAGCCCCCGCCGCCGGTCCGCCGTGCCGTCCTCCGCCTCGATCTCCCGGATCTCCTCCCAGGCCAGCTGCATCTCCCGGCCCGAGAACACCTGCGGGTCCGAATGGAAAAAGCGCAGCCCTTCCGCCCGCACCAGCGGCGGCGTGCCCAGCATGGCCCGGCCCACCCACACCACGTACGGCAGGTACAGCGCCGCGCCCAGCACCACCCAGCTCACCAGGCCCTCCGTCTGCCCGGACAGGGACAGCCACAGTGCCACCACCGTCAGGCCCAGCAGCACCACCATGGACACCTGCTGCATCCGCACGAACGCCCCCCTGTACACCCCGACCACCGGCAACACCGTCATGCCCGGCAGCCTACCAGCCCGCCGGGCCCGGCCCGCATAAAGCGACCCGCACCGCGCCTCCCATCTGCCCGCCGCCCCGCGCGCGTACACTGACCCCACCATGAAACCCGCCCCGCTGCTGCTCGGCACGGCGCTCCTCGCCCTCCTCAGCGCCTGCGCCCCCACCCTTACCGCGTCTCACCCCGGCCGCATCGTGAACACCACCACCGGCCAGGAAGGCACCGTGCAGTTCCTCCCCGGCAGCCTCACCCCCCAGGCCGCCGGCGCCACCGGCCCGGACAACGTCGTCATCACCATCGGCGCCGACACGTACACCGGCCGCACCGTCCTGCTGGACGCGGGCAGCACCGCCCCGCAACCCTACGGCTTCAGCGTCGCGTTCGGCGGCAGCACCGGCACGCAGGGCAGCGGCGTCGGCTGGAACGTCGGTTACGGCCCCAAACCCGCCCCGCCTCAGGCCACCCTCAAGACCGGGAACCTGATTGCCCGCACCGCCAGCATGCCCACCCGCACGCTCACCTGCACCCTGACCGTGGACTCCGCCGGGCGCGGCATCGGCGAGTGCACCGACCAGACCGGCGTGAAGTACGCCCTCCAGTTCTGACCGGGGGTGAAGCGGGCCCCGCCTCCAGCCGGGCGGAAATCGCGCCTGAACCCGTGATGCGGGTCGGCCGCGAGAAGCGGAGAGAGGGGCAGAGGAGACCCACCATCGTCTGTCTGTGCGGCAGCGTCCGCTTCCTTGAGGCGTTCGATCAGGCCAGCCTCCGCGAGACTCTCGCCGGCCGCATCGTCCTCAGCGTGGGCAGCCACCGCCAGAGGGATGAGGACGCCCTCGCCCACCTGACCGACGCTGAACGGGCCGCGGCCCTCGATCACCTCGCCGCGCTGCACCGCCACAGGATCGACCTGGCCGACGAGATCCTCGTCATCAACACTGGGGGCTACACCGGCCCCAGCACCCGGGCAGAAATCGCCTACGCCCGAGCACGCGGCAAGACGATCCGGTGGCTGGAAGAACCGCCCGCAGCCTGACCACGGGAACGGCGTAAAAAGAAGGACCGCCCAGCCAGGACGGCGGGCGGTCCTTTCCTTGATCAGACGGCTGAACCTGCTGGATCGGCACCCCGCGTGGGGTGACTCCACTCGTCCGCGGGCGGCCGCTCACTCATCTTGACCAATGGACGTCGGCTGACCTGCTCGTCAGGCCTGCTGGAACATCACGGCGCGCTTGACCTGCTCGATCAGGTCCGTGATCGGAATTTCACGGGGGCAGGCCTCGGTGCAGTTGTACGCGGTGCGGCAGCGCCACACGCCGGTGTTCTGGTTCATGATGTTCAGGCGCTGCTGAGTGGCCTCGTCGCGGCTGTCGAAGATGAAGCGGTGCGCCTGCACGATCGCGGCCGGGCCGAGGTAGCTGCCGTTCACCCAGAAGATCGGGCAGGACGTGGTGCAGCACGCGCACAGAATGCAGTTGCTGGAGTGCGCCATGAGTTCCGCGTCCGCTTCACTCTGGTAGCGCTCGGCGGCCGGGGCGGGCGACTCGTTGATGAAGTACGGCATGATCGCCTTGTACGAGTCGAAGAAGGGTTCCATGTCCACCAGCAGGTCGCGTTCGACCTTCAGGCCGCGGATGGGTTCCACGGTGATGGTCCCGCCGGCTTTCGCCACGTCCCGCACCAGCGTCTTGCACGCCAGGCGGTTGCGGCCGTTGATGAGCATGGCGTCACTGCCGCAGATGCCGTGCTGGCAGGAGCGGCGGAAGGTGAGGCCGGTGTCCTGGTACCACTTGATCTCGTTCAGGACGTCCACGATGCGGTCGGTGGGTTGGGCCTGCACGGCGTACGTTTCCCAGTGGGCTTTCTTGTCCACTTCGGGATTGAAGCGCAGGATCTTTACGTTCAGTTTCACGAGCTGCACGCCGCCGGCCGGGGCCTGGGTCAGCTCCGGGGTCGGGGTCGTGGGCTCGACTTGGGTCTGGGTCATGGAGGAGGCTCCTTTGGTCCGGGAGGTGTCAGTACACGCGGGGCTTGGGCTCGAAGGACCGCGTGAAGCCCTTCAGGGACACATCCTTATAGCCGATAATGACGTTCCCGGGGTTGTTCAGGTCACGATAGGCCATGGTGTGCTTCAGCCAGTTCGTGTCGTCGCGCTCGGGGTAGTCCTCGCGGTCGTGCGCGCCGCGCGACTCGGTGCGGTTCACGGCGCTGCTCGCCATGGCCTCGGCGCAGTCCAGCAGGAAGCCGAGTTCCATCGCCTCGATCAGCTCGCTGTTGTACCGGCGGCTGGGATCGCTGACGCCCACATTCTGGTAGCGGGCCTTGAGTTCCTGGATGATGCCGACCTGCTTCTGCATGTCCGGGCCGTTGCGGAAGATGCCGACGTTGTTCATCATCGACTCCTGCAGCTCCTTGCGGATCGCGGCGGCGTTGTCGGTGCCCTTGCTGGCGCGCAGCGCGTCGAACATCTCGCGGCTCTCACGCTCGGGGTCCAGTGGCATGTCGGGGAATTCCACCTGCCTGGCGTACGCGGCGGCGGCCATCCCGGCGCGGCGGCCGAACACCACGAGGTCCCCCAGGCTGTTCGTACCCAGGCGGTTGGCGCCGTGCAGCGACACACACGCCTGCTCCCCGGCCGCGTACAGGCCCTCCACGCTGCCGCCCATGCCGTCCGTCAGGCACAGGCCGTTCAGGTCGGTGGGAATCCCGCCCATCGCGTAGTGCGCGGTCGGCTGCACCATCACGAGGTCCTTGACCGGGTCCTGTCCCAGGTACGTGCGGGCCAGGTCCGTGATCTCCGCGAGCTTCCCTTCAATGACCTCGCGCGGCAGGTGGGTCAGGTCGATGTGGATGGCGTCCTTGTCGATCCCCACGCCGCGGCCCTCACGGATCTCGGTGGTCATGCTGCGGGCCACGATGTCACGCGGCGCGAGGTCCTTGATGGTCGGCGCGTACCGCTCCATGAAACGCTCCCCGCTGCTGTTGCGCAGGATGCCGCCCTCACCGCGGATGCCTTCCGTGACCAGGATGCCCAGTTTCGCCAGGCCGGTCGGGTGGAACTGATAGAACTCCATGTCCTCCAGCGGCAGGCCCTTGCGGTAGTAGATGCTCATCAGGTCGCCCGTCAGGGTCAGGGCGTTGCTGGTGATCTTGAACACGCGCCCGTACCCGCCGGCCGCCAGGATCACGGCCTTCGCGTGGAAGGTGTGCAGTTCCCCACTGGCCAGGTCGTACGCGACCAGTCCACGGCAGCGGCCGTTCTCGATCAGCAGGTCCGTGACGTGGTACTCGTTGAAGAACATCGTCCCGGCCTTCACGTTCTGTTGGTACAGGGTCTGCAGGATCATGTGACCCGTGCGGTCCTTCGCGTAACAGCTGCGCTCCACGGCCGCCTTCCCGAAGTCCCGGGTGTGCCCCCCGAACTTGCGCTGCGCGATCTTGCCGTCCGGTGTGCGGCTAAACGGCAGGCCCATGTGCTCCAGTTCGTACACGGCGTCGATGATGTCCTTGCTGAACACCTCGGCGGCGTCCTGGTCGGTCAGGTAGTCGCCGCCCTTGACGGTGTCGAACATGTGCCATTCCCAGTGGTCCTCGGCCACGTTCCCGAGGGCCGCACCGATCCCGCCCTGCGCGGCACCCGTGTGCGACCGCGTGGGGTACAGCTTGCTGATGCAGGCGACCGAAGCGCCACCTTTCGCGGCGTACAGCGCGGCCATGAGCCCCGCGCCCCCCGCACCGACGACCAGAACGTCATAACGATGATGCATGAAGTATCCTCTTTGCTCTCAGAAAAACAGGTGAAGCGAAACCGGCCAGCAAAGGCCGGTTCAGATGACGAACAGCCCGATCGTCCCAAACGCGAACAGCGCCGCGATCACACTGAAAAACGCCATCTTCACCCAGGCGCGGTCCGGCCGGGACCGGATGTAGTCCTCGATCACGTACCGCGCGCCGTTCGCGCCGTGCATCAGGCCCAGCGCCAGAATCAGCCAGTCGTACAGTTTCCACGCCGGGTTCCCCAGCTTCGCCACGACCGCGTCGTAAATCGCGTCCGACTCGGACACCTGGATGAACGTCATGTACACGTGCCCCAGCACCAGGAACATCAGCACCAGACCACTCAGGCGCATGAAGATCCACCAGTTCAGTTCAGCATTGCTGTGCGCCTGCATGCGGGCGTCCGTGAGCGTGCGAGCGCGAATCATCAGTACCCTCCCAGGATGCGCGGAATGTTCACCCAGGCGGTGTACGCCACGGCCAGCACCGTGATCGCCAGCACCACGTACCACAGCTGACGCTGCAGCCGCACGCCCCACCCCGTGAAGTCCATCAGGATGATCCGCAGTCCATTGAACGAGTGGTACACCACCGCCGCCACCACGCCAATCAGGCCCACGCGGAACGGCCACAGGTCGTACGTCTCGTGAATGCGCATGTACGCCCGCTCACCGAAAATCATCGACCCGATGCTCACCACGTGCAGCATCAGGTACAGCAGGATCGCCATCCCGGAAATGCGGTGGAACAAAAACGCCCACTGCCCCTCTCTGCCTTTGTACATCCGTCAAGCCTCCTCAACTGTCCAACGACCGCCCCGACCACCTCGAAAGTCCGTTTCAGTCGCGGCGGGGGGCCATACTTCACCCCACCTTTACAGACCCATCAAAGATAACACCGCACGCCAAAACACACACCAAACGCACGCCTGAACCCGTCCCGCCCAGCCAGCCCATACCCGCCTCATACCCGCCCGCTACCCTCCCCCCATGACCCCCCAGCCCCCCACCAAACCCACCATGACCCGCCAGGAAGAACTCCAGTACCACCGCCGCCTCATCCTCGGCCTCATGAGTACCCTCGAAGCCAAAGGCCTCCTCACCCCCACCGAAATCAACGTCATTATCGGCGCCGCCCAGCAGGCCACCCTCCAGCCCGCGCCCACGCAAACACCAAAGAAATCTGCCAAAGCAACGACGGACGCCGTGCCCGTCATCGACCTGAAAATGGAGTGACCGCGGAAGAACCGGGAAGAGGCTGGGGAGATTCCCCAGCCTCTCTGTGTTTTAGGGCACCGCAGGTCGCGGCTTCCTGGTTACTTCAGGAGTGTCGTGAAGGCCCCTGCACCGTTCAGTTCCTCCCACACCACCCAGACGCCCCCGGTGGCCTCGACGGCCATACGCAGCATGTGAGGCCACGCGGTCGTGAAATTCAGCGGCGTGTTGAAGGTGCCTCGTGCAGGGTCGAAGGACACGACGCTACTGGACTGCTGGGTGGCGATCCACAGGCGGCCCTGGGCATCAAAGTCGAACACGCGGAGGCTGGGATCTCCACCCAGTTCGGCGGGAGGCGTAAAGAGACTGGTGGTGCCGTCCGCGTTGATGCGCGCCAACACGCCGCCGTAGATCCCCCCCTGTTTCGTGCCGAACACCCAGAGGCGCCCGGTTGCGTCCGTCCGCACGGCCGTAACGAACTGCAGTCCGGCCAGGGCCTGCGTCTCGACCTGCAGGGTGGTCGTGTCAATGATTTTCAGGGCCTGAGCATTCCCGTCGTACACGTAGACCCGAGTGCCGTCGGCGCTGGTGCTGATGACCCCGAGGCTGCCGTAGCCGCTGGATTTGTAGATCTCCTGCATGGTGCCGTTCGCCGCGTTGAAGCGGGTCACCGTACTGAACTGAGTCGTCCACAGGGTCCCCTGGGCATCCACCACGCCGGCGGTGGGCGTGCCGCCCGAGACGGTCCAGGACGTGAGAGAACCTGCCGCGTACCGTGCGATCTGACTGGAGGACACCAGCCAGGCAGTTTCGTCTGGGCCGGCCATCAGTAGCGGTTCACTGGTGAATCCAGGGAGGGCCACCTCGGTGGTTTCCTGATGGCCGTCAAAGCGCATCAGTTGATAATTGCCGTATTGCCCTGTGGGATTCTGAATGGACCAGAAGCCCGTGCCAGCTGCGGTGGTCACGCGAGGAACATTGACCTTCCCGAGAGAGAACCGCCGAGGCGCGAGATTCAGGGTGGCGCCCGACTCCCCCGAACCATTGGCGCCGGTCACGCGGACCCTGAAGGCCAACCCACTCCGGGCGGTGAGCGCAGCGTCACCCGTCAGGGTCAGGTTCACGGCTGCGGCAGCGTTCTTAGTGTAGTCCGTGGTGACCGGCGTGACGGTCACACCGGCCGGCAGGTCGGTGGCCGTCACGGTGATGGGCCCAGTGAACCCGTACTCACCCTGAATGGAGACGGGCAGCAGAACGGATTCACCGCCATACACCGTCACGCTCTGCGCAGTAATGCGGGCCGTGGGAGCGGCGACCACTACGTTCAGTCGATTCACGACCTCCGTGCCCCCGGCGTGCGTCGCAACGACGTCCACAGGGTAGGTGCCGGGGGCCAGGTTTGCGGGAACGGTCACGGAAAAGGGCGTGCTGCTTCCTGTGCCCAGGTTATCCAGGTGACCTGCCCCGGTGATGCCGGACGCGGACGCGCCGAGGCTGAGATCCACCGGTCCCGTCAGGCCGTGCTGTGGCG
Organism: Deinococcus ficus; assembly: GCF_003444775.1. NCBI lineage: Bacteria > Thermotogati > Deinococcota > Deinococci > Deinococcales > Deinococcaceae > Deinococcus > Deinococcus ficus. Next base: position 1,803,490 of record NZ_CP021081.1, on the reverse strand, counting down.
TGATGAACGCCGTGAGTTCCTTGGTGTCCCCTGCACCGAGCGTCACCCCCTGGGCGGAGTAGTAACCGTCGCGTAACTCGACAGCGACGCCGGGGGCATTCACCTGCACCTGAACCTGCACGTCGGAGGTCCTTTCCCCCAGCGTGAACCGGAGCGTCAGCCCAGTCGGCGCCATCGTGGAACGCGGTGCATCGCTGGTCGTGCGAATCCGGACAGTGGAGGTGCTGTTCACCGCCTGCGGCCGCAGGGAAGCCCCTGTGGTGTGCTCGGCCTCCAGCGCCGCCATACGGTCGCGGGCGGCCAGGGACGCGCGGAACCCGGAGTTCAGGCTCTGGGCTGTGGTACCGGATGCGGAGGCCAGAGACACGGTCGGCGTTTCCAGAACGAAGCCGGGGGGTGGGTTCACCAGGGAGACCGTGACCGGTCCGGTTAACCCGTCCGGTGCGGTCAGGTGCGTGATGAGATCAAATGCCTCGCCCCGCTGCACGGTGACGAAGGCATTCTGAACCGTGGCCGTGAACGGGACCTCGGGGGCCTTGACCTTCTCGAAGATGGGCGTCATGACCGTGGAGGCCGATACGATGCTGTAGTCGAGCCCAGTGATCATGCCGTTACTCACAGCGGTGATCTTCTCCTGAACGATATTCCAGCCGGCTTTCAAGTTCAGGTTGAAGGTACTGGCGCCACTGCCGCAGTCCAGTTTCCCAGTGATGGTCGTGTTCGTCGAGGCGTACAGGCGCAGGGCGACGGCATGGTTCAATCCGCTGACTTCGCCCTGACTCACCACTTCCTGAACAGCCCCGATCAGGTCGGAGCCCTGAATCACGCCGTAAAGGCCGATCACTGCGATTTTGGAGGAGGCGGGGGTCACGGTGGGATTCGCCGCGCACCCGGCCTGTGGCGCCATGATGAACTGCGACGCCGCCGGAGCCGGGTTGGGCAGGGTCAGGTTGAATGCCCCGTCTGCAGAGAGGGGACCGGTGGCGATGAAGTCCTCACTCAGGTTGTCGTAGGCAGCGAGAATAGCAGCGCCCATGGTGTAGTCCTTGAGCTGGCCGGTGACCTTCGCCCCGTCACGCTGTGGGGTCTCAGGCGCCGGCCCAGGAGGGGTGGGTGGTTGAGGTTGAGGGCAGGCGGTCAGCAGGACGGTCAGGCCGATTAGGGCCGAGGTCAGGGGAAAGCGTTTCATGTCAGCTCAGAATTCTAATTCGCTCGTTTTGTTTTTGCATGCAGAAATGACTTCCAGGTCGGCATTCATGAAGATCCCGTCAGATCCGAATTGGATTACATTTCCTTTATCTGAACCGGATGTCACCTTGTCACCCGTCTACACCTGTGTCTCCTGCCTGCCGCCCGGTGCCTCTACACTGCCGGCATGTTCAGCGCGCCGCCACGACCGGGTGGGTCCATGAAGGACCTTCTTCTTCGTTGGGGGCGTTGAGCGCGGTCCCTGCGTTCCGTTCGCCCCCCGGCAGCCCAAGTGGTGACCGGGGGGCGAACGTTTGGCGCAGGCACCCTGGGAGGCGTGTGGAATGGGAATGACCATCGCGGAAAAGATTCTGGCGGCCCGCAGCGGGCAGGAGCGGGTCGTGCCGGGGCAGTTGATCGAGTGCGCGACCGACTGGGTGCTGTGCCATGAGATCACCACGCCGGCAGCCCTGAGGATGCTGGAGGAACGCGGCATGAACCGGGTGTTCGACCCCTCGCGGATCGTGGCGGTGCCGGACCACAGCGTGCCGGCGATGAACATCAAGGCCGCGAAGATGTACCAGAAGCTCAAGTCGTGGGTGCAGGAGCAGGGCATCGAGCATTTCTTCGACGTGGGCCGGGGCGGGATCGCGCACGTGGTGCTGGAGAACACGGGTCTGGTCAAGCCGGGGCAGACGCTGGTGTCCGGGGACAGCCACACCTGTAACGCAGGGGCCCTGGGGGCGTTCGCGACGGGCGTGGGGAGCACCGACCTGGCGGGCGCGATCTACGCGGGGAAAGTGTGGTTCAAGGTGCCGGAAACCATGCTGATCCGCGTGACGGGCCGCACGCAGCCGGGGGTGACGCCGAAGGACATCGTGCTGGAGGTGATCCGGCGGATCGGGGCGGACGGCGCGAACTACATGGTGATGGAGTGGGTCGGGGACTACATCGACGCGCTGGACATGGAGGGCCGTTTTACGCTGACGAACATGGCGATCGAGGCGGGCGGGAAGACCGGGATCGTGGCGGTGGACGACGTGACCCGGGCGTTCCTGGCCGAGCGGGGCGTGGCGCCGGGTGAGTACACCGAGTACGCCAGTGATGCCGACGCGGCGTACAAGGTGGTCATCGAGGTGGACGCCTCTCAGGTGCAGCCGACGGTGGCATACCCGCACATTCCCAGCAACGGGCGCGTGGCGGGCAGCGACCGGGTCGCGGTGACGCACGCGTACGTGGGGAGCTGCACGAACGGCCGCATCAGCGACCTGCGGGACGTGGCGCGCATCCTGCGCGGGCGGAAGATCGCCGACGGCGTGCAGATGATCGTGGTGCCGGCCACGCAGGCCATCTGGAAGCAGGCGGCGCAGGAGGGCCTGCTGGAGGTGTTCGTGGACGCCGGCGCGAGCGTGAGCTACCCGAGCTGCGGCGCGTGTCTGGGCATGCACAGTGGCGTGCTGGGGCCGGACGACGTGTGCATTTCCAGCAGCAACCGCAACTTCGTTGGCCGGATGGGCGACCCGAGCGCGCAGATCTACCTGGCGAGCCCGGCGACCGTGGCGGCCAGTGCCGTGGCCGGGTTCATCAGCGACCCCCGCGCGTACAACGACGCCGGCCAGGCGGCCGACTGAGATGCCCTTCACGCCGGCTGGGTAAGCTGAACGCATCATGGGAGAAGCGAAACGCCGCAAGCAGCTGGGCCTGATGCCCACCGTCCACCCCTTCGAGGCCCGCATGGCCGAGGACGGGGGCATCACCCTGACCCGAGCGCCCGAAGACGCCCGGCTGCGGGAACAGATCACGGACGCCCTGCGGCTCTCGCAGCCGTACGGCCCAGCGTGGGCCAGCGAGTACCGCACGAACTACGTGATGGCCGGCCGACCCGACGCGTTCCTGGAGACGGCCGCGGACGTGGAGGCCATTCCCGTCCCGGCACACCGCCGCTTCGCGGGAGACCTCGTGCTGGGCAAGGCGGGCGCCGAAACGGCCGGCGTGAGCTTCCCCGTGCCGGGCGGCAGCGTGCGCCTGCGTGAGCAGCAGCACTCCTTCGACGGGGAGCGCTGGGAGAGCTTCCCGTCGAACGCCGACCCGCGCCGCGCGCTGGAGTACCTGATGCAGCACCCGGCCGTGCAGGAGCGGGGCGAGGTGGTCGCCACCTTCCGCGCCGAGCACTGGCCGGAGGGCCGCATCGACATCGAACCCGACCCACCCGAGGAACTGCTGGACCTGCTGGAGTCCGTGACCCGCGAGTGGCACGGCGAGACCCCGGAGGACTGGCTGGACTCGCACCGGGGCCTGCTGGAACAGGGCGGCGAGGAGCCCGAGGATGACCTGCCCGTGCCGGTCGCGCGGCGTCTGGTGCTGGAACTCCGCAGACCGGCGCCGCTGCTCTCGCCGCTGAGCCTGGCGTTCGCCACGCGCGGGAACGTGGAATTCCACCCGGTGACCGCGCAGTCCAGCTACTCCCTGGACGGCGAGAACTGGCTCAATTACGGCGACGGCGAGGACGCCGAACCCGCCCCGGACGGCCTGATGGCCGAACTGCAGAACTTCCTGGACATCGCCACCGTGACCGTCACCGTGCACGCCGACGGCCGCGTGCAGTGGGCCGATGGCGACATCCCCGAGGAGCACCAGGACAGCCTGAAGGCCGACCTGACCCAGTCCACCGGCGCCGGGAACGCGGCCGCCTGGGCAGAGTGGACGACCCACCTGTTCACCGACACCTTCGCCGGGGAACTGGAGGTGCCGGAAGGGGAGACGCTGCCCGTGCCGGTCGCCGTGAAACTCGACATTCCCAAAGACGCCCTGGGCGACCCGGACCCCCTCGCGCAGACGTTCATGGAGTCCGAGGTGACCTTCAACGGCCAGGACTGGCGCGACCTGTACAGCGAGGAACTCCCCGAAGAACTGCAACCCTACGCCGCCGGGCAGGGCGCGAACTGACCGGAACGGCCCCCCCGGCCCGCCCGCCGCGCTTTGTGCCCGGAGCCCCGAACCCCTGACCCCCCAAGGAGGCCCCCATGCCGAAAGTGCACGTGTTTGCCCGCGACCACATCAACACCGACGAGATCATTCCCGCCCGCCACCTGACCACCGACGTGGAGGCCGAACTCGCCCCGTACGCCATGGAGGACTACGACAAAGGCTTCGTGAAGCGCGTGCAGCCGGGGGACATCATCGTGGCCGGCGCGGACTTCGGGTGCGGGTCCAGCCGCGAGCACGCCGTGTGGGCGCTGCGCGGCGCGGGCGTGTCGGCCGTGATCGCGCCGAACTTCGCGCGGATCTACTACCGCAACAGCATCAACAACGGCTTCCTGGCCCTGGAATGCGACGGCATCGTCGAGGCCTTCCAGGACGGCGACGAGGCGGACCTGGACCTGCCGGGCGGCACCATCACCAACACCCGCACCGGGCAGGTACTGCGCTTCGTGCCGGTCCCGCAGTTCGCGCTGGACGTGCAGCAGGCCGGCGGCTGGCTGGAGTACATGAAAACCCACGTGCAGATCTGACGCCCCGCGCATAGACGACGCGCCCCGCGCCCACCCGCCGACCGTCTACCATCCCCCTATTCCCGCACTGGAGGTGCGCCCATGCCCAAGATCGTGACCCTGCCCGGAGACGGAATCGGCCCTGAAGTGACCGCTGCTGCCGTGGAGGTGCTGCGCGAGGTCGCGCCGGACGTGACCATCGAGGAACACGCCATCGGCGGCGGCGCCTACGAGGACCACGCCGACCCCTTCCCGCAGCGCACCCGCGACGCCCTGAAAGACGCCGATGCCGCGCTGCTCGGCACGGTCGGCGGCGCGCACGATAGCGCCTGGAACAAACTGCCCCGCCACCTGCGCCCCGAAAGCGGCCTGCTCGCGCTGCGCCGCGAACTCGGCTGCTACGCGAACCTGCGGCCCGTGCGGGTCCTGCCGGGCCTGGAACACCTCTCGCCACTGAAGGCCGAGATCGCCCGCGGCGTGGACATCCTGATCGTGCGTGAACTCCTGGGCGGCATCTACTTCGACCAGGACCGCAGGATCGACGGGGACACCGCCTACAACACCATGCGCTACACCACCCCCGAGGTGGAACGCGTGGCGAAGGTGGCCTTCTGGGCGGCCGAGCAGCGCCGTGGCCGCGTGACCAGCGTGGACAAGGCCAACGTGCTGGAAGTCTCCGAACTGTGGCGCCGGGACGTGCAGGCCCTGCGCGACCGCGACTACCGCAGCATCCACCTGAACCACGAGTACGTGGACAGCGTCGCCATGCTGGTCGTCGCCAACCCCAGCCGCTACGACGTGATCCTCACCGAGAACCTGTTCGGCGACATCCTCTCCGACCTCGCTGCCGTGATCCCCGGCAGTCTGGGCGTGATGCCCAGCGCCTCCCTCGGCGACGGCGCGGGCCTGTTCGAACCCATCCACGGCAGCGCCCCGGACATCGCCGGGCAGGGCGTCGCCAACCCCGCCGCCGCGATCCTCAGCGCCGGCATGCTGCTGCGCCACGGCCTGAAACGTCCGGACGCCGCGAACCACGTGGACCGCGCCGTGGCCATTGCGCTGCGCGAGCACCCCACCCGCGACCTGGGCGGCAAGGCCGACACCCGCACCTTCACGCACGCCGTGCTGGAAGCGCTGGGTACACCCGCCGTCGGCTGAACTCCGAGAGTCTTCAACTTGCAGGCGCGCCAGGGTTCAGTCCCCCGGCGCGCCTGCATTTTTCCTTTTGAGTTGCGGCATCCTGAGGCATGACCACCGAACCCGCCGTGACCTTCCCCGGCCCGAAACGCATCCCTTACCCGGGCGGCTGCGTGCTGGAACCCGGCCCGTACGCGCTGGAGTACCTGCTGAAGTGGCCCGCGGACATCACCGTGAACGGCCGCGTGCACCCGAACGAACCGGTGTTCCCGTTCATCCGCGCGCTGCTGGCCGAACCCGACAAGTACGGCCTGACGCCCGGGGAGGCGCAGGCCGCGCGGGACCGGTACGTGACCCTCGCCGGACAGGCCCTGGAACAGGAGGGCGGCGACCGCGCGTGGCTGACCCGGGAACTGGACCGCTGACCCGCGTGACCGTGCCGGACCTGCTGCCCGCCCTGCCGGGCGAGACGGTCGGCGCCCGCGTGACCCGCACCCTGCGGGACGCCGTGCTGCGCGGCACCCTGCCCGACGGCACCCGGCTGCCCGGCCACCGCGCGCTCGCCGCGCAGCTGGGCGTGTCCCGCAACACCGTGGTGGACGCCCTGGACACCCTCACATGGGAGGGCTTCGTGCAGGCCGCCCCGCGCAGCGGCACACGGGTCGTGCGGCCCGCCCGCCCACAGCCGGGCGCCGCGCCCCCGCTGCCACTGAGCGACTGGGCGCGCCGCGCGCTGGCCGGGCAGGTGCAGGACGTCGCCGGGACGTACGCCGTGGACTTCCGCCCGGGGCAGCCCGTTCCGGACCTGTACCCGGCCGCGTGGACGCAGGCGCTCGCCCGCCGCGCCGCCGCCGTGCACCACTGGCGGGACGCCGCCGGGGACGCCCTGCCCGACCCGCTGGGCCCGCTGGAGACCCGGCGCGCCCTGGCCGCGTACCTGAACGCCGAACGGGGCGCGCAGGTCACGCCGGACATGGTCATGCTCACCGGCGGCACGCAGGGCGCCCTGGACGCCCTCGCCCGAGCATTCCTGGAACCCGGCCGGACCGCCGCGATCGAGACGCCCACGTACGCCGGGGCGCACGCGGCGCTCTCCGCGACCGGCGCGACCCTGCACCCCGTTCCCGTGGACGACCACGGCCTGATTCCCGCACACCTGCCCGCGCAGGCCACGCTGCTGTACGCCACGCCCGCCTGCCAGTACCCCACGACCGCCACCCTGCCCGCCGCGCGCCGGCAGGCGGTGCTGGACTGGGCCGCGCCGCGCGGCACCCTGATCCTGGAAGACGACTACGCCGCCGACCTCGTGCACGGCACCGGCCAGGGCGGCCGGGCCCCCGCCGTGATGCAGGCCCTGGACCCGGCGCGCGTGATCCTGCTCGGCAGCTTCAGCAAGAGCCTGGCCCCCGTAACCCGCAGCGGCTTCCTGGCCGGCCCGCCCGCCGTGATCCAGGTGCTGGCCGGCACGCGCCCCCTCACCGACCGCGCGCCGGGCACCCTGGACGCCCTGGCCCTCGCGGACCTGCTGGGGTCCGGCGCGTACGCCCGGCACGTGCGCCGCACCCGCCCGGTCCTCGCCGAACGGCACGAGGCAGCCACCCACGCCCTGCACGCGCACTTCCCGGACTGGCAGGTCACGCCCGCCCGCGCCGGCCTGCACCTGCACGTCACCCTGCCGCCCGACCAGAGCGCCGCGGACGTGATCGGCCGGGCCGCCCGAGGCGGCGTGGCCCTCGGCGGCGTGGACGGCCAGGAAGACACCCTCCTGCTCGCCTTCGCGCACCTCCCGCCCCCCCGGCTGCGGCAGGGCCTGGCGCGACTCGCCCGCGCCCTGCACCCGCCCCACCCGTAACGAGCCGCGAAGGCCCACCCATCCACTCCCCCCGCCCGTGCCGTACGGTGCAGGCATGGACTGGCCCGCCCCGGACGACTTCGTGCACGGCTCCCCCCTCACGCCGCCCTCCGGCTGGGACCGGCCCGGGCTGGTCATGACCTTCAACCTGGAGTGCGCCGCGTGCGTCACGCGCGGCATCCCGTTCCTCAAACGCCTGCACGCCGAATTCGGGGACCGCGTGCACCTGCTCGCCATGCACACCAGCCACGGCCACCGCCGCCTTCCGCGGGAGGACGTGGAACCCACCCTGGTGAAGTTCGCCCGCGACTTCGGGAAACTGCCGTTCCCCGTCGCCCTGGACCTGCACGGCGAGTTCGCCCGCCACTGGCACACCGAAGGCACCCCGCACTGGCTGGCCTTCGCGCCCGGCGGGGACCTGCTGCGCAGCGTGTACGGCAGTCAGGAAAACGCCCAGACCCGACTCCAGTACCTCCTGGAAGAATGGGCCGGGCACCTCGGGGAATGAGAAGAGATCATTGCTGAGGGGAATAAGGGCCCGTTGACCCGGGAGATCACACCAGCGCAAGACGTGTTGGCGCTCATGGCAATGCAAAGGCGCCGGGCCGGAGGATTCCCCCGGCCCGCGCTTTTCCCTTCGTGTTCAGTCGATGCTCTGGCGCCACTTCCATTCGCTGGCGCGTTTCATGACGTGGGCCATGCCGCCGGTGATGGCGAGTTTCTGGTTCCAGGGGAGTTTCATCCAGCCGACGGCCATCAGGCCGCCCAGGCTCACGAATTCCCCCAGGGTGCTGGGCACGTAGGGGGTGAGGGCTTCGCCGCGGGCGAGGCGGCGGAGGTTGCCGGCGGTGACGCGGCCCTGCTGTCCGGCGTGCTGCGCGGTGGTGGGGACGGGGTGGCCTTCCTCGTTCAGGGCGAGGCCCATGTCGCCCAGCACGAAGACTTCGGGGTAGCCGCGGGCGCGCAGGAATTCGTCCACGGCGATGCGCCCGCCGGGGCCTTTTTCCAGCCGGTCGCCTTTGACGAGGTCGCGGGCCTGGATGCCGCCGGTCCAGATGATCTTCCCGGCGGGAATGACCTTCTGCTGGCCGCCCTGCGTCTGCACGGTGACGCTGTCGGCGGTGGCTTTCATCAGGCGGTGCCCGGTGAGGGTGTGGATGCCGTACTCGTCGAGGGTGCGCTGGGCTTTGGCGCGCAGGGCGTCGTCCAGGACGGGGAGGATCTTGGGGCCGGCTTCCACGAGGTAGATGTTCATGGGCGGCAGGCCGCGGGCCTTGGTGAGTTTCTCGGCGCGGCGGGCAAGTTCGGTGACGAGTTCCACGCCGGTCAGGCCAGCGCCGCCGACGACGATGTCGCGGTGGCCCTGGTAGTCGCTGGCGTAGGCGCGGTTGACGTAGTGGAAGATCTCGTCGGCGTCCTGGATGTCCTTGAGTTCCACGGCGTTCTCGGCGAGGCCGGGGATGCGGTAGAAGTTGGTGGTGCTGCCGAGCGCGACGACCAGGGTGTCGTAGGTGAGCACGCGGCCGTCTTTGAGGGTGACTTCGCGGGTGTCGACGTTGACGTCTTTCACGGCGGCCTGTTCCCAGTGCACGCCGGTGCCGCGCAGCAGCGGGACCAGGGGCACGGTGACGCGGGTGTTGTGGGCGGCGGCTTCGTGGAGGCGGGTTTCGAAGGTGTGGTAGTTGTTCTGTTCGACCAGCAGGGTGGTCATGCGCGGGTCGGGTTTGAGGCTGGTGGCGGTGGCCAGTCCGGCGTATCCGGCGCCGAGGATCAGGGTGTTCATGGGTGGCTCCTGTGGGAACCGGGCCGGTTCCTGGGGGGGGTCATCCGGGGGCGGGTGTGAGAAGACTCGGGTTCAGGTGAATCTATTCACATGGGAGCGGCAGGCAGGGGCCGGGAAACGGAAGGCAACCCGGGACATTTCTCCCGCCTTCCCCCAGAGTGTACACCACACACCAAGGCACCCCCAGGGGTGTTCCCTGTGCGGTACTCGCCGTGCAAAACCACACAATCCTGAACCGAGTTCAACCGTTCGGCGGGCCGGCCCGACCGCGTGCCATCCGGCCCCGGCTGTGATTGAATGCAGGAGTTCCACAGTGCACAGGCCCCCCAGGCGCTCCCGCCCGGGCGCGGCTCCCGTTCATCCCCACGCCCCAGCGCGCGCCCCTGGCGTCCCGCACGGAGGACCGCATGAACATCACCGTCACCGTGAACGGCACCCCCTACACCCGCGAGGTCGAACCCCGCATGCTGCTCGCGCACTTCCTGCGCGAGGACCTGGCGCTCACCGGCACGCACCTGGGCTGCGACACCAGCCAGTGCGGCGCCTGCACCGTGCACCTCAACGGCGACGCCGTGAAAAGCTGCACGGTCCTGGCCGTGCAGGCCGACGGCCAGCAGGTCACCACCATTGAGGGCCTCGGCACGCCCGCCGAGCTGCACCCCCTCCAGCAGGGCTTCTGGGAAATGCACGGCCTGCAGTGCGGGTACTGCACGCCCGGCATGATCATGAGCGCCGCCGACCTGCTCAAGCACCACCCGGACCCCACCGAGGACCAGATCCGCCATCACCTGGAAGGCAACTACTGCCGCTGCACCGGCTACCACAACATCGTGAAGGCCGTGCAGCACGCCGCGCAGGCCATGAAGCAGGGCGCGCAGACGCAGGCCGCCGATGACTGAACCGAGCGACCGCCGACCGACACCAGCTCAGGAGGGGGAAGAGGCATGACCGAGGCAAACTCCGACAAGTACGTCGGGCGGGCCCTGAAGCGCCGCGAGGACCCGCGCTTCATCACCGGCACCGGCCGCTACACCGACGACATCCAGCTGCACGGCACGCTGCACGCCGCGATGGTCCGCAGCCCGTACCCGCACGCCCGCATCCGCAGCATCGACAAGGCCAGCGTGGAGGGCATGCCCGGCGTGGTCCGCGTCCTGACCGGCGACGACGTGAAGGAGGCCGGCATCGGCAGCATCCCGGTAGGCTGGCTGCTCCCGGACCTGAAGACCCCGGCACACCCGGCCATCGCGCAGGGCGAGGCGAACCACGTGGGCGACATCGTGGCCGTGGTGATCGCCGAGACCCGCACCCAGGCCGAGGACGCCGCCGCGCAGCTCGACGTGGACTACGAAGCCCTGCCCTCCGTCGCGCTGGGCAGCGCCGCCCTGGCCGAGGGCGCGCCCCTGGTACACGACGACATTCCCGGGAACGTCGCCTTCCACTGGGAGATCGGGGACGAGGCCGCGCTGAACGAGGCCTTCAAACGCGCCAAGCACACCGTGAAGGTCAAGCTGCGCAACCAGCGGCTGGTCGCCAACCCCATCGAGCCGCGCGCCTCGCTGGCGCAGTTCGCGCCGGCCAGCGGCGAGTACACCCTGTACACCACCTCCCAGAACCCGCACGTGCACCGCCTGATTCTCGCGGCGTTCGTGATGAACATCCCCGAACACAAGCTGCGGGTCGTCAGTCCGGACGTGGGCGGGGGGTTCGGCACCAAGATCTTCCAGTACCAGGAGGAAGTGATCGTGCTGCTCGCCGCGCGCCTGCTGGGCCGCCCTGTGAAGTGGAGCGCCCGGCGCAGCGAGGCCTTCGTCAGCGACGCGCAGGGCCGCGACCACGAGACCGAAGTGGAACTCGCCGTGGACGACGAGAACCGCATGCTGGGCTTCCGCGTGAACACCGTCGCCAACCTGGGCGCCTACCAGACCCTCTTCGCGCCCGCTGTGCCCACCTACCTGTACGGCACGCTGTGCAACGGCGTGTATAAGATGCCGGCCGTGCACGTGAAGGTCACGGGCGCCATGACGAACACCGTGCCGGTGGACGCCTACCGCGGCGCCGGCCGCCCCGAGGCGACGTACCTGGTGGAACGCACCGTGGACGTCATGGCCCACGAACTGGGCCTGGACCCGGCCGAGTTCCGCCGCCTGAACTTCATCGGCCCGGACGAGTTCCCGTACCAGACGCCGGTGGCGCTGGTGTACGACAGCGGCAACTACGAACCCGCCCTGGACCAGGCGATGGGCCTGATGAACTACCGGGCGTTGCGCGAAGAGCAGGCCCGCATGAAGGGTGGAAAGACCATCCTGGGCGTGGGCCTGATCAGCTTCCTGGAAGCCTGCGGGCTGGCGCCGTCCGCGCTGGTCGGGCAGCTGGGCGCGCAGGCCGGGCAGTGGGAGAGCAGCCTGGTGCGCGTGCACCCCACCGGGAAGGTCGAGCTGTACACCGGGTCGCACAGCCACGGGCAGGGCCACGAGACGGCCTTCACGCAGATCGCCGCGGACGAGCTCCAGATTCCCATCGACGACATCGAACTCATTCACGGGGACACCGGCCGCATGCCGTACGGCTGGGGCACCTACGGCAGCCGCTCGGCAGCGGTGGGCGGCAGCGCCCTGAAACTCGCCCTTCAGAAGGTCACCGCGAAGATGAAGAAGATCGCCGCGCACCTGCTCGAAGCCTCCCCGGACGACATCGAGCACGAGGACGGGCAGTTCCGCGTGAAGGGCGCCCCGGACAAGGCCAAGAGCTTCTTCGACATTGCCCTGATGGCCCACCTGGCCCACAACTACCCCGAGGACCTGGAGCCCGGTCTGGAAGCCACCGCCTTCTACGACCCGAAGAACTTCGTGTATCCCTTCGGCACGCACATCGCCGTGGTTGAGATCGACACCGACACCGGCAAGGTGAAGCTGCGCGAGTACGGCAGCGTGGACGACTGCGGGCCCCTCATCAACCCCCTGATCGTGCACGGGCAGGTGCACGGCGGCGTCGTGCAGGGCGCCGGGCAGGCCCTGTGGGAGGAAGCCGCCTACGACGACGAGGGGAACTTCCTGTCCGGCACGTACATGGAGTACGCCATGCCCCGCGCCGACGACGTGCCCTTCTTCAAGAACGGCCACACCGTGACCCCCAGCCCGCACAACCCCCTGGGCGTGAAGGGCATCGGGGAGGCCGGCACCATCGCCAGCACCGCCGCCGTCGCCAACGCCGTGATGGACGCCCTGTGGCACGAGTACGGCATCACGCACCTGGACATGCCGTACACCAGCGAGAAGGTCTGGCGGGCCATCCAGGACGCCAGGGGCAGGCAGGCGGGCACGCAGGCCGCCGACGACTGAGCACTCGTTTGCAGCGGGCGCCGGCCCGCGGAGGGACACGATGTACCCAGCCAGCTTCGACTACCGCAAGGCCACGAGCGTGGAGGACGCCCTTCAGGCCCTCGCCGAGCACCCTGAAACGAAGGTCATCGCCGGCGGCCACTCGCTGCTGCCCGCCATGAAACTCCGGCTCGCGCAGCCGCCCGCCCTGATCGACATCTGGGACCTGCCGGAACTCAAGGGCATCCGCGAGGACGGCGACTTCTTCGTGGTGGGCGCCATGACCACCCACGCCGAGGTGCTGCGCAGCGCCCTGCCGCTGTTCCCGGAGGTCGCCGGGTGGGTCGGGGACCCCCTGGTCCGCAACCGCGGCACCATCGGCGGGTCCCTCGCCCACGCCGACCCCAGCGCCGACTACCCCGCCGCCGCCCTGGCCCTAGGCGCGCAGTTCGTGATTCGCGGCCCCGGAGGAGAGCGCACCGTGCAGGCCGACGACATGTTCCTGGGCATGTTCGAGAGCGCCGTGCAGCACGGCGAGCTCCTCACTCACATCCGCGTGCCGAGGGGTATCCAGGCGAGCGCCTACGAGAAGTTCCGCCACCCCGCCAGCCACTACGCCGTCGTGGGCGTGGCCGCCGCCCGGCACGCCGGCGGTGAGATCCGCGTGGCGTACACCGGCGCCGCCGAGAAGGCCCACCGCCTCACGAAGCTGGAGGACGGCATCCGCAGCGCCGAGTACCGGTTCAAGGACCTCGTGGACCCCGGCGACCTGCTCGGGGACCGCTACGCCAGCGCCGAGTACCGCGCGCACCTTGTGGACGTGCTCGCCGAACGCGCCGTCGGCCGCCTGGGCTGAGCCCTCCCGGCGCCTGAATCCCCCCTGCGTGGCGGGGGCTCAGGCGCGTTCTTCGGCCCGCCTGCGCGCCAGGGCGGCCTGCACCTCGGCCAGCCGGCGCCCGTGCAGCGGGTACAGCAGCATCAGCCCCACCGCCAGCGCCGACCCGATCAGGGGCGGCACCGTCATGAACAGCCGGAACCCCTGCGCCACCGAGTCCGGCTGCACGCTGAGTTTCGGGTCGTACCCGTACCGCGCGGACACCCACCCGAACGCGGCCGCCACGACGGCGCTGCTCAGCGTGGTGATCAGGCCCGCCAGGCCGTAGTACGAGCCCTCGCGCCGCTCCCCGGTGCGCAGCTCGTCCTCATCGATCACGTCCCCCATGATCACGTCCCCCATCAGGATCAGGCCGGCCAGCCCCACCCCGAACAGCACCGTGGTCGCCAGCGCCGCCGCGAAGGTCTGAATGACCAGCAGCGGCAGCACCGCCACGCCGCACAGCGCGAAGGCCAGCAGCAGCGTGGTCCGCGCCCCGAACCGCCGGGCGACGAACTGCCGCCACGGCCACAGGAACACGCCCGCCGTCACAAACGCCGTGGCAAGCAGGACCGTGGTGTTCAGGCCACCGTCCAGGCCCAGGCTGTACTTCACGAAAAACCCCATGCCGGTCGCCAGCGTGCCAGTCGCCACGAACCGCATCGTCTGCGCGAGCACCACGGTCAGGAAGCTGCGGTTGGTGAAGGTGGCCCGCAGCGCCGCGCCGAGCGCCTGCGCCGGCCGCTCAGGCCGGGGCTGCTCGAAGGTCCGGCCCACCCCGCCGTACACCGCCGCCGCGCTGATCAGCGCGAACAGGAGGCCCATCGGCCCCCAGCCGATCTGCGCGGCCAGCACCGGAGGCAGCGCCAGCCCGATCAGCAGCCCCACCACCTGCACCACATTCATCTTCACGGCCACGTCCGTGCGCTCCGCAAAGGAGCGGAACATCTCCGGCAGCAGGCTCAGGTACGCCGAGCCCATCATGGTCCCGGTCGTCTCCCACAGCACCCACAGCACCCCGAAGTACAGCAGCAGCGCCCCGGGGCTGCTCACCCCGTCGAAGGGCGCGTTGAACAGCAGCGCCAGGAACAGCATGGTGGGCAGCGTCGCGAACAGCAGGTACGGCCGGCGGCGGCCCCAGCGGCTGCGTGTCCGGTCCGACAGGTACCCGATCACCGGGTTGTCGATCGCGTTGTACAGCGCGAACGCCGACATCAGGGCCGCGAACCGCACCGGGTCCACCTTCAGGTGATCCACGTAGTACAGAAAGAAGAAGCTGGACACCTGCGCCGGAATCACCATGCCCAGGTTCATCAGCGCGTACCGCCACCGCACCCCGGCCGGCGTGACCGCCTCCACGGCGGCCGGCAGCGTGGCCGTCACGCCGCGCCCCCCAGCTTCCGGCGCAGCAGGTCCCGCAGCGGCCCGTAGCCGATCACCTGCACGCCCAGGCCCTCCACCGCCCGCCGCAGTTCCGGGCGCCGGAACGCCTCGTAGTTCGCCACCCGGCCCGCCCAGTCGGAGGCCACCGCGCGCAGCTCCGGGGTGTCCCGCGCCGGATGCAGGATGAAGTGCGTGATCCCGGCCGGCAGGTCCCGCAGCCACGCCAGCGTGAGGGCCGCGTGGTCCCCGCCCTGGTCCAGCGGCAGCATCCGCAGGTGATCCACCAGCGGGAACCCGCGCTGTTCCAGCACCTGCCCCAGCCCCTCCGCCTGCGCGGCCTGCCCGGCGTCCAGGCCCACCGCCTGCCACCCGGCCGCCGGGAAGCGCGGGTACAGCAGCGGAATGCCCCGCGTGGTCGCCAGTTCGACCACCTCGCGCACGTAGCGTGGGTCGGCCGCGGCGCCCATGTGCGCGTCCAGGTGCGTGACGTCCAGCCCCCAGGCGAGCGCGGCGTCCACCTGCGCCCGCAACTCCCGGCCCACGGTGCCCGGGTCCGCCTGCCTCGCGTCCTCCACCCGGCGGTGAAAGAACCCGGCCCCGTCCACCAGGCGCGGGTCCTCCGGGGTGAGCAGGGGCCGCCAGCGGCAGGCGTCCCACTCGCTGGTCAGGGTGAGGTGCACGCCCACGTCCGACCCCGGCACGTCCCGGGCGGCCTGCACGGCCGCCGGGCTCCATGCGCACGGCAGCATCACGCTCGCCGAGGACAGCAGCCCGACCTCCATCAGGTCGCGGTACGCGGAGACGGTCGCCTCGGTCATGCCGAGGTCGTCGGCGTGGAAGATCACCACGCGGTCGGTGGGGGAGAACCCCAGGGCGGGCAGGGCCGGATTGGGTGAAGGGGCAGGCGGGGCCAGGCGCGTCATGCGGAACTCCTTCCAGGCTGGGGGACAGGAAACGGACCGGACTGCGGGTTGCGGTCCGGTCACTATGTCACTGTTGCCCGCGCGTGTCAGGCGGAATGCACGGCGGGCCGCGGCCGCCCGGCCCGCCACGCGCTGAACAGCGGCAGGAAGCCCAGCGCCGCGCAGGCGTACGCCAGGGTGGGGAAGCCCGCGTGCGCGATGGTGAGCCCGCCGGCCAGCGTCCCGAACGCCGACGCCGCGTACCCGAGCGCGTCCGTGACGCCCTGCGCCGCCGGGAAGCGGGTCATGGCGCGGCTCCCGGCGATGTTCACGAGGTTCCAGCCCAGGCCCAGCAGGAACATGCTGAACCCCAGCCAGGACCCGGACAGGGGGGCGGTCAGGGCGGCGGCCACCAGCAGCAGCGCGCCGCTGACGTACCCGAAACGCACGCCCAGCCGGTCGATCAGCGGCCCGGTCAGCCACCCGAACGCGAACATGCCCGCCACGTGCACCGTGATCAGGGCCGCCACGCCGGCATGGTCCACCCCGGCATGGTGCGCGCGCAGCGGCGTGAGGCTCATCAGCGTGACCATCAGGCCCTGCCCGATCGCCATCGCCAGGGCGGTGCTGCGCACGCCGGGCATGGCGAACGCCGCCCGCAGACTCAGGCGGTCCTGCGTCGCGGCCTGCGGGGCGCGCAGCGGCGTCCACGCGCGCATCAGCAGCGCGGCCGTGAGCATCAGCGCCGCCGCGACCAGCCAGCCCGTGACTTCCGGCGTGGCGCCCACCCGCCCGGCCAGCCACTCGATCTGGTGGGAGGTGGCGGTCATCGCCACAGACCCCAACACGCTCATCAGCATCAGGACGCCCAGGGCCGCGCCGCGCCGGTCCTGGGGCACGCTCTCGGCCGCGGCGTACCGCGCCTGCTGGTACCCGCCCTGCGCCGCGCCGAACAGCCCCGCGCCCAGCAGGAACGCCGGCACGCTGCCCGCCCGCGCCCCCAGGAAGCCCACCACGGCCCCCAGCACGCCCAGCGAGAACGCCGCGCTCAGGCCCAGGCGCCGGCCGCGGCGCAGCATCAGCGCCCCGAACAGCCCCGCACTCAATGCGGCACTCAGGCTGATCACCGTGGCGGGCAGGCCCGTCAGGCTCTCGCGGCCCAGGCCGCTCATGATCACGCTGGCCAGCACGGTGCTCACGTTCGTGGACCCGGTCGCCAGGGCCTGCGCCAGGTACAGCGGCAGAAGCCGCCCCACGTCCAGCGGGGCGGCGCGTTCGGTCACGGCGGCCGTGACGGACTCAGCGGAAGTGGCCATTCAGCGGCAGGGCCGGCGCTTACGCGTCGCCCAGCGCTTCCCAGCGGCGCTGCACGGCTTCTTTCAGGTACTCGGCGGCGTCCTGGGTGCTCGCGCCGGGCGTGAACACGCGCCCCACACCCAGCGCCTCCAGTTCCGGCAGGTCCTGGTCCGGGATGATGCCGCCGCCGAACAGAATGATGTCCGACGCGCCCTTGTCCTTCAGGAGCTGCGTGACCTCGCGGAAGTAGTGCATGTGCGCGCCGGACAGCACGCTCAGGCCGATGGCGTCCACGTCCTCCTGCAGCGCGGCGTTCACGATCATGTCGGCGGTCTGGCGCAGGCCCGTGTAGATGACTTCCATGCCGGCGTCGCGCAGCGCGCGGGCCACCACCTTCGCGCCCCGGTCGTGGCCGTCCATGCCGGGCTTGGCGATCAGGACCCTGATACGGCGATCTTCCATGACTGCATTCCTCCTGCGCGTCCCCGGCGGGGAGCGGTTGAACTGAACTGGGCAAACGGAGCGGCGGACGGGGGCGGGACAGACAGCGGGCGCGCCGGGCACGGCGAAGCGGGAGAGAAGCGGCACACGCTGACCACCTCACGAACCAAACGACCGTTTGGTGGCAGATGCCGCATTCTACCCGCCCGGCCCGCACCGGCACGTCCACTGTCCGGCCGGCGCGCCCCACCGGCCCCTGGCCATCAGCCCCCGTTCAGAACCGTGAGGTACAACACCCTCATGTACGCCCTGCTTGCCGTCCTTGCCCTGAGCAGCGCCGCCGCGCCCGCCCAGCCCCCCACCACGATGGCCCAGCTGCCGCCCGCCCGGACCGTGCCGGCCTCCACGCCGCCCCTGACCGGCACCACCTGGACGCTGGTCCGGCTGGACACCGGCCGCGGCCCCATCACCCTGAACCCGGGCCTGGAGCGGCCCACGCTGCGCCTGGTCGGCACCTCCGCCACCATCACCACCGCCTGCGGCACCCAGACGGTGCCCGTGACCCGCAGCGGCGCCATCCTGAAGTTCCCGCGCCTGGGCCAGGGCGGCAGCGCCTGCCCGGACGCCCAGCTGTCCCTGCACGGCGACTACCTGGACCTGCTGCGCCGCACCACCCGCTACGCGCTCCAGGGCCTCACGCTCACCCTGAGCGCCGGCACCGGCCGGCTGGTGTTCCAGGCCGCGCCCACCCCCATCCCGGCCCCGGGCCGGCCCGCCCCCGTCAAACCCACGCCCGTGCCACCCGGAGGCCCCATGACGCAGGCACCCGCCCCCCGCGAGGTCAGCGTGACCGCCCTCACCCTGAACGGCAAGGCTGTGCCCGTGCCCGCGGACGCCCGGCTGCGCCTGACCACCACGGCCGGCAAGGTGGTCCTCACCGGCCGCCTGGACTGCAACACCCTGACCGGCCAGGGCACGCTGACCGGCAGCACGCTGCGCCTGACCGCCCTGGCCTCCACCCGGATGCTGTGCCCTGCCGCATCCGCCGAGAACGCCTTCCTGGCCCTGCTGCGCGGGCCGCTCACCGTGACCGTGCAGGGCGACACGCAGACCTGGCGCGGCGCCGCCGGACAGGTGACGCTGCGGGACGTTCCGGCCGTCGCCACGCCCGCCGCCCCCACCGGCACCTTCGTCCTGACCCGCCTGAACGGCCAGCCGGCCCCCGCGCTGAACAAACCGGTCAGCATGACCTTCGAGAACGGCCAGATCGGCGGCACCGACGGCTGCAACAGTTACGGCGGGCAGTACACCCTGAAAGGCGGCGTGCTGCAGGTGGGCCAGCTGGTGAGCACCATGATGATGTGCCCGGACATGGACGGCCCCCGCCTGTTCTCGCTGTTCGAGCTGAACCCCACCCTGACCCAGGCGGGCGCGACCCTGACCCTGAAGGCGGACGGGCAGGTCTGGGAGTTCACCCGCCAGCCCTGATCCGGGGCAGGGCAGTGGGGGAGGCCAGAACTCGGCCTCCCCCGCACGCTGTTTTCTCAGGCCAGCAGTACGGCCAGGATCGCCAGGACCGCCGGCACCGTCTGCGCGAACAGGATCCGGCGGTTCGCGGTGGCCGCGCCGTACAATCCCGCGACCGCCACGCACGCCAGGAAGAACAGCTGCACGTCCTGCGCGCCCGTCAGCAGGCCCCAGAACAGGCCCGCCGCCAGGAAGCCGTTGTACAGGCCCTGGTTGCCGGCCATCACGCGCGTCTGCGCGGCGAGTTCCGGGGTGGTGCCGAAGGCCTCTATGGCGCGGGGCGTGGTCCACAGGAACATCTCCAGCACCAGGATGTACACGTGCAGCAGGGCAACGGCGCCCACCAGCACGGCCGCCAGGACGCTCACCGGGCCACCCGGTCCACGCGAGCCACCACGCGGTCACGGCCCAGGGCGGCCAGCAGGTCCGGCAGGTCCGGGCTTTCCATGGTGCCCGCCACGGCCGCGCGGACGGGCGGCATGACCTTGCCCAGTTTCAGGCCCTTCTCCTCGGCGTAGGCGTGGAAGGCGGCCTTGATGCTGGCGGCGTCGAAGGTGGGCAGGTTCTTCAGGCGGGCGGCCAGGTCGGGCAGCAGGTCGCGGCTGCCGTCCAGCGCCTTCTGCGCCTTCTCGTCGGTGGGGTAGTCCTCCGACCAGAAGTAGGCGGTCTTGTCCATGAAGTCCGCGAACACCTCGATGCGGGGCGTCATCAGGCGCGTCACCGCGCGGAAGTAGTCGTCCAGCGGCAGGCTCACCTTCTGGTCGGCCAGGAAGGCGTGCAGGCGGCGGGCCACCTCGTCTTCCGACAGCACCTCGCGCAGGTATTTGCCGTTGTACCAGCGCAGTTTCTCCAGGCTGAACACCGGGCCGCCCAGGGTGACGTCCGAGAGATCGAAGACGCGCTCGAACTCGGTCAGGTCGAAGATCTCCTGGCCGTCCGGGTGCGTCCAGCCCATGGTCGCCAGGAAGTTCAGCATCGCCTCGGGCAGGAAGCCCTGCTTCTGGTACCACTCCACGCTGGTGGGGTTCTTGCGTTTGCTGATCTTGGAGCGGTCGCTGTTGCGCAGCAGCGGCATGTGCGCCCACACCGGCTCCGGCCACCCGAACGCGCGGTACAGCAGCACGTGAATGGGCGTGCTGGTGATCCACTCCTCGGCGCGGACCACGTGCGTCACGCCCATCAGGCGGTCGTCCACCACGTTCGCCAGGTGGTAGGTAGGGAAGCCGTCGGCCTTGAGCAGCACCTTGTCGTCGATCTCGCGGTTCTGGAAGTGAATCGGGTCGCGCAGGCGGTCGTTCACCACGGTTTCGCCCTCGCGGTCCACCTTCAGGCGGATCACGGCGGCCTCGCCGGCGTCCAAGCGCCGCTGCGCTTCCCCGGCGCTCAGGTCGCGGCTGGGAATGGCGATCACGCGCCCCGCCTGCTGCGCCTGCTCGCGCAGGGCGGTCAGCTCCTCCGGGGTTTCGAAGGCGTAGTAGGCGTGCCCGCTTTCCACCAGCTGCCGGGCGTAATCGCCGTACAGGTCAAAGCGCTCGGACTGCCGGTAGGGGCCGTTCGGGCCGCCCTGCAAAGGCGACTCGTCGGGTTCCAGGCCCAGCCACTGCATCATCTGGAAGATGCGGGTCTCGCTGTCGGCGACGTAGCGGCCCCGGTCGGTGTCCTCGATCCGCAGGATGAACTTTCCGCCCGCCTGACGGGCAAGAGTACGGTTAAACAGCCCGATGTAGGCGGTGCCCACGTGCGGGTCACCGGTGGGGCTCGGGGCGATACGGGTCACGACAGACATGAGGAAAAGCATACCCGCCCCCGGAAAGGAGGCGGGCGGGCCGCACCGGCGTTACTTCAGTGCCTTGACCATCGTCTCGGCGTTGTACTTCAGGGCCTTCAGGAAGGTGTCCCCGGCGGTCCCCTTCGGGCCGAGCGCGTCGGTGTACAGCGGCGGGGCGACGCGCGCGCCGGTTTCCCGCGCGAGGGTCTGCGCCAGGCGCAGGTTCGCGGCGTTCTCCGTGAAGATCACCCGGGCGCCCGTGGCCTTGACCGTGCGGATCAGGGCCGCGATCTCCCCGGCGCTGGGTTCCCGTTCGGTGCTCAGGCCCGGCAGGACGGTGCCCACCACTGTCAGGCCGTAACGGGAGGCGAGGTAGTGCAGGGAGTCGTGGTTGGTGACGACCTTGCGCTTGCCGGCGGGCAGCGTGGCGAAGAGTTTCTTCGCGGCGGCGTCGGCCGCCTTGATCTTCGTGATGTATGCCGCAGCGTTCTTCGCGTAGGTGGCCTTCCCGGCCGGGTCGAGGCGGGTGAGGGTGGCCTGGGCGTTGCGGACGTACCCGGTGGCGAGGTCGGCGTCCCACCAGGCGTGCGGGTCGGACTCGGCGTGGTCATGGCCGTGATCGTGGTCATCACCGGGCGCGGGGCGGAGCTTCAGGCCGGTGGTGAGGGTGGTGACCGGGACCTTCGGCGCGGCGGCCTTGAGTTTCGGCAGCCAGGGTTCCAGGCCGGCGCCGTTGGCGAACAGGGCGCGGCTGCCGCTCAGGCCGCGCAGGGCGGCGGTGGACGGCTGGAAGGTGTGGCTGTCGGCGCCGGCGGGAACGATGACGTTCACCTTCACGCGGGTGCCGCCCACGTTCTGCACGAAGTCGGCGATCAGGGAGGTGGTCGCGCTGACCGGCAGGGGCGCGGCGGCCGCGGCCGGCAGGGAGGTCAGGAGCAGGGTCAGGAGCAGGGTGGGGAACCGCATGGCTGAAAATGATAACTCATTATCATGATTTTGCAAGGACGCACATCCCCGCCCAGCCCACCGACCTCCCCGCCACCCCCACGTATGCTGCGGCGGTGCCCCACCCCACCCCCGGCGTCACCCGGCGCCTGTACGGCCTGCTCACCCCCTACCGCCGCACCGTCGGCGTGGGCCTGCTGCTCCTGACCCTCAGCGTCATCGCGGAACTGTACCCCCCCCTGGTGTGGATCCGCGTGGTGGACCACGGCATCGCCCAGCGCGACTGGCCGTACATCGCCACGCAGCTCGCCCTGCTCGTCCTGGTGTTCGGCGCACAGCAGCTCCTCTCCGCCTCACGCGGCATCCTGCTCGAGCGCGCCGGGCAGCGCCTCACCCTGGACCTGCGCCTCGCCGTGTACCGCAAACTCCAGGCGCAGTCCGCCGACTACTTCGAAAGCCAGCGCACCGGCGACCTGATCGCCCGCGTCACCGGCGACGTGGACGCCATTCAGGACGTTCTCGTGCGCGGCACCGACTCCGTGCTCGCCAACGCCCTGCGCCTCATCGGCGTGATCGGCATCTTCATCGCCCTGAACCCCGTCCTGGGCGCCGCCACCACCCTCCCCATGCTGGCCGTGGGCGCGCTGCTGTGGCGCTACGCCCGCACCGTCCGGCCCACCTACCGCGCCGCCCGCACCCGACTGGGGGACCTGACCGCCCTGATCACCGACCGCCTGGGCGGCATGCGCGTCGTGCAGACCCACGCCCGCGAAGCGCAGGAAACCGCGCGCGTCGAGGCGCTCGGCCGCGAACTGTACGACGTGCAGGTCCGGGCCGTCACCCTGCGCAACCGCTCCTTCCCGCTCGCGCGCTTCGTGGGCAACATGGGCAACGTCATCATGCTCGGCGGCGGCGCGTGGCTGATCATGCAGGGCCAGTTCACCATCGGCGGCCTGCTCGCCTACCGCGGGTACGGCCGCTACTTCTACGGCCCCCTGGACGACCTCGTCGGCATCGCCGACCTGCTCCAGCGCGCCGAGGCCAGCGGCCGCCGCGTCTTCGAGGTCCTCGACGCGCCCGTCACCGTGCAGGACCACCCGGACGCCCGGCCCCTGCCCGACCCCGCCCGCGGCGAGATCGAATTCCGCAACGTCACCTACGGCTACGACCCCGCCCGGCCCGTGCTGCGCGACGTCAGCTTCCGCGTGCCCGCCGGCCAGCGCGTCGCCGTGCTCGGCGAATCCGGCGCCGGCAAGAGCACCCTGCTGGGCCTCGTCACCCGCGCCCACGACCCGCAGGCTGGACAGGTCCTGATCGACGGCCTGGACGTCCGCACCCTCACCCTGCACAGCCTGCGCCGCGCCGCGGTCACCATGCCGCAGGACACCTTCCTCTTCCACGACACCGTCCGCGCCAACGTCACCTACGCCCACCCTGCCGCCACCCCCACCGAGATTCAGGACGCCCTGCGTGCCGCCCACGCCCTCGACTTCGTGCAGGCCCTCCCGGACGGCCTGGACACCCTGGTCGGCGAACGCGGCGTGAAACTCAGCGGCGGGCAGCGCCAGCGCCTCGGCATCGCCCGCACCCTGCTCGCCCGGCCCCGCGTCCTGCTGCTGGACGAACCCACCAGCGCCGTGGACGCCGAAAGCGAGGCCCAGGTCGTCGCCGCGCTGGACGACCTGATGCGCGGCCGCACCGCATTGATCGTCACGCACCGCCTCAGTCTCGCCCGCGGCGCCGACCGGGTCCTCGTGATCCAGGACGGCCGGATCGTGGAAGACGGCCCCCCTGCGAAGCTGCTCGAACAGGGCGGCGCGTACGCCGCGCTCGACCGCACCAGCCGCGCCCTCGTCGGCTGAGCAACAAGCAAAGGGCTTGCTTCCGGCGTTTCTGTCAGAGGCGGCTGGTGACCCGGTCCCAGCCCGGCGCCGCCTTCTTCAGCAGGGGGTGGCCGTACTCGCCGAGCAGCTCCTGGGCGCGCAGCGCGCCATCCAGCTGTGTCTTCGCGTCCGCCAGGACACCCGGGGCCGCCAGCCAGGGGTCCGGGACGAGGTCCACTTCCAGGCCACCCCAGGCGGTGGGGGTCAGGACAGCCCCCTCCGCCTCCAGCGGGCCCGGGTCGAGAACCGCCATCAGGTCCGGCCCGAACCAGCTGCGGACCGCCAGGCCGTCCAGGCCGTGACGGCGCAGCTCACTGCCCGTCATGGCCAGCATCCGGTCCAGCGGCGCCGGTTCCGCGCCGTAACCCAGCCCGCCGAACGCCGGGTGAAGGACCCCGGCCAGAGCCGAGCCCAGAGTGAACAGCTCGGGCCGACGCCCGGCCGTCACGTCCGCGAACACCAGCCGCGTCACCTGCTCCGAAACCCCAGTGATTCCCATGCCCACGTCGTAGGCGGGATTCGCTTGGCGTCCCAGCGTGGGCAGGTCACTGCGGCGGCCCTCCGCCAACCGCACCAGGAACGCCTCCCGGGAACAGGGATCTGCCTCTGGACCATCGCCGAAGCGGAAGATATCTGGTGCTAGTCCCGCGTTATCCAGAACTGTCAGGAGCTGCTCGACGCGCCGGGCGCGTTCCCGGCTGGGGTTCACGGCGTCCCATCCGTAGAATTTCAGGACTGTTTTCATGTGTGGCAGCTTCTTTCACGGGCTCGAGGCAGCCTGATGGCTTTCCATAACTGCAGGCGCGGCAGGCGCCGCACGTTGCTTCCCGGCTTCCTGCTCACATGTTCCAGTGTATCGGGCAGGCTGGAGCGCCACGAACTCCAGCCCAGAGGGAGAGAAGGCGTCCCCGGATCATGGGGATCGCGGGGACGCCAGGAACGGGGTTGCTTACTCGAACTGCTTCAGCACGCCTTCCAGGCGGTCTTTCTGCTGGGTGAAGTCCTCCACGCGGCGTTTCTCTTCCTCGATCACCTCGGCGGGCGCGCGGGCGACGAAGCCCTCGTTGCCCAGCTTGCCCTGCGCCTGTTTGATCTGCTTGTCGAATTCCGCGAGGCGTTTTTTCTGCTTGCCCAGCCAGTCGGCGAGGTCCACGGTGCCTTCCAGCGGCGCGCGGATGGTCACGCCGCGTTCCACGGCACTCAGGGTCCGGCCTTCCAGGCTGGTCACCAGTTGCACGCGGGCGATGCTTTCCACCACGCGGGCGTTCTCGGTGACCACGCCGCTCAGGTCGCCTTCCACGGTCACGCCCAGGCGGTCCTGGGGGCTCAGGCCCAGTTCGTTCTTCAGGCTGCGGGCGGCGTTCACGGCGGCGCGCAGGGCGTCGAACGCGTGGGTGGCTTCCGCGTCGTGCAGGTCGGCGTTCGCCACCGGCCAGACGCGCAGGGCCAGCTGCCGGCGGTGCCCGAGCGCCTCGTACAGCTCGGAGGTGATGAAAGGCATGACCGGGTGCAGCAGTTTCAGGATGTGCTCCAGCACCGCCTTCAGGGTCGCCAGCGTGCCCAGTTTGCCTTCGGCCAGGGCGGGTTTGGCGGCCTCGATGTACCAGTCGCAGAACTCGTCCCAGGTGAAGGAGTACAGCGTGCGGGTGGCGGCGCCGATGTCGAAGGCCTCCAGCTGCGCGGTGGCTTCGGCGGTCACGGCGTTCAGGCGGGAGATGATCCAGCGGTCGGCGAGGGTCAGGTCGTCCCGGCCGCGCAGCAGGGCCAGCACGTCCTGGCTGCGGGGCAGGTCCAGGTCGCCGGGAATCAGGGCGCGGCGCACGTACGCGGTCAGGTCGTCGTCGCCCTGCAGGTGGGGGACGGCCTCGCCCAGGCGCATCAGGGCGAAGCGGGTGGCGTTCCAGAGTTTGTTCGCGAAGTTGCGGCCCTGCTCGAAACGGCGCGGGTCGTGCTTGATGTCCTGCCCGCCGGTCGAGAGGTACGCGAACGCGAAGCGGGCGGCGTCCACGCCGTACTGCTCGAACAGCTCCAGCGGGTCCACGCCGTTGCCCTTGCTCTTGCTCATCTTCTGGCCCTTGGCGTCCAGGTACAGGCCGTGCAGCATCACCGTGCTGAACGGTGCCTGCCCGGTCAGGCCGTAGGCGGCCATCTGCATGCGGGCCACCCAGAAGAACAGGATGTCGTACCCGGTCACCAGGACCTGGGTGGGGTAGAACTTCCGGAAGTCCTCGCTGTCGGTGTCGGGCCAGCCCAGCGTGCTGAAGGGCCACAGGTTGCTGGAAAACCACGTGTCGAACACGTCCGGGTCGCGGCGCAGGTTCAGGTGCGCGTAGCGGGGGTCCTGGTCGCAGTCCAGGTCCGGGTTCTCGGGGTCAGGCACGTAGATGTTGCCCTGCTCGTCGTACCACGCGGGAATCTGGTGGCCCCACCACAGCTGCCGGCTGATGTTCCAGTCGCGGATGTTCTCCAGCCAGTCGCGGTTCACCTTGGCGTAGCGGTCCGGCACGAGGCGCATCTCGCCTTTTTCCAGGCCGTCCAGGGCCATGTCCGCGAAGGGTTTCATGCGCACGAACCACTGCGTGCTCACGATGGGCTCCACCGGCACCTTCGTGCGCTCGGACAGGCCGATGGCGGTGTCGTGGTCCTTTTCCTCGATCAGGTGCCCGCCCTCGGTCAGGGCCTTGGTCACGGCCTTGCGGGCCGCGAAGCGCTCCATGCCGCGGAATTCGGCGGGCACCAGCTCGTCCTGCGTGAGGTTCCCGTGCAGGTCGATCACGCTGGGCCGCGCCAGACCGTGCCGCTCACCGACCTCGAAGTCGGTGGGGTCGTGCGCGGGCGTGATCTTCAGGGCGCCCACCCCGAACTCCATCTCCACCGCCTCGTCCGCGATGATCGGCACCAGCCGGTCCGTGAGGGGAATGCGGGCCTTCTTCCCGACCAGGTGACGGAAGCGCGCGTCGTCCGGGTGCACGGCGATCGCCTGGTCCGCGAAGATCGTCTCCGGGCGCACCGTCGCGATGCGGATCTCGCCGGGCTCGCCGTTGCTGGCCGCCTCGTTCGGGTCCTCCAGCTTGTAGGACAGGGTGGTCATCTTGCCCTTGCGGACTTCCCGGTCGATCTCCAGTTCGCTGAGGGTGGTCTGGCTGGCCGGGTCCCAGTTCACGATCCGCTCGCCGCGGTACGCGAAGCCCTCGTGGTACAGCTTCACGAACTGGTGCCGGACCGCGCGCGACAGGCCCTCATCCATCGTGAAGCGCTCGCGGGTCCAGTCCGCGCTCACGCCCAGGCGCGAGAGCTGGTTCAGGATCATGCCGCCCGACTCGGCCTTCCAGGCCCACACCCGCTCCAGGAACGCCTCGCGGCCCAGGTCGTGCCGCGACACACCGGCCTCGCGCAGCTGCTTTTCCACGACCACCTGCGTGGAGATCCCGGCGTGGTCCATCCCTGGCAGGTACAGCGCCTCGAAGCCCTGCATGCGCTTGAAGCGGATCAGCGTGTCGATCAGGGTGTTGTCCAGCGCGTGCCCCAGGTGCAGGTTCCCGGTCACGTTCGGCGGCGGGATCACGATGGTGAACGGCTCACGGCCGCTGCTGGCGTCCGCGCGGAAGGGCTCGGTGCGCCAGCGGTTTGCCCACTGCGGCTCCACCGCCTGCGGATCGAATTGCGGGGCCAGGGTCTTGCTGTCGGCGGGGGTGTCGGTCATGCGCGGGTCTCCTTG
This sequence comes from Deinococcus ficus, assembly GCF_003444775.1. Taxonomy (NCBI): domain Bacteria; kingdom Thermotogati; phylum Deinococcota; class Deinococci; order Deinococcales; family Deinococcaceae; genus Deinococcus; species Deinococcus ficus. Next base: position 1,775,982 of record NZ_CP021081.1, on the reverse strand, counting down.
TCGTGCGGAACGCCGGGGATCGGCGGCGGGGTCAGGCCAGGGTCGGTCAGGGCAGGGGAGGGCAGGAACAGGTCCAGGTCCCAGTCGAGGCGGGGGGCCGGCAGCGGCTCCCAGTGGAAGCGGAACACGTGACCATCGGCGGCATGCTCCCAGGTGTCCGGCAGGTCCGGCGGGGCCAGCAGGTGATGGAAGTGCCGCATCTCGCGTTTGGCATGCGCCTCACTGATCCACTCGGCACTGCCCAGGTAACCCCGCAGGGTGAAGCCGGCCTGCCCGGTTTCCTCGGCGGCCTCACGGAGTGCGGCCTGCGCGGGAGTCTCTCCGGGCTCTACCCCGCCGGCCACGACCTGCACGCCGGCGTCCTGGGTGGGCACGTGGTCGAAAACGAGCAGGGCCGCGCCGTGCCCGGCGGGGCGCGTGATCTGGCAGACCGCCCGCTCGCGCAGCCGGTGGGCCCGGGCGTGCGCGCGGGCGGCCTGAAGTTCGCTGAACTGGGTCATGTCACCTCCTGCCGGGCCGCACGAAAAAACGTCTCGTCCGCCCGGATTGCTCCGTGTGCGGACGAGACGTGAACGTGCAGTCCCGTGGTACCACCGCGGTTCCCTGGCTGCATGCCGGGGCGCTCTGGGTGCGCTGTGACGGGCGCTCCCGGGCGGGTCTACTGGGCCGCGTGGGCCGTTCTTCCACCGTGCTCGCGGGTGACGTTCTCCGGGCGGCACTCCGGCCTGGGCTCTCAGTCACGGCCCGGGCTCCCTGTCGGGGCCAGTTCCCGGGTACTCTTCCCGGTCAACGCCCACGCAGTGTACGCGCCGCCCCGCCCCGCTTTCAATCCGCCAGAAGGCGGGGCTCAGGGGGAGGCGAACAGCGCCTCGGCCTGAGCGAAGCCGTAGAAGGACTCGCTCATCGCCCCGTACGTGCCCGGGCCGCGCAGTTCGGCCGCGATGCGCGCCACGTGCCCCAGCGCGCCCAGCATCGCCCCCTGACCCAGGCTCACGCGCCGCGCCCCGGCCGCCAGCAGATCCGGCACGGCCGGCGCGCCGGGCGCGGCCATCACGTTCAGCGGCCCGGGCAGTTCGGCCGCCAGCACGCGGATCACCGCCGGGTCGGTCACGCCCGGCACGAACATGCCGTCCGCTCCGGCCTGCAGGTACGCCCGGCCGCGGCGGATCGTCTCCTCCAGGCGCTCCTGCGCGTTCCGGCCCACCCCGCACAGGTACGTGTCGGTGCGGACATTCAGGAACACGCCGGACGCGCCGCGGGCCGCCTCCACGCGGCGCACCTGCTCGTCCAGGGCGTACAGGGGCGCGTCCGGGCGGCCGGTGGCGTCCTCCAGGTTCACGCCGGCCACGTCCAGGGCCGCGACCTCCCGCACTGTGCGGGCCACGTCGTCCGGCGCGTCGCCGTACCCGGCCTCGATGTCGGCGTTCAGCGGTACGCTCAGCGCGCGGCGGATCACCGCGATCTCGGCCAGCATCTCGGCGCGGGAGAGCCGCTGGCCGTCCGGCAGGCCGCGTGCGTACGCGATTCCGGCGCTGGTCGTGCCGACGGCCGGGAAACCTGCCGCCTGGAAGATCCGGGCGCTCGCGGCGTCCCAGGCGTTCGGGAGGGCAAAACCCCGGGCGTGCAGGGCGTGGAAGGCCGGGTGAGGTTCGCTGGGGGTCATGCGGTCTCCTTCGGGGCGGCGTGGTGCCGCCACACGTGCAGCGTGGCGAGGCTGCGGTACGGGGCAAGGGGGGCGAGCAGGGCGGTGACCTGCCGGGCGTCCGGCCGGCCGGGCAGGCCGTGCAGCTGTTGCAGGCCCGCGGCCAGGGCGCTGTCCCCGACCGGGACCACGTCCGCGGCGCCCAGGCCGCGCAGCAGCACGTACCGTGCCGTCCAGGGGCCGATGCCGGGCACGGCGGTCAGCTGGCGTTCGGCGGCGCGCACGGACCCGCCGGCCAGGGCGTCCAGGTCCAGGGCGCCGCTGGCGCACAGCCCCGCGACGCGGGAGAGCAACTCCGCGCGGGCCCGGGTGAAGCCCAGCGCGGTGAGATCGGGGACGGACAGTGCGGCAATGCCCTCCGCGCTGGGCGGGGCGTAAAGCCCCGCGCCGGCCGGCTCGCCCAGGCGGCCACACAGCCGGCGGCGCAGGGTGCAGGCGAACGCGAACGTGACCTGCTGCCCGGCCACCGCCCACACCAGCGCGTCGAACGGGGTGGGCGTGAGCGGCACCCGGTACCCGGGCGTGCCCGCCACCAGCGGCCCGAACGCCGCGTCCTGCCGCGCCAGCCGCTCGAACCGCGCCGGGTCGCTGGTCAGGCCCAGCATCCGCCGCAGCATGCCGTGCAGGGCCGCCGCGTCCGCCGGGCTCAGGGGCGCAGCAGTGGTGACCTCGGCCTGCCCGGCGCGCAGGGCCACGTGCACCACCTGCACGCCGCCCGGCAGCCGCAGCGCCGTGTGCAGCGTGTGGCCCTCCACCCGGGCGGTGCTCTGGCAGCGGTCGCGGCCCAGGTCGCGGAGCATCGCGGCCAGCGGGTACCCGGCGGGCAGCCGCAGCGTGAAGGCCCGCGCGCCGCGCAGGTCCCGGTACGCCTGCGCGCTCAGGCCCGCCTGCTTCCGGAACTGCTCCCCGAACGCCGACAGGCTGGCGAAACCCACCTCGAAGGCGATCTCCGTGACCGGCCGGTCCGTGTGCAGCAGCAGGTGCCGCGCCTGCGCGATCCGGCCGCGGGCCAGGAAGTCCGCCGGGGTGAGCCCCAGGTGCTCGCGCAGCAGCGCGTGCAGCGCCCGCACGCTCAGGCCGGCGGCGCGGGCCAGGGCCGGCACGTCCGGCAGGTCCCCGGGCGGCAGGTCGGCCAGGGCCGCCACCCGCGTCTCGTCCGCGTGAATGCCGGCGTAGTAGTGGTCCGGGTGGCAGCGCAGGCATGGCCGCAGCCCCGCCGACCGGGCGGAGGCGGGCGTGGCGTGAAACACCACGTTCTCCGGCTTCGGTTTTTTCGCCCGGCAGGACGGCAGGCAGTAGATGCCGGTGCTGACCACGCCCGTGATGAACCGCCCGTCGAAGGCGGCGTTCGCGGCCAGCATCTCCCGGAGCATGATCTGGCGGGAAAGACTCATGCGGGCATTGTGCGGGCCGGGCGCGCGGGCCGCCACCGGATTCCGGCACGGGAATTTCCGGCCCGACCCCGTGGTACCGGGACTGTACCGGACGGCGGCGCGAAGCGCCATCGCCCATCGGGCGGGTGTGTTTTCTGCCCTCCAGGCCGCACACTGCGCGGATGCCTGACCTTGAAGGATTCACCCTGTATCACCGGGCCGGGCGCGACGTGCGCGGCGACCGGCTGCTGCCCCTGAACGCCCTGCGGGAGACGTGGCCGGACGTGTACGCGCGCGAGGTGCGCAAGTACGAGGGCCGCGAGGCCCTGCGCGACTCGGTGCTGCCTGACCTGGCGTGCGGCTGGGGCGACGTGCTGTTCCTCAGTCCCGTGGACCCGGGCCCGCTGCTGGACGTCCTGCGGGCGGCCGGGCATGCGGCGGCACCCGTCCGGTTCTGGACCCTGCCGGCGGCCGCCCTGGACCCCGAGCACGCCCGGGTGCTGCTGCCTCGCCCGTGGCCCGGCGGGGTGTTCCAGCCGCACTCCCCGGACGACCTTCAGCCGTTCACGCGGGATGTCCTGGCCGGGGCGTGCGTGCCGCCCGCGGCCACCCTGGCGCGCCTGCGGGCCCTGCCGCCGGGCGCGCCGCTCCTCCTGTGGGCGGACGTGCCGCAAGTGCTGTACCGGGGCAGCCTGCCCCTGAGCCTGCTGCGCGAGGTCCGGCGGTAACGCCCGGCGCTTACTCGCCGGCCGGTTCCTCGATCTCGAACCGGTACAGTTTCGGGCGTTTCATGAATCCGCGCGACACGGCCACCGTCGCGTTGCGGTACGGCACGCCGGTCACGGGCGCGCCGTTCGGGAAGCTGAAGGTCTCGCCGTCCAGCCGCAGGGTGCCGTCGTGGAAGTCCAGCAGGCCCCGCGCGCGGCCCAGCACGTCGTAGGGGTGCTCGATCAGCACGGTGAGTTTCACGGGCTGCCCGGCCAGGCTGCGCAGCGGGTTGCCGCCGTGCCCGAACGCCGTGCGGATCTCGTCGGCGAGGCGTTCGCAGGTGACTTTCAGGCTCAGGGCGTACTCCCCGACCGGGAAGAGCGCCTCGCGGATCAGGGTCACGCCGTCCCCCTCGGCTTCCCGGAAGGTGCTGAGCAGCGCCTCGCGGCGGTTGCGGATCAGCGTGACCGGCGCGGCCCGGCCGCCCTGCATGGGGAATTCCCCGCGCTGGATGAGCCGCTCGGCGTGCAGCAGGGTGTCTTCCCGGGTGCGGAAGGTGCGCTGCTGCACGTTCTCGTATGGCAGCCAGCGTCCGGCGCTGTCGCGCTGCAGCCAGTCCACCCACAGTTCGTAGCGGTCCTGGAATTTCCAGGAGGCGTGCGGCGCGACCCGGGCGTCCGGGCGGGGCAGGGGCGCGCTCAGGCTCTCGCGGCCGAACGCGGGGGTGTGGGCGGCGCTGCCGTCGGGGTCGCGGGTGTCACGCGGGGTGGGTGTGCTGCGGGTGATGGCGCTCATGCGACCCTCCTTCCTGGCCGTTCATCATGCCAGCCTGAACGCCCATCATGCCAGCCGGGGCGCCCCGGCGTTTCGGGGCCGCGCGGGTCATGCCGGGACGACCTCGACCAGCCCGGCCTGCACGAAGGGCCGCAGGGTGTCCAGCAGCTCGCGGGGTTTGAGGGTCGAGGGGTCCCCGGCGGGCCGGAAGGCGAGGCGTTCGAGCATGCCGCGGATGCTCACGCCGGGCGTCACCATGCGCAGCGCGCGGTATTGCTGCTGCGTGACCGGCTGCGCCTCGGACCAGCGGGCGCTGAAGCGCAGGGTGGAGGTCCACTCCGGGAAGACCTTCAGCACCTCCGCCCAGCCGTCCTGGTCGAACAGCATGTGCGTCAGCGCCACCTCGCGCCGCAGGCTCAGGGTGCGGTCCGGCGCGGCGACGTTCGGCTCGAACGTGAAGATCCCGCCGTCCAGGCTCGCCAGGACCTGCAGGGCCGGTTCGCCCTTCATGGGCCCGTACTGGGCGTGCACGATGTCGCCGGCGTCCACCCAGAAGTCGCCGCCGCGGGGGTGCGTCACGCTGAGTTTCCCGGCCTTGCCGCTGGCAAGCAGCATCTGCATGACGGACAGCAGCGGAAAGATGGTCAGGTCACCACGCACCATGCCCCCAGTGTAATGCCCCGGCCCGCCCAGGCGCTGAGAACGCCCCCGCGCTACCCTCGGGAACGTGCCGACGCCCGAAGCCTCCCCGCCCACCCCCCTGAGCGTGCTGCTGTCCCTGGCGGCCGCCGACGCCCTGGGCGCCGCCACCGAATTCAAGACGCCCGAGGTGATCCAAGCCCGGTACGGCCAGAGCGTCACGACCTACCAGCCGGGCAGCGTGTTCGGCTTCGCGCCCGGCGAGGCGACCGACGACACCCAGATGACCGTGGCCACCCTGATCGGCTATGCCCGGGGAGAGGGAAGACCGGGCGTGTGGGCGGCCCTGCAGGACTGGCTGGCGACCGGCCCGCCCGACGTGGGCGGCCTGACGCGCGCCGCCCTGCGGCACTCCTCCCCGGACGGCGGCGTGCAGGCCTGGACCGACAGCGGGTTTCAGAGCGCCGGGAACGGCGGCCTGATGCGCGTGGCGGCGGTGTGGCTGGCGGGGTTCCGCGCGGACGCGCTGGACCGTGAGTCGGCGGTCGTGACCGCCTTCACCCACGCCGATCCGCGCTGCGTGTACGCCTCGGTGGTGCTCACGGCCCTGCTGGAGGCGCTGGCGGGCGGTGAGGGCCTGGACGCCGCGGCCCGGCAGGCCATGAGTCGGATGGACCGGCTGGATGCGCGCCGGACCCTGCTGGACGCCGGCCTGCTGGGCGTGGACAGCATCGAGGCAAACGCCGCCTTCCGCGAACGCGACCGCGCGGCCCGCGCCGAGGTGCGCGCCCGCGTGCAGTCCGGCCTGGACGGGCACGTCGCGTCGCAGAGCGGGTTCGTGCTGGACACCCTGGAAGCCGCCCTGGCCCACGCCCGCGCCGGGTCCTGGCTGGACGGCGTGCAGCCGGCCGTGCTGCTCGGCGACGACAGCGACACGGTCGCCTGCGTGACCGGCGCCATTCTCGGCGCGCGCGGCCTGAGCGTCCCCGGCCACCTGCTGCCGGACCTGCGTATCGGGCACAGCTGGCTCGGCTGGCAGCGCGACTGGGCGGCCACGCAGCACCTGCCCGGCCTGCTGGCCTGCCTGCCCACACCGGCCTGAGCCCCCTGCGGCGGGCCGGGGTGTGATACACTTCCTCGGTTGTCCGCTACGCACATTCCTGGTGCCTGACCCCGGGAGCAGACGTGGCGGCGGAGGCACCTATGAAGAAAGACATCCACCCCAAGAACGTTCCTTGCAAGATCATCTACCAGGGCAAAGTCGTCATGGAGACCCTGAGCACCAAACCCGAGATTCACGTGGACGTCTGGAGCGGCGTGCACCCCTTCTGGACCGGCGAAGAGCGCTTCGTGGACACCGAAGGCCGCGTGGACAAGTTCAACAAGCGCTTCGGCGACAGCTACCGCACCAAGAAGAAGTAAGGGCCGTCAGGCTCCGCCGCCCCGCCCCCGTGGTGGGGCGGCCTTCTTTGGTCCCGGCGCTCACCCCGGGCGGGGTGGCATACTTCCGGACGTGCTCAAGTCCCCCTACTCCGGCGGCCACCTGGAAGTGATCGTGGGCCCCATGTTCAGCGGGAAAAGCGAGGAACTGATCCGCCGCGTCACCCGCGCCGTGATCGCCCGCCAGCGCGTGCAGGTGTTCAAACCCGCCATCGACGACCGCTACCACGAGTCCGCCGTCGCCAGCCACGCCGGGCGGACCGTGGGCGCCCTGGCCGTCCGGGACGTCGCCGGCATCCGCGCGCACCTGTCCGGGGAAGGTCCTCTCCTGACCGCCAGCGAGGCGCCGACCGAACTGCCGGACGTGGTCGGCATCGACGAAGTGCAGTTCTTCGGGCCGGAGATCGTGCCGCTGGCCCTGCATCTCGCGGACGCGGGCGTGCGCGTGATCCTGGCCGGCCTGGACCTGGACTTCCGCGCCGAGCCGTTCGGGTGCATGCCCGACCTGCTCGCCCGCGCCGAGAGCGTGGAGAAACTCACCGCGATCTGCACCGAGTGCGGCGCGCCCGCCACCCGCTCGCAGCGGCTGATCGGCGGGGAACCCGCCCGCTTCGACGACCCGGTGGTGCTGGTGGGCGCGCAGGAAAGCTACGAGGCCCGCTGCCGGGTGCACCACGTCGTCCTGCCCGCCCGGGAACCCGAAACGCGGCCGGTGACCGCTCAGGCGCCGGCGTAACCCGCCCAGACGTACTCGTCGCGCCACGCCTCGCCCCGGCGGATGAAGGGCGCGCGGCTGCCCAGCACGCGGTGCCCGCCCTTCACGGCCGCCCGCACGATCACCCGCGGGTCCAGGGCCGGGTGCAGCTGGCGGGCGAACGCCACCTCCTCCCGCACGTCCAGGCTCTCGCCGCTGGCGACCGAATCGGTGCCCAGCGCGACCTCCACCCCGGCCGCCGCGAACGCCGCCCACGGGAACACGCCGCACTCCAGGTGGTGGTTGCTGCGCGGGCAGGTCACCACCGCGCAGCCCGCCCGCGCCACCCGGGCGACGTCGTCCGGCGTGACGTTCACCATGTGCACCAGGGTGGGCCTGGCGGCCAGCACGCCCAGTTCGTCCAGGTAACGCACCGGTGTCAGGTCCGGATGGGGGTCCCGGCCGATCACCTCCGCGAAGGTGTCGGGCATCAGGGCCTTCAGGCGGTTGTCCCACAGCGGCCCGGCGCCGGTGGCGAACAGCTCCCGCTCGCTGGGGTGCTCGGCCACGTGAATCTGCATGGGCAGGCCCTCCCCGGCGGCGAACTCGGCCGCGAGGCGCATCAGGCGGGCACTGACCGTGAACGGCGTGTGGGGCGTCACGCCCAGGCGCAGGCCGCCCGGCCGCTCCCGCCCGCGCCACGCGGCCACCAGGGCCCGCAGCCGCGCGAGGGTCTCGTCGGCCCGTTCGGGTTTCGGGGCAAACAGCTCGAAGTACAGCACGCCCGTCAGGTCCGCGCGGTCCAGCAGGGCGTCCATCACGTCCGGCGCGAACACGATGTCCCCCACGCCGCCCACCCGCAGCCGCGCGAGTTCCTGGGCGCCGGCCAGCGCGCCGGCCACGCCGCGCCGCTCGCGCTGGCCCACCACCACCTCCGGAATCCAGCGGAAGTACGGCAGCGCCCGGAAGTCGTACGCGCTCATGTCCAGGTGCGTGTGCGCGTTCACGGGCGGCGGCGCGATCACGCCGCCCACCGCCGTCTCGCGGGCCTGCGGGTACGCGCGCCGCAGCTCGTCCGGGTGCCCGGTGGCGGCCACCGTGTCCCCCACGACCACCACGCCGCCCGGCGACTGCGCCCCGCCCAGGCCCGTGTACAGCAGGTCACAGGTCAGCAGGCGGGGCGTGAAGGAGTCGGCGGGCGTGGGGGCAGTCATGCCGGCCATGCTAGACCCCACGGCCGGGGCTCAGGGTTTCTTGCGGCGGGCCTTCCCGCCGGCCGGCAGCGGCGGGCCGCCCGCCCGGGCCTTCTTGCCGGTCTTGTCGGCCCGGCGGGCGGGCGCGCTGCCGGGGTCGCGGGCCAGGGTCAGGGACGGCTGGGCCGCCGGGGTGGGCTGCGCCGCGAGGCCCAGGTCCTCGTGCTGCGCGGCGCTCATGGCCGCGCCGATGATCCCGGCGTCGTTCAGCAGGGCGGCCGGCACGAAGCGGCTGCGGTCCAGTTTCAGGTGCTCGCTCCACTTGTCGGCCTTCTTGCTCACGCCCCCGCCGATGATGAACAGGTCCGGGCTGAACAGCAGTTCCAGGTGCCGGAGGTACCCGCTGGCGCGTTTGGCCCACTGCTTCCAGTTCAGGTCGTCGCGTTCGCGGGCCCGGTCGGACGCCCAGGTCTCGGCGTGGTGTTCGCGCAGCCACAGGTGCCCCAGTTCCGTGTTGGGGATCAGCACCCCGTCGTGAATCAGGGCGCTGCCGATGCCGGTGCCGAAGGTCAGGACCAGCACCGTGCCGCTCACGCCCTGCCCCGCGCCGAATTTTGACTCGGCTAGCCCGGCGGCGTCGGCGTCGTTCAGGAGGTGCACCTCGCGGCCCAGGGCGCGGGTGAACTCGGTGTCGGCGTCCAGGCCGACCCAGGCGGCGTCCACGTTCGCGGCGCTCAGGGTCCGGCCGTGCTGCACGATGCCGGGAAAGGTCACGCCGACCGGGCCGTCCAGCCCGAAGTGGTCGGCCAGCTGCCGCAGCACCCGGATCACCTCGTCCGGCCGGGCGCCCTCCGGGGTGGGGATGCGCAGCCGCTCGCCGACCAGCTGCCCGGTCGTGATGTCCACGGGCGCGCCCTTGATGCCGCTGCCGCCGATGTCGATCCCCAGCACCACAGTCATGCCCCGCAGCCTAGAGCATCCGGGGCCCCCGCCGCACCCGCCCGCCCCGATGGACGGGGTGTAATTTTGAACTCCAGGGCGGTAACCTGACGGTCATCATGGACTCTTCCTCCCTGCGTGAACGGCAGAAAGAACGCCGGCGCGCCCGCATCTACCACGTCGCGATCGACCTGTTCAAACGCGGCGGGTTCCAGGCGACCACGGCGACCGACATCGCGCGGGCCAGCAACGTCTCACGCGGCACCTTCTTCAACTACTACCCCTACAAGGAAGCCGTCCTGCTCGACTACGGCAGCGAGGTCATGGACCGCCTGCGCGACCACGCCGAGGCCCGCCTGCGCGACGGCCACCCGCCCCTGACCGTGCTGTTCGAGGTGTGGGACATGCTCGCCGAGGAGAACTCCCGCGAACGCGACCTGTTCCCCCCGCTGGCCTACGAGGTCATGAACCCCAACCCGGAACGCGCCCGCACCGCCTACCAGGCCCTGCCGCTGAGCAAGGTGATCGAACTGATCCTGCGGCCCCTGCACCACTCCGGGCAGCTGCGCGCCGACCTGAGCCTGCAGCGCATCAGCAACCTGATCGCCGACACGTACCTGATGGTCGCGCTGCGCTGGAGCGCCTACGGCACCGAACGCACCCTGCAAGAGGAGATGCGCCTGGCGCTCAACCTGCTGCTGGAAGGCGCCCTGAAGCGCGAACCGGCGCGGCCCTGACCACCACCCCGTTCCCCCTGCACGGACGGCCGGGGCCCCGTCGCCTACACTTCAGGGCATGAACGCGCAGGAGGTGAAGGCGTGGCAATCCCAGAAGTGAAGATCGGCACCGGACGCCACGCCTGGCCGTTCAGCCGCGGCCTGGTCGTGGAATCCCTGGTGAACGCCGGCGCGGGCGCCGCCGAGGCCGCCGCTGCCGGGCGCATCGTGGAGCAGCAGCTGAGGCACGGCAAACGCCGCCACATTCCCGTGGAGGACCTGCACGCCCTGGTCACCGAGGTCGCCCGCACGGCCGTCGGCGAGGACGTCGCCGCGCGCGTGGCCGAACAGACCCCGGCCTTCATGGACATCCTGGTCGTGGCGAAAAAGGGCCACCTGCCGTTCAGCCGCGGCGTGCTGGCCCGCACCCTGGAAGACGCCGGGCTCTCGCCCCGCGACGCGTACGCCACCGCCAGCGCCGTGGACGTCCGCATGCGCCAGGCCGGCACCCAGACCCTGACAGCTGAGGACCTGGACCAGCTGACCGAGGCCACCCTGGCCGCCCGTTACGGCGAGCACATGCGCCGCACCTACCAGTACGTGCGCCTGAACCGCGGCCGCCTGGGCGTCGCCAGCGACGACTACAGCCTGCCCGTGCCGTTCAGCAAGGGCGTGCTCGTGCAGTCCCTGCTGGCCGCCGGCGTGGACCCGGACGTGGCCCGCAAGGTGGCCCGCGTCACCCAGCGGGACCTGCGCGGCCGGGACGACCGCGTGGTCCGCCGCAGCGACGTGCGCGAGAAGGTCGAGGCGCTGCTGCGCGACGAGGTCGGGCCGGACGTCAGCGCCCGTTACCGCCTGCTGCGCGTGATCCGCCACCCCCCGCGCCCCCTGGTGATCCTGCTGGGCGGCGTGAGCGGCACCGGCAAGAGCTTCCTGGCGGCCGAGGTCGCCTACCGCCTGGGCATCTCCCGCGTGGTCGGCACCGACTCCATCCGCGAGGTGATGCGCAGCATGGTCTCCCCGGCGCTGCTGCCCACCCTGCACGCCAGCACCTTCAACGCCTGGGAGGCCCTGGTGCCCCCCGGCGAGCGCCTGCCGGAGCACGCCAGCCTGGACCAGCTGATGGCCGGCTTCCGCGATCAGGTGCAGCAGGTCAGCGTGGGCCTCAAGGCGGTCGTGCAGCGCAGCGTGGAGGAAGGCACCAGCGTGCTGCTCGAGGGCGTGCACCTGGTGCCCGGGTACATCCGCCCCGGGGACATCCGCAACGCCATCGTGGTGCCCATGCTGGTCACGCTGCCCAGCGCGGACGAGCACCGCCGGCACTTCGAGTCCCGCGACATCGAGACCGCCGCCACCCGCCCCCTGCACCGCTACCTGCGTTACTTCGACGAGATCCGCCGCATGCAGGACCAGCTGGAAACCCTGGCTCGGCAGGAGGGCGTGCCGCTCCTGAACGGCCAGACGCTGGACGAGAGCGCCGATCAGGCCGTGAACGTGGTCCTGAGCCGCGTGATGACCGCCCTGACGCCCGAGGAACGCGCGCTGCTGTTCGGCGGGGACGGCGGGGACGACGAGATCCTCACCGAGGTCACCCGCGAGAAACGCCGCCGCGCCGACCCGGCCACCGACGGCGCCGCCGGGGACGACCCCCCGCCCGGACCGGCCGGCGCCTGAGGCGCCTTACCCGGCGGCGCCCGGTTCGACCATCACCAGCGAGAACCGGCAGGCGGTCCGGGCCAGCACGGCGTGCCGCTCACCGGGGGCGAGGTACACCACGTCCCCCGCCGACAGGTCCGACGACTGGCCCGCCATGGTGAACGTCAGCCCGCCGTCCAGCACCTGCACCACCACGGCCCGCGGCGACTGGTGGTCGGTGAGTTCCTGCCCGGCGTCCATGGCGAAACTCACCACGCGCAGCAGCGGGTTGCTCACCACCACCCGGGACGTGGTCGCCTCGGCCGGGACGGGCAGCTGCGCGTACAGTCCGGCGGTCACACCCGACTCGTTCACTCCGTTTTTCGTGGCCATACGGCAGTGAAGCACGCCGGACCGGGGCGAGGTGCCCCCGCCGTCAGGGGCCCAGCGGCCGCTCCCGGACGATCACCGGCCGCGTGAGGTCCGCGTTGTCCACGACCACGCCCGCCTGCCGTTCCGGGTTGGCCTCGCTGAAGTACAGGCGGTTCCCGCCGATGTACCGCCGGTTGGACGGCGCCTGTGGGTCCGGGGAGCCGTACCCCGGCCCGCGGGCGGCCCCGCGCGGCACGGACACTTCGAACGGGACGCGCAGGAAGACCGAATTGTCCCAGGCGCCCCGCAGCTCCGGGCGGTGCAGGAACAGGCCGTCCACGATCAGGACGCTGCCCGCCGGCGCCTGCCGCTCGGGGACATGCACCGGCACGTCCCGGTCCACGTCGAACACCGCCGTCCGGTACCGCCCGCTGCCGCCCGGCCCGAGCGGGTCCAGCAGCAACCGCTGCAGCGCCGCATGGTCGTACGAGTCGCGGTAGAACCCTTCCGGCGAGTTCCGCCCCAGGCGGTAGCGCCGCTCCCGGGGGTGGTGAAAGCCGTCCACGGAGGCGCGGAGAACGTCCCGTCCCAGGGCACGCAGGGTGTCTGACAGTTCGTCCGCGAAGGTCGTCTTCCCGGCGCCGTCCACGCCGTCCACCGCGACGCGCAGCACGGGCGCCGCCGGCTGTGCGTCCAGCCGGGCCGCGAGGCGGCTTAGCAACTGGCGTCGCGTTTCGGTCACCGCGCCAGTGTAGGACCCGCCCTGCCCGGGTGGCCGGCGCCTTACTGCGCGGCGGGTTGCAGCGCCAGGCCGGTCAGGGCCACGCCGCTCAGGCTGGTTTTCAGGGTGGCCTGCCCCGTCGTGAGGTTCAGGGCGTAGACGTTCGTGCCGGCGCCCGTGCTGCTGCTCAGGTACGCCCCGGACGCTCCCACGATGTCGAACCCGGTCCGGCCCGCCATGATGTCCACGCCCAGGGCGCCGACGGCGGTCAGGGTGCTGAACTGCGGTCCGGCGCTGTGCACCACGAGCTGGTCCGTGCCGGCATCCAGGGAGTACAGGGTGGTGGTCGTGCCGGTGTTCACGGCCCCGGCGGCGCTGTTGTCGAAGGAGTTCGTGTAGGCGGCGGCCACCAGTTCCGGGTTCGTGCCGCCCGCCGCGTAGGTGAAGGTGCCGTCGGCGGTCAGCGTGCCGGCCGGGGAGGTGGCCGGGACCGGCGCGGCGTTCAGGGTCAGGCGGACGTTCAGGTCCAGGTCACTGCTGCCCAGCACGCGCAGGCGGTTGGCGACCGGGTTGAAGTCCATGGCGATCACGCTCTGGGAGGCCGCGCTGCCGTCGGCGGTGGCTGCGCCGGTGGCGGGGTCCAGGCGGTACACGCGGCCGGTGGCGCTGATGCCGTACAGCCGGTTGTCGGTGTTGCGCACGTCCAGGTCCACCAGCGCTTCCCCGGCGGGCAGGCCGGTGATGGCGCGCGTGGTCAGGCTGGCCTGGGCGTTGTCCAGGCCGAACGCGGCGAGGGTGCCGCCTCCGCTGAGGGCGTAGGCGAGCTGGCCCAGGGGCGCGGCTGGGAGGAGCGTCTGGCTGCACGCGGCCAGGATGAGGGCGCCGATAACGGTCAGGGCGGGCAGGGTGATTCGCTTCATGGGGGACCTCCTGGGACCGGTCCGGTCCCGGTGGGGGCGGCCGTCCTCTCAGGGCATATGCAGCAGCCGCACCGCTGGACCGACCGGCGCCGTTGAGCCAGCCTTCATACAGGGCACCGGCCGGACCCCGGCAACAGAAGAAAGGACAGGCCTGCGCCTGTCCCCTGAGATGAAGAAGCTTGGTGTTACACGCTGATTTCGGCGAACCGGGCGTTTTCCTGAATGAAGGTCTTGCGGGGCGCAACCTCGCTGCCCATCAGGTCCTCGAAGACCTCGTTGGCGACGATCAGGTCCTCGATCTGCACGCGTTTGAGGGCGCGGGTCTCGGGGTTCATGGTGGTGTCCCACAGCTGGTCGGCGTTCATCTCGCCCAGGCCCTTGAAGCGCTGGATCTCGTACTTCTTGCCTTCCTTCGTGGCGCGGGCGACGTGCTCCTTGAGCTCCTCGTTGGTGTACAGGTACGTGCCCTTCTTCTCGCGGCCGACCATGATGCGGTACAGCGGCGGCTGGGCGATGTACAGGTACCCGGCCTCGACGACGGGGCGCATGTAGCGGTAGAAGAAGGTGAGCAGCAGGGTGGCGATGTGCCCGCCGTCCATGTCGGCGTCGGTCATGATGATGATCTTGTGGTACCGCAGGTTCGAGAGGTCGAAGTGCATGCGGTCCCCGGTGCCCTCGACGCCCGCGCCGATGGCGCCGATCAATGCGCGGATCTCGGCGTTTTTCAGGATCTTGTTCAGCTCGGCCTTCTCGACGTTCAGGATCTTGCCGCGCAGGGGCAGGATCGCCTGGAAGCGGCGTTCACGGCCGCCCTTGGCGCTGCCGCCTGCGGAGATCCCTTCCACGATGAACAGCTCGCTCTCGCTGGGGTCCTGGCTGGAGCAGTCGGCGAGTTTGCCCGGGAGTTCGTCGTTTTCCAGGGGGTTGCTGCGCCGGACGATGTCGCGGGCCTTGCGGGCGGCCTCGCGGGCGCGGGCGGCCTCGGCGGCCTTCTCCACGATGGTCTTGCCGACCTTGGGGTTTTCCTCCAGGAACTCGGCGAACTTCTCGCCGACCACGGCGTTCACGGCGGTCTGGGCCTCGCTGTTGAGCAGCTTGACCTTCGCCTGGGATTCGAACTGCGGGTCCTCGACCTCCACGCTCACGACGCAGTAGATGCCTTCGAGCAGGTCGTCGCCGCTGGGGACGGGGTTACCGTTCTTGATGAGGTTCTTGTCGCGGGCGTACTTGTTCAGGATGCGGGTGTACGCGGTCTTGAAGCCGGTCAGGGGCGTGCCGCCGTCGCGGGTGCGGATCATGTTGGCGTACGTCAGGATGTTGTCGCTGGCGTAGGTGTTCGCGTGAATAAAGGCGACTTTCACGTTCACGCCGCTGTGCTGCCCGACCATCAGGATCGGCTGGTCATACAGCAGCTTGCTGTCGTCGGTGACCAGGGCGCGGGCGAAGTTGGCGATGCCGCCCTTCTCGTGGAAGACCTCTTCCTTCACGGCGCCGGCGTGCAGTTCGGTGCGTTCGTCGCGGATGGTGATCTTCAGGCCGGTCAGGTACGCCAGTTCGCGCAGGCGGTTGCGGATGCGGGTGTAGTCGAACTGGTTGTCGAATTCCTTGAAGACCGTGGGGTCGGGCTGGAAGCTGACCTTGGTGGCCCAGTCCACGTCGGCGGGCGTGCTGCCCAGCACCTGCAGCGGCTGCACCAGCACGCCTTTCTCGAAGCGGACGTGATGCAGCTTGCCGCCCTTGTTGACGGTGACGTCCAGGAAGGTGGAGAGCGCGTTCACGACGGTGGAGCCCACGCCGTGCAGGCCACCGGAGACCTTGTACGCGCCGCCGCCGAACTTGCCGCCGGCGTGCAGCTCGCTGTAGATGACCTCGATGGCGGGGCGGCCCTTGCTTTTCATGATGTCCACGGGCACGCCGCGGCCGTTGTCGGTCACAGTGGTGCTGCCGTCGGCGTGGAGGACCACCGTGACGGCGGTGGCGAAGCCGGCGAGGCCCTCGTCGATGCCGTTGTCGATGATCTCGGTGAGAAGCTGGTGGTAGCCGTCGATGCCCGTGCCGCCCTGCACGTACATGCCGGGGCGTTTGCGCACGGCGTCCATGCCCTCGAGGACCTGGATGTCGGCGGCGGTGTATTCGGATTTGCCGTGGGTGCTGTTCACGTCGATTTCCTGGGTCTGGGTGGTGTCTTCGGTGTCGGGCTGCGGTTTGGGATCGAGGTCAGTCATGCGGCTCCTGGGGGCTCCCGCCCTTCCGGTCCGCTGGCCGGCCGCGGGGGCCGGGTCAGGGGAGGGGAGAGGGTGGGGGATTGTGGCGTGTTTGGGCGCAGGGTGCGCTTTTTTCTCCCTGTCAGTATACCCCTTTGGCCGAAACCGGTCAAATAAATTATGTCATTTGCGTAATCTAGCGAGATGTTTAGGCCGGGCTCGCCTCTCCGGAAATCCGCGTGTCAGACGGCCTTGCCGTCTTACATCGGCCAGGGGCGACCACGGCCCGGCCCGCTTCCCTCACCTTCCCCCGCACCGCACCCTGCCCGCACGCGGCACAATGGAGGGCACGCATGCGCCCCACAGCGGCCCTTCTCCTCCCCCTCCTGCTCACCCCGGCACTCACCGCGCACGGGCAGGCCAGCACACCCACCCCCACCGCCGCCCCCTGCCAGTTCCCCCCCGGCCCCCTGCCCGAACGCACCCGGGCTGTGTTCCTGCTGGACACCAGTGGCAGCATGCGCGGCATCGGCGACGGCAAGGCCAACATCTTCCAGGCCGTCAAGACCACCATCGACGACTACGTCCACGCCCAGCAGCCCGACCGGGCCGTGCTCGTCACCTTCGACAACGGCGTGCGCAGCCAGAAGACCTTCGACGCGCCCGCCACCAACCCCGAATGGACCGCGCACCTGCGCACGCTCAGCGCCGACGGCCGCAACACCCACCTGTACCGCAGCCTGCACGCCGCCCTGCGCCCCCTGAACGCCGCCGACGGGTACATCACCACCGTATTCGTCCTCACCGACGGTATCGACAACGAAACGCCCCGCACGCACACCGCGCAGGGCGCCCTGGCCGCCTTCACCGGCCGTGGCCCGCTGGACCGCCTGCACTACGTCGCCCTGGGCACCGACATCCCCGTGAACGCCCGCCGCGCCCTGGAAGGCACCACCTTCGCCGACGGCCTGACCCTGCCGGTGGGCCGCATCCCCGACCTGAGCGGCGCCGGCCTGGAGGGCGGCGTGCGGACCGTCACCGACCCGACCCGCATTCCCGTCACCTTCCCCGACGGCACCCGCCTCAGCGTGGACGCCGCCCACCCCGGCGTGCAACTCGCGCAGCCCACCGTGCGCGGCGCGCAGGCCGCCCTCACACTGCGCGGCGTCCCATACGGCACCCCCGCGCTGCTGTGCGCCGAGAACCTGCCCGCCCTGCCCGGCGGGGTGGGCGACCGCAGCCGCCGCATCCTGGTCCGCCTGAACGTCGGCGAGGCGCCCCGCCTGACCTGGCTGAACCCCGCCGCGGACCTCACCCTGAACCGCGGCGAGCACGTCATCCTGCGGTACCGAGCCGCGCCCGGCGTCGCCCTGGACGACCTGCGCGTCACCGGCCTGCCCGCCGGCGTGCACGCCACCCTGGAGCGCCTGCCCGGCAGCCGGGAGTTCAGCGTCCGCCTTCAGAACACCGGCCTGAGGCAGGGCCAGACCGCCACCGGCACCCTGAGTTTTGCCCGAGCCCCGGGCCGGCCCCTGCCCACCCTCACCGGCGGCACGCCCACCGGCACCGTCCTCACGCCCGGCGTCACCCCGGCCGGCCGGGACGCCGGCCCCACCCGCCTGACCGTCCCGCCCACCAGCAACCGCGCCCTGGACGCCCCCACCCTGCCCGCGTGGCTCCCCTGGTTGCTGGGCGCCCTCGCGCTGATCGGCGCTGCCGTGGCCGCCCGGCCCTTCCTGCTGCGCTGGTGGCAGGCCCGGCAGGCTGCCCGCACCGCGCCCCGCCCCACACCCGCCCCGCCCCCCACCATCGAGGGCCTGGAGTACACCGAGACCCGCGCCCTGAGCCTCGTCACCGCGCAGGGCGAAAGCATGACCCTGCACGCCCCCCTGGACGGCCCCTTCGACATCGGGCACCTCGCCCGCGTGCCGCACCTCAGCGGCCTGCGCGTGCAGCAGGTCCAGGGCGGCCTGCACCTCCAGCGCATCCCCACGGACCTGGACGTCAGCCAGGGTGCCCGGCTCCTGCACGCCGGCGACATTGTCCGGCCCGGCACCCTCCTCGGCCTCGCCGTCGCCCGGCGCGCGCGCGCGCCCCACGCCAGCCTGGGCGACCTCGCCGGCCTGGGCCTCCCCCTCACCATTCAGGCGGACGGCGTCACCGTGCACCTCAAAGGCCCCTACGGGCAGCACGCCCTGACCCTCCCCGGCGGCGTCACCGACCTCGGCGAGACGCTGCGCAGCCCCGCCCTGCACGGCCTGCGCCTCGGCACCAGCGGCCCCCGCATCCTCATCGTGGAAATCCGCCCCCCCCTCGCCCTGTACCGCCCTGGCGACGACGCGCCCCTCACCCCCGGCACGCACCTGCCCGCCACGCCCACCGACCTGCACCTCACCAGCCCCTGACCCCGCCCGGACGCCTGGGAGGCCCATGCACTACGCTACAGGGCACATGGACCTCCTCCGCACCATTCACGACGTCGTCCTCCCCAACCTCCTGCCCGTCAAATCCCCCTTCCCCACCCCCCTGGCGTTCTTCAGCCTGATCCTCTTCATCTGGAGCCTCGGCCCCGCCATCAAGGGCGAGGTCCGCTTCGGGTTCCTCGTGTGGCTGCGCCTTACCTGGGCCGCCTTCCTGATCCCGGCCGTGACTGGCATCTTCCTCGCGCTCGGCGGCGCGAAGGTTCCCAGCGCCATCGACGTGGGCGGCGGTCAGAGCAAGTACGGCCTGCCGGCTGACCCCAGCCAGGACAAGATGCACTGGATGTACGTCCTGTTCACGCTGCTCAGCCTGTACGTCATCGAGGTGCTCATCAAGGGCCACCTGATCGACCGCCGCACCGGCCTGCGCCTCCTGCCGGTGGTCACGCTGTTCATGTACGGCTGCGTGTACATGATCGGCCACGTCGCCACCTTCCCCGGCAGCCACCCGGGCAACTGACCACCAGAACGTGAAGCGGCCCCGGTCACACATGGACCGGGGCCGCTTCACGTTCTGGGATTACTCCGCCAGGGCGGGGTTGCTGGGGATCTCGGGGGCGGTGCCGCCGCGGATGGCCTGCATGACCTTCTGGCGGATCTCGTCTTCCATCTCCGGGCGTTCGGCGATGTAGGCGATGGCTTTTTCCTTGCCCTGGCCGATGCGCTCGTCGCCGTAACTGTAGAAGCTGCCGGCCTTCTTCACGATGTCCATGTCGGACGCCAGGGTCACGAGGTCGCTGAGCTGGTCGAAACCCTTGCCGTACATCAGGGTCAACTCGACTTCCTTGAAGGGCGGGGCGACCTTGTTCTTCACGGTCTTGACCTTCACGGTGTTGCCCACGGCGTCGTTGCCCATCTTCACGGGCTGGCCGATCTTGCGGACGTCCAGGCGCACGCTGGCGTAGAACTTCAGGGCGCGGCCGCCGGTGGTGGTTTCCGGGTTGCCGTACATCACGCCGATCTTCTCGCGGACCTGGTTGATGAAGATGGCGGCGGTGCCGGTCTTAGAGAGGATCGCGGTGAGTTTGCGCAGCGCCTGGCTCATCAGGCGGGCCTGCAGGCCGGGGAGGCTGTCGCCCATTTCCCCTTCGATTTCGGCGCGGGGCGTCAGGGCGGCCACGCTGTCCACGACGACCACGTCGATGGCGCCGCTGCGGACCAGGAGTTCCATGATTTCCAGCGCCTGCTCGCCGTTGTCGGGCTGGGAGACGAGGAGTTCGTCGGTGTTCACGCCGAGCGCGCGGGCGTACACGGGGTCCAGGGCGTGTTCGGCGTCGATGAAGGCGCAGGTGCCGCCGGCCTTCTGGGCCTGCGCGACGATGGCGAGGGCCAGGGTGGTCTTACCGCCGGATTCCGGGCCGTAGATCTCGGTGATGCGGCCGCGGGGAATGCCGCCCACGCCGAGCGCGAGGTCGAGGCTGAGGCTGCCGGTGGAGACGACCTGCACGTCGAGTTTGCTTTCGGCACCGAGCTTCATGATGCTGCCCTTGCCGAACTGCTTCTCGATCTGACTCATGGCCGTCTCGATGGCCTTCATGCGTTCCTTGCCGTCCGTCACGTGACTCACGGCTTCCTTCGGGTCGTTCTTGCTCATGCTTTCTCCTGGGTGACCTCGAGGGTCAACGTCTTCTCAGTTCCTGGTGTGGTGGCGGGGTCGGGGGTGCTGGGGGTGCCACGGAACCGGAAGGTGCTCTCCAGCTCGTAGATGGGGCCGGTCTTACGGAGGATGCTGCGGTACAGGGCCGCGGCTCCCGCCTGCCAGCCGGCGTCGAAGGTCAGGGGCGGCACGCGCGGCGCCGGACCCTTCTTTCTCGCCAGGGTGATGTGCGCCTTGAACGGCTGCTCGTCGGTCTCCAGGCCGAGCGCCTGAATGCCGGCGCGGAGTTCGGCGGCCAGTTCCGTCAGGCCCTCGGCCTCCACCTTCACGAACCACACGCGGGGGCTGCCCTCGTTCGGGAAGTACCCGGTGCCGCGCAGCTTCACGTCCATGGGCGGCAGGTGCTCCGTGAGGCGCGTGCCGAGGCGCTTGAGGTCCGCGAGTTTCTCCGGCGGCACGCTCGGCAGGTACGCCAGGGTGACGTGCATCTGGTCGGCGCGCACCGCCCGCCAGTTCCCGCGCAGCTGCCGCTGCCGCTCCGCGAGGGGGTTGGCGATGTTCACCGGAACCTTCAGGGCGTAGAAGAGGCGCAGGGTGCCGGGCGTGTGCGCCTCGCCCTTTCCGGCGTTCTGCGGGCGTGTGCCCTGGCCGG
Organism: Deinococcus ficus; assembly: GCF_003444775.1. Lineage (NCBI taxonomy): Bacteria > Thermotogati > Deinococcota > Deinococci > Deinococcales > Deinococcaceae > Deinococcus > Deinococcus ficus. Next base: position 1,755,223 of record NZ_CP021081.1, on the reverse strand, counting down.
GCCGGGTGTACACCTTGATGGTGTCCGTGGGCTGGCCCTTGCCGTCGGCCTTCGGTTTGGCTTTCTGGGCCGGCGCCTTGGCTTTGGCCGGGGCGGAGCGGGCGGGAGTCGGGGCCGCCTGGACCGGAGCAGGGGAGGGCGTGGTGTCGGGGCGGGGGGTGGGTTTTTTCGCGCGGCGGATTTTCGTCATGCGTTCTGCCCCCCCAGGCGGGTGGCGCGGTACGCCAGGGCCAGCGCGGCCACCGCGGCCCGGTCGCGGGCCTGCGCGGCGTCCCCCACCCAGTTCACGGCGACCGTGTGGGCGCTGCCGTCCCCGTCCACGGCGGCATAGGCCTGCCCGGCGTGCTCGCCGGTGGTCTGCACCACGACCGCCAGCCCGATGTCGGCGCCCAGGTGCTCGCGCGCGCCGGCGGCCAGTTCCCGCGCGGCCTGCTCGCTCACCAGGCCCAGGTCGCGCAGGGTGACGGGCGTGAGGCCCAGGGTGATCAGGCGGCGGTGGTCCACGGTCACGGCCGCGTCCAGGAAGGCCGGCTGGTCGGCGAGCAGAGTGCACAGCGTTCCGGCGCTGCCGGCCTCGATGACGCCCAGGGTGCGGCCGTTCAGCATCTGGTTCAGTTTGCCGGCCAGGGTGTCGGTGTTCTCGCCCCAGGTCCACTGCACGAGTTTCGCGCGGACCTGTTCCAGCACCGGGGCGGCCAGGGTGCGCGCCTCGGCTTCGCCGGGGGCACTCGCGGCCACGCGGACGTCCACGCCGGTACGGCGGGCGTACGTGGCGACGCTGGGGTTCGCGGCGAGGCACAGGTCGCCCAGCAGCTCGGCGACGTTGCTCTCCCCGATGCCGTGCGTGTGAATGGTGGTGGTGTGCAGCGCATGGTCCGGCAGCGGCAGGCGCGGCAGCACCTGTTCACGCCACATGCGGTGCATCTCGCGGGGCGGGCCGGGCAACGCGACTATGAACTTCCCGCCGCTGCGGGCGAACCAGCCGGGGGCAGTGCCGTTGGGGTTGGGCAGCGCCTCGGCGCTGGGGATCAGCCACGCCTGCTTGCGGTTCACGCCCGGCATGGGCCGGCCGCGGCTGGCGTACAGACCTTCCAGCCAGGCGAGCAGCGCGGGGTCTTCGGCGGGGGTCTCGTTCAGCGCGGCGGCGATGGCTTCGCGGGTGAGGTCGTCCTCGGTGGGGCCGAGGCCGCCGCCGAGGATCACCAGGTCCGCGCGGGACAGGGCGGTGTGGATGGCTTCCTGAAGCCGGGGCAGGTTGTCGCCGACGACGGTTTTGCGGTGCAGGACCACGCCGCGTGCCGCCAGTTCACGTGCGAGAAAGGCGGCGTTGCTGTCGGTGATTTCTCCGAGCAGCAGTTCCGTCCCCACGCTGATGATTTCTGCTATCAACATAACAACCTGGGGGAAGTATAGGCGATAGCGGAACGGGCGTCCAGCCCCTCATGACATGTCCTCATGCCGCCCAGTGTAGGCGCTGCCCCCGCAACAGGACGCCAAAGCCGCTGGCCCCGGACCGCCGCCGGGGACACAGCACAGGGCCTGCTCAGGCCGCCAGTTTCCGGCAGGCGGCCTCGCACGCCCGGCAGGCTTCCGCGCACACCCGGCAGTGCTCGTGGTGGTGCGCGTGCCGCTCGCACTCGGCGGCGCAGGCCGCACACGCCTGCGCGCACATCCGGCAGGCGTCCGGGTGCATGTCGCTGCCGCGCAGCAGCAGCCGGGCCGTCAGGTCGCAGGCGTCCGCGCAGTCCCGGTCCAGCCGGATGCAGTCGCGGAACATCTGCAGCTCAGGCTCCTGCAGGCAGGCCGCGGCGCAGTTCTCGCAGGCCTTCAGGCAGGTCAGGCAGGCGTCGATGCACTCCCGCATCAGCGCGGCGTTCAGGGCCGCCGGGTTCGTTGGGGTGGTCATGCCTCAGGGTGCGCCGGGCCGCGCGAAGAAGCGTGGGAATCCGCTCAAGGCATTTGCGCGGGCGCCTCAGGGCATCAGGCGTTCGGTGCGCCAGCCGCTTCCCTCCGGCACGTACCGGAAGCGGTCGTGCATGCGGTTCGGGCGGCCCTGCCAGAACTCCCACTCCTGCACGGTCACCCGGTACCCGCCCCAGAAGGCCGGGCGGGGCACCACCGCGCCGCGCGGGTACTGCGCCTGAAGCGCCGCGAACTTCTCCTCCAGCGCCTCGCGGCTGGGGATGGGCGCGCTCTGCGGGTCGCTGGCGTGCGCGGCCAGCTGACTGTCGTGGGGGCGCACGTGAAAGTAGTGGTCGGCTTCCTCGTCCGGCACGCGGGTCACGGGGCCGTACGCGCGCACCTGCCGTTCCAGTTCCGCCCAGTAGAACAGCACCTCCGCCTCCGGGTTGGCGCTCAGGTCCAGGCCCTTGTGCGACTCGAAGTTCGTGTAGAAGGTGAGCGCACCGTCCGCGGCGCCGCGCAGCAGCACCGTGCGCACGCTGGGGCGGCCCTGCGCGCTGGCGGTCGCCACGCTCATCGCGTACGGCTCGGGCACGTCGGCGGCCAGGGCCTCCTGAAACCAGGCCTGGAATTGCTCCAGGGGGTCGGGGTGCAGGTCCGTGCGCCGCAGGGCCGCGCGCGTGTACGACACGCGCATGGACGTCAGGTCGGTCATGCCGGCAGGATACCCGCCGCCCGGCTGACCACCCAGGCCGGACACCCCGCGCGGCGGCCGGGACAGGCCGGAAATAGTGTCCTCTGGACATGAAGCACAATGCAGGCATGAAGAGCCTGAACGCCTCCCAGATCGCCACGCTCCTTCAAGGCCGCAACCTCGTGAACCCGCGCGTGGTTGTCAGCGGCAACCAGGCCATTCCCTGGCAGCTCCTGAGCCTCCTCGACGAGACCCTGCCCGAGTACCGCATCAACGCCCTGAATGCCCCCAAGGGCCTGCCCCGCCGCGACGGCGTCACCTACGAGACGTCCTTCGTGGGCGCCGGCATGCGCGGCAGCGGCCGCCTCGTGTACACCCCCGCGCGCCTCAGCATGGTGCCCCTGCTGTTCGGCACCACCCGCGCTCCGGACGTGCTGCTGCTGCACACCAGCGCCCCCCGGAACGGCAAGGTCTCCCTGGGCGTCGAGGTGAACATCCTGCCCGCCGCCATTGAGGCCGCCCAGAAACGCGGCGCGCTGATCCTCGCGCAGGCCAACAGCCGCATGCCCTACACCTTCGGCGACGGCGAGTACGACGTGGACGTCTTCGACGGCGTGCTGGAAGTGGACGAGTTCCTCCCCGCCCTCCCGCCCCGCGAGGCGCCCGCCGCCGGCAGCACCGACGCGCGCGGAGACAGCGCCGCGCAGATCGGCGCCCTGGTCGCCAGCCGCATCCGGGACGGTGCCACCATGCAGCTCGGCATCGGCGAGGTCCCGGACGCCGTGCTGCTCGGCCTCACCAGGCTGAAGAACCTGGGCGTCTGGAGCGAGATGTTCAGCGACGGCGTCCTTGCCTTGGACGCCGCCGGCGCCCTGGATCCCAGCCGCAAGATCATCTCGTCCTTCGCGTTCGGCAGTCAGGCGCTGTACGACTGGATTCACGAGAACGACCGGATCGTCATGCTCCGCACCGAGAAGACCAACGACCCCGCCCAGATCGCCCAGCAGCCCGGCATGACCAGCGTGAACACCGCCCTGCAGATCGACCTGTTCGGGCAGGCGAACGCCAGCCGCATCGGCGCGCGCATCTTCAGCGGCTTCGGCGGCCAGACCGACTTCATCGTCGGCGCCAGCCACGCCCCCGGCGGGCAGGCCATCATGGCGCTGCGCAGCTGGCACCCCAAGGCCCAGGTCAGCACCATCGTCGGCATGCTCGGGGAACCCACCACCAGCTTCCAGCCGACCGCGGTGGTCACCGAGCAGGGCGTCGCCGAGATCTTCGGATACGACGAGAAACGCCAGGCGGCCATGCTGATCGAACACGCCGCCCACCCCAACGCCCGCGAGCACCTGTGGTACGAGGCCCGCCGCCTCGGCCTGACCTGAGCCGCCAAGGCATCCAGGGAGGAAGGCCACCCGGGGAACCTGTCCTCCTCCGGGTGGCCTTCCTCTTTCCGTCGTTCGTTTCAGCGCAGGCGGCGCACCGCCAGCCATGGCACCAGGGACACGCCCAGGTTCAGCAGCAGGATCAGTGTGAGGGCCTGCGCGGTGGGCTGCACCTGCGCGATCAGCGCCCCGCCCAGCCCGGCGGCGGCCGCCACGGCCAGCACTTCCACGTTCGCGAGCTGCCCGGACAGCGCCCCGCCCTGCCCCTGCGGCGCGGTGCTCATGGCGTACAGGCTGTTGCTGTTGTACCCCACGCCCATGCCCACGCCCGCGATGAACCACCCGGCGAACACCGTCCACAGCGGCAGCGGCCCGGTCAGGCCCCCCAGCGTGAGCAGCACCCCGCCGCTGAGCACCACCGCGGCCCACGCCACGCGGGAGCGGCGGGTGTCCTCGCCGTACTGGCGTTCGATCCAGGCCTGCAGGTTCGCGCCCAGGGTCCAGCTGATGCCGCCCACTGTGAGGATCAGGCCGGCCTGCGTGGCGTTCAGGCCGTGCAGCTGTTGCAGGGCCAGGGTCAGGAAGGGACTGGTGCCCATCATCGCCCAGGCCATCGCGGCGCGCAGGCCCAGCGCGGCACTCAGGCCGGGGCGCAGGCTCAGGATGCCGGGCGGGAACAGCGGCCGGGCCGCCCAGGCGGTGCCCAGCACACCCAGCAGCACCAGCGGCACGCTGAGCAGGTCGGCGCGGCGCAGACCCTCCAGCAAGAGACCGGTGGCGACCGGCAGCGTCACGGCGTAGATCAGCAGGCGCTTCCCGCCACGGTCTCCGGTTCCTGCCGGGAGGGACCGCAGGGGCAGCACGCACAGCGGCGCGGCCACGGCCAGCAGCGCCCCCAGGCTCCACATCACGGCCCGCCAGGTCCACACCTCGGCCAGCTGCGCGGCCAGCCACGGCCCCACCAGCCCCGGGATCATCCACGCGAACGCCACGGCGCCCAGCATCCGCGCCTGCGCCGGCCCCTGGTACGCCCGGCCGATCACCGCGAACGGCAGGGCGTTCAGGCCGCCCACCCCCAGGCCCTCCAGCACCCGCCCGGCGATCAGGACCTCCATGCCCGGCGCGAACCCCACCAGCACCAGGCCCGCGCCCAGCAGCCCCAGCGCCAGGCCCGCGCTGCCCGCCAGGCCGCGCCGGTCGGCGACCAGGCCGGTCAGGACCGCGCCGGTCAGGCAGGCCAGCATGAACGCGCTGGACACCCACCCGTACAGGCTCAGGCCCCGGAGGTCCCGGGCGATCTCGGGCGCCACGGTGCTCATGGCCACCGATTCCAGCGCGACGATGGTGATGGCGAGCAGCAGGCCGGGCCCCAGCAGCGGGGACAGGGTGGGGGCGGGGCGGGTCACGGCGGTCGTCACGGCGCGAGTATAGGCGGCGCTTCCAGCTGGGCCCGGGCGTGCGGCGGAGACCTCAGCGCAGGCGGGCGATCCGCTCGCGGATCAGGTCGAAGAACCCGTCCGCGTCCACCTTCACGCCCACCTGCGCGTTCGGCGCCTGCCCGGTCACGCGCCATACGTCCGCCACGGTGCGGCCCGCGCCGGGCCCGTCGGTCGTGTCGATCTGCACGTGCATGGCCTGCATCCCGAACAGGTCCGGGCGCAGCAGCCACGCCACCGTCAGCGGGTCGTGCAGCGCGCCGCCGTCCCAGCCGTAACGGTCCAGGTGATGCTCCGCGAAGAATTCCAGCAGCGCCGCCACGAACTCGCCCACGTCCGTGCCCAGATCCCGGAAACTCTGCACGCGGGCGGGCCCGGCGATGCACTGGTGACTGGCGTTCAGGCCGAACATGACCAGCGGCACGCCCGACTCGAACACCACCCGCGCGGCGTGCGGGTCGGCCAGGGCGTTGAACTCGGCGGCGGGCGTCCAGTTGCCGGTGTCGGTGCTGCCGCCCATCCATACCACCTGCCGGACCAGGGGCACGATGTCCGGCGCCAGCCGGAAGGCCAGGGCGAGGTTCGTGAGCGGCCCGGTGGGCACCAGCGTCACCTCGTGCGGCCGGGCGCGCACCTGCTCGATGATGAAGCGCGCCGCGTGCCCCTCCTCCACCCCGCGGGTGGGAGCGGGCAGGTGCGGGCCGTCCAGGCCGCTGGCGCCGTGCACCGCCTCGGCGCTGATCCGGGGGTTCACCAGCGGCCGGTGCGCTCCGGCGTACACCGGCACGCCCGAGCGCACGACCTCCCGGGTGACCAGGGCGTTGCGGACGGTGCGCTCCAGGCCCACGTTCCCGAACACGACCGTCACGCCAAGCACCTCCAGTTCCGGGCTGGCCAGGGCCAGCAGGAGGTTCACGGCGTCGTCGTGGCCGGGGTCCATGTCCAGAATCACGCGCTGAGGCTGCGGCATCCGGCCATTGTGGCACCCGGCCCGGGCGGGGCGCGCATCTTGTGGGTTTCCTTAGGTCGCTGCTGTCTAAAGTGATTGTCAGCTCCGTGCCATCTCCGTCAGATACCGGGGCGTAGCATGGCTCCATGAAGGGCCTGCGTGAGTTCATCGACTGGTTGCGGGAAGCGCTGAAAGGCGCCGCCCAACCCCAGCCTCAGCCGGTCCCGGTGCCCGTGCGCGTCAGACGCGGCTGACATCGGCCCCACTTCGCCTCCAGAACGCATGTAACGGCAAGTTTCTCCTACCCCCGAATTCCTGACAGGTTTCCCAGAGTCCCACCCGACCGCGGACCCTTCATGATCACCGCCCGCCCCGACCGGCGGGCGCTTTCCTGCCGCTGTTCCGCCGCGCGGTACAGGACCGGCGCAGCTCACTGTGGCGGCCCGCCACCACGCTATTCTGCGGGGCGTGTCCTGGCCGTCCGATCATGGTATGAGTGAACTGCGCGCATTGATCGCCGATCGGGACCAGACCGACCGGGACCGCGTGGACGCGGCCTACGACTTCGCCCGCGACGCGCACGACGGCGTCAACCGCAAGAGCGGCGAGCCGTACATCACCCACCCGGTCGCCGTGGCCGTCATCCTCGCGAAACTCGGCATGGACACCGAGAGCCTGATGGCCGGGCTGCTGCACGACACCGTCGAGGACGTCGAGGGCGTGACCTTCGAGACCATCGAGGCCAGATTCGGCCCGGACGTGCGCCGCATCGTGGAAGGCGAGACGAAAGTCAGCAAGCTCTCCAAGCAGGGCAGCCAGCAGGCCGAGATCGCCCACTCCGGCCGCGACATGCAGGCCGAGAACCTGCGCCAGATGCTGGTCGCCATGACGGCGGACATCCGCATCATCGTGGTGAAACTCGCCGACCGGCTGCACAACATGCGCACCCTCGGATCCATGAAGCCCGAGAAGCAGCAGCGGATCGCGCGCGAGACCATGGATATCTTCGCGCCGCTCGCGCACCGCCTCGGCATCGGGCGGATCAAGTGGGAACTGGAGGACCTGAGCTTCCAGTACCTGCACCCCGACGAGTACGCCTACCTGCAAAGCCGCCTGCGCACCCGCCAGGAGGAACGCGACACCCTGATCCAGGGCGCCGTGAAACAGCTGCGCGAGGCGCTGGAAGACGACCTGGAACTGCCCGACTGGGTGCAGGACATCGACATCGCCGGGCGCAGCAAGCACCTGTGGAGCATCCACAACAAGATGAAACGCGAGGGCAAGGCCCTGGAGCAGATCTTCGACCTGCTCGCCATCCGCGTGATCCTCACGCCGCGGGAACTGCGCGTGCCGGAAGGCACCGACGAGAGCCGCCGCGAACGCGCCGAGGAAACCCGCGAGAAACGCATCTGCTACCACACCGTGTCCATCGTGCACAGCATGTGGACGCCGCTGCCAGGCCGCTTTAAGGACTACATCGCCGTGCCCAAACCCAACGGTTACCAGTCCCTGCACACCACCGTGATCAGCCAGAGCGGGCAGCCCATCGAGGTGCAGATTCGGTCCCGGCGCATGCACGAGGTCGCCGAGTTCGGCGTGGCCGCCCACTGGATGTACAAGCAGGGCGCCCAGTTGGCCCAGAAGGACCGCGAGAACTGGATCGCGCAGTTGCGCGAACTTCAGAATGAGATCAACGACGCGTCCGACTACCTGGACGCCGTGAAGACCGACATCCTCTCCCAGCGCGTGCGCGTCTTCACGCCCAAGGGCCTGGCCGTGAGCCTCCCGGCCGGCAGCACCACCATCGACTTCGCGTACCACATTCACACCCGCATCGGCGAGACCACCGTGGGCGCCCGCGTGAACGGCAGCATCGTGCCCCTGAGCCACAAACTTGGCAACGGCGACATGGTCGAGATCGTCACCAGCAAGAACGGCCGGCCCAGCAAGGACTGGCTGAACTTCGCCGTGACCCGCAGCGCCCGCGCGAAAATCCGCCACCACTTCCGCACCCAGGAACGCGAGGAAGCCCTCAAGCGCGGCCACGACCTGCTGGAACGCTACCTGCGCAAGCGCCAGATGGCCGTGCGGCAGCTCATGCGCACCAAACTGCTGGAAGAAGCCACCCAGAAACTCCTCGGCAGCCGCAACCCGGACGACCTGTACCACGCCCTCAGCGCCGGCAAGACCACCCCCGCCGTCGTGGCCCGCATCCTGTCCCCCAGCCTCGCCGAGGAGCAGAAACCCAGCCCCCGCCGCCGCCAGGGCCCCCAGGAACCCACGCCGGGCGGCGTGTACGTGGAGGGCTTCACCACCACCACCAAACTCAGCAACTGCTGCACGCCCATCCGCGGCGACCTGATCATGGGCTACCTCACCCGCGGGCGCGGCGTCAGCATTCACCGCATCGACTGCCCCAACATGATCCGGCTGCTGAAAGACGAACCGGAACGCTGCGTGGCGGCCTCCTGGAGCGCCACCGAGGGCGGCCACATGACCGCCGACCTGGACGTCATCGCCCGCGACCGCAGCGGCCTGCTCGCCGACGTGCTGGGCGTCCTGACCCGCATGAAGGTCAGCCCGCTGAAGATCGAGGCGGCCGTGAGCGTGGAGGAGATCGCGCACATCTACCTGCGCGTCAGCGTGCGCAACAACACCGAACTGCTGGGCATCACCAGCGCCATCCGCCGCGTGCCCAGCGTCACGGACGTCGTGCGGCTGAACGCCAGCAAGGCCGCCGGCACCGCCTGACCCACCCCCCCGGCCGTTCCGGGGCGAGGTGAGGCGGCGCGGCGCTAAGCTCGGCGCGTGACCGACGCCCCCACGCCCGACCGCCCGACCCTCACCCTGTTCCCGGATCTGGGGGACCTGTATCGCCTGCAGCCGCAGTTCAACGCGGGCACCGTGGTGGAACTGCTGCGGGCCCGGAACGTGCGCGAGGTGCTGTGGGCCAGTGGCCCCGACCCGGACCACCCCCTGCGCGACGCGCTGCCCGCCGCCGGCATCGCCATCCGCGAGGGCTTCACGGCGGACTGGGCCTGGGCGGATGCCGAACACGCCGAACTGCAGTCGTACCTGCAGCAGTACCCGCAGGGCCGCGAGCGCATGCGCGACGCCGCCCGCGCCGAACAGGCCTTCGCGGACGAGCTCACCGCGCCCCTCACCGCCGCCCGCATCCCCGCGCTGCTCGACGCCGCCCGCACCTACCACGCCACCCTGAAAGACCGCCTGGACGAGGGCCCCGGCACCCGCTGGCACGCCCGGCGGCTGGACGAACTCGCCGCGCGGCTGACCGGCGAGACCGGCACCGTGATCGCCGCGCTGGACGACCTGCCGGGCCTGCTGGACCGCCTGCCCGGCGCGGCCCTGGCCGACCTGCACGCCGCCGCCCCCGGCGAACTCAGCCGCGTGCGCGCCCTGGCCGACCGGGCCTGGCAGCTGCGCGACGAGGACGACCTGAATGCCCTGCTCGAAGCCCTGACGCGCGAGACCGGCGACCGCGTGACCCCCAGGGCGGAACTGGACGCCGCGGCCGCCAGCATCTACCTCGCGGTCGGGGACCTCGCGGCGGCCCGCACGCTGCTGGAACGCGCCGCGCACGCCCTCACGGACGACCAGCCGCGCAGCCTGCCGGGCCTGGTCCTGGCCCGGCTGGGGCAGGTGCGGGACGCGCAGGGCGACCGCGACCTCGCGCTGCGCACCTACCGGGCGGTGCTGGCGCTCTCGCACGTGCCGCAGGTGGCGCGGGAAACGGCCGACCTGGGCCTGACCACGCCGTTCACGCTGGAACTGCCGGACGAGCCCGGCGCGGAGTGAGGGCTGCGTCACCAACGCCGCTGCGGTACGCTGTGAGTCATGTTCCTGGCCCTGCTCACCCTGCATAACCTCGTCCGCTGGGCGGTGCTGATCCTGGGCGTGATCGCCCTGGTCCGCACCCTGCCCGGCCTGGGCGGCAACCGCGTCTTCACCGCCGCCGAGCGCCGCTCGGTCGCGTCGTTCATGAGCGCCGTGCACCTTCAGCTGCTGCTGGGCCTGCTGCTTTTCGCCGTGACGGGCATGCAGCGCATCCCCGTTTTCGCGGACGCCAGCCGCCCGTCGTTTCAGTGGGAGCACCTGGGCGTGGGCGTGCTGATCGCCGTGGCCGCCACCCTGGCGAACAGCCTGAGCAAACGCGCCGAGGGCGACGCCGCAAAGTTCCGCGCGGCGGCCTCCTGGACCGGCATCGCCATGCTGCTCACCCTGCTGATGATCCCCTGGTGGCGCCCGCTGCTGCGCCTGTTCACGCAGTAAACCCGGCAGGGGCAAAAGGAGGCGCGGCCAGTTGCTCTGGCCGCGCCTCCGCCCCTGTTCCGCCCGCAGTTGCGGCCCCGTCCCACCCGCCGTTTGCGGCAACCCGGGCGCGCATGGAACCATGGGCCCGATTCCGCCCCCGTCCCCCCGCCCCGCCCGGAGGTTCCCCCATGACCGACCCCACCCCCCACCTGATCCGCACGTCCCGAGACGGCGACGTCCTGATCCTGACCATCGACAACCCGCCCGTGAACGCCTTCTCACCCGGCGTCCCCGAGGGCCTCAAGGCCGGCCTGGACGCCGCCGCGACCGACGACACCGTGAAGGCCGTGGTCATCATCGGCGGAGGCCGCACCTTCATCGCCGGGGCGGACATCCGCACCTTCAACCTCCCGCGCGAACAGGCGCCGGACCTGCGCGGCACCATCGCGAAACTGGACGCCTTCCCCAAGCCCACCGTGGCCGCCCTGCACGGCACCGCCCTGGGCGGCGGGTTCGAACTGGCGCTGGGCTGCACCTACCGCGTCGCCACGCCCGGCGCCAAGGTCGGCCTGCCGGAAGTGAAACTGGGCCTGCTGCCCGGGGCGGGCGGCACGCAGCGCCTGCCCCGCGTGGTGGGCGTGAAAAAGGCCCTGGACCTGATCCTGTCCGGCACCCCGGTCGGCGCCGCGCCGGCCCGCGACCTGGGCCTGATCGACGAGATCGTCGAGGGCGACCTGCTCACGGGCGCCGTCGCCTTCGCGCGGCGCGTGGCGGACGTGCGCCCCCTGCCCCGCATCAGCGAGCGCCCCGCGCAGCCTGACCCCGAAGCGATCGAGGCGGCCCGGCAGAGCATCAGGAAAACGCACCGCGGCCAGCTGTCGCCGCAGTTCATCGTGGACCTCGTGGACCTCGCCACCCGCACGCCCTTCAATGAAGGCCACGCCGAGGAAGGCGTGAAGTTCGTGCAGGCCAAGGACAGCCCCCAGTCCCGCGGCATGCGGCACATGTTCTTCGCCGAACGCGAGGCCGCCAAGATTCCCGGCCTGGACAAGACCACCCCCACCACCGACATCCGCCGCGTAGGCGTGATCGGCGCCGGCACCATGGGCGGCGGCATCGCCATGAACTTCCTGAACGCCGGCATTCCCGTCACCATCGTGGAAACCGCGCAGGAGAACCTGGACCGCGGCCTGAACACCATCCGCAAAACCTACGAGGCCAGCGCCGCCAAGGGCCGCCTCAAGCTCGAGGACGTGCAGAAGCGCCTGGACCTCCTGACCCCCACCCTGAGCATGAACGACCTCGGGGACGCCGACCTCATCATCGAGGCGGTGTTCGAGGACATGGCCGTGAAGAAGGACATCTTCACGCGCCTGGACGCCGTCGCCAAACCCGGCGCGATTCTCGCCACGAACACCAGCACCCTGGACGTGGGCGAGATCGCCGCCGTCACCTCCCGCCCGGAGCAGGTGATCGGCCTGCACTTCTTCAGCCCCGCGAACATCATGAAACTCCTGGAGATCGTCCGCGCGGACAGGACCAGCGACAGCGTCCTGGCGACCAGCCTCAAACTCTCCCGCACCATCGGCAAGGTCGGCGTGGTCGTCGGCGTGTGCAACGGCTTCGTCGGGAACCGCATGCTGTACGCCTACCGCGAACAGGCCAGCAAGGCCGTGCTGGAAGGCGCCACCCCGCAGGCCGTGGACGCCGCCATGAACGCCCTCGGCCTCCCCATGGGCCCCTACGCCATGAGCGACATGGCCGGCCTCGACATCGGGTACATGGCCCGCCGCGCCGCTGCGGAACGCGCCGGGCAACCCATGCCCGACGACTGGGTGGACCGGGTCGTGCAGCTGGGCCGCAAAGGGCAGAAAACCGGCGCCGGCGTGTACGACTACCCCGACGGCAGCCGCACGCCCGTCCCCAGCCCCGCCGTGGACGACCTCATCCAGGCGTACCGCGCCGAGAAGGGCGTCCAGCCGCGCGAGGCCACGCAGGACGACCTGATCGCCCGCCTGACCGCCACCCTGGCGAACGAGGGCGCCCGCATCCTGGAAGAAGGCATCGCGCTGCGCGCCAGCGACATCGACACCATCTACACCTACGGGTACGGCTTCCCCGCCTACCGCGGCGGGCCCATGCACTACGCCAGCGAACAGGGCCTGACCACCGTCGTCCAGACCCTGGAACGTCACGGCCTGGAAGTCGCCCCCCTGCTGCGCCGACTCGCGCAGGAGGGCAAAACCTTCGCCCAGTACGACGCCGAACGCGCCAAAAGCCAAACCTGAGTCTCGATGAAGCCGGAAGGAGAGCCGCCCCACGGGAGCGGCTCTCACTTGATTGGTGGATTACAGGGCGCCGCAGTCGTACACGGGGATGCCGCCGGGGGCCTGCACGCTGTCGGCCTGGCCGTCCGGGTTGTAGCCCGTGACCGTGACGAAGGTGGTGCCCTTCTGTACGGGGTTGATGACGATGGCCTGCGCCTTCACGCCGCTGCTCGTCTTGAGGGGCGCCATGCCCGGGCCGAAGGTGTACGTGAACGTGTCGCGCCCGCTGGTGTCCGGAGCGAACCAGCCGGTGGTCTGAAGTTTCCCTTCGGGGAAGCGGGTGCCCTGGGCGCCGTCAAAGTAGGCGTCCAGTTTGGCGAGGGGTCCCGTCCAGCTCACGTCCATCGTGACGGTCGTGTCGCGGTCGTCGCAGATGATGTACTCCTGCTGGCCCTGGCTGTTCGTGCGGGTCCAGTTGGAGGTGAAGCCGTTCACGGCCGTGACGTCCACGGGCGCGGAGATGAAGCCTCCTCCGCAGCTGGCGAGGAGTCCGGTCATGCTGATGGCGGCGAGCAGCATCTTTTTCATGCCTCTCACTGTGCCGTGCGAATCTGACCGCCCGGTGATGATGGTCTTGAAGGTTCGTGAGGGCAGAGCAAATGAATGAAGACGGCCCTCACGAGGCGTGGGTCCGTCAGGCCATCTGGAGGGGGCTGCTGAGCGCGGCGGCTTCCGGCGTGTGCCGCGGGAGCTCCGGGAGGGGCTGGCCGTCCGGGCCGAGCAGGGTGCCGTACATCATGTGCGGCGTGGCGTGCCCGATCCGCACGGGGTAGATGCCGGGCCGGTCGGCGCCCAGGGCCTTGGGCACGACGGTGGGGTGGTTGCCGCTCGTGTGGCCTTCCAGGAAGGCGGGGTCGTGCGCGTCGCCGCGCAGCAGGACCTGTTGCACGGTGCCGACCTTCGCGGCGTTCTTGCGCGCACTCCATTCCTTCTGTTTGACGATCAGGCGCTGGAGGCGTTCGGTTTTCACCTCGCGCGGCAGGTCCTGGAAGTGCGTGTAGCTGGGCGTGCCGGGGCGGGGGCTGTAGATGAACATGTACGCGCTGTCGTACCCGACCTCGTCGTACAGGCTCAGCGTGTCCTGGAAGTCCTCTTCGGTCTCGCCGGGGAAGCCGACGATGATGTCCGTGGCGAGCACGGCGTGGGGGACGTGCCGGCGGATCTGTTCGATGTGCGTGAGGTACTTCTCGCGGGTGTACTCGCGGGCCATGCGGCGCAGCACGCGGTTGGAGCCGCTCTGCACGGGCAGGTGAATGTATTCGCACATGGCGGGCGTCTCGCCGATGGCGGCGGCGACGTCCTCGGTGAAGTTCATGGGGTGGCTGGTGGTGAATTTCACGCGCTGCACGCCGCTGCGGCCCACCATACGGATCAGTTCGGCGAAGGTGGGGTACCCGGCGAGTCTGGCGCCCTGGTCCACGCCGTAGGCGTTCACGTTCTGCCCCAGCAGCGTGACTTCCTGCACGCCGGCCGCGAGGAGGCTGTCGAGTTCCCGGAGGATGTCGTCGGGGTGGCGGCTGACCTGGGGGCCGCGGGTGGTGGGCACGATGCAGTACGTGCAGTGATGGTCGCAGCCGCGCATGATCGTCAGGTGCGCCTGCAGCTTCCCGGTCGGGGCGGGCGGGATGTGGGCGTGCAGCTCGTCCTTGAACTGCAGGCCCCAGAAGCGCTCGTTGCTTTCCAGCGCCGCGCCGATGTCCAGCAGGCTGCCGGGGCCGAGCAGGACGTCCACCTGGAACTTGCGGGCCATCTGCTGGCCTTCTTCGAGCTGCGCGAGGCAGCCCATCATGCCCACCACCAGGGGCCGCTGCGCCTTGACCTTGCGCAGGTCGCCCAGCAGGCTGCGGACCTTCTCCACGGGTTTGCCGCGCACCGCGCAGGTGTTCAGCAGCACGAAGTCCGCCTCGTCCACGCTGCTCACCAGGTCCGCGCCCAGGGACACCAGCTGGGATTCCACGAGGTGCGTGTCGTACTCGTTCATCTGACAGCCGTAGGTCACGACGGTCGCTTTCATGTCCTGCCTCCTCTCAGCCGGACGGGGGGATCCCGGGGCCTTTCCCGCCCGCCCCGCGCGGGGGCCGGCGAACAGGGGAGAGTGTACCAGGGGCGGGTTACTGCACGCGGGTGAGGGTGATGGGATAGCCCAGGCCGTTCACGTTGAGTTTCCCGGTCATGGTCCGCCCGGTCTGCCGGGCGCTGAGGACCGCGTTCGCCTTGAGGCTGAGGTTCGTGAACCCGAAGCCCAGAATGGACGCGTTCAGGCGCACGCCGTCCTGCGCGGTGACGGTCATGCTGACCTCACGCCCGTCCCCGGCGGGCAGGGCGGTCCCGGCGACCAGGAAGCGGTCGCGGCTGGAGAGGTTTTCCAGCGTGCCCCTGAGGTCGTGGGTGCCGCCGTTCACGGTGAAGGTCAGGCGGTACTGCTGCCGGGTCAGGAGCACCTGGGCGTGCCCCTCCCAGACCTCCACCGGCTGGACCTGCGGGGCGGGCACGCAGGCGGTGGCCGTGAGCAGCAGGACGGCACTGAGGGGCAGGCGGGCGGCGCGGGTCATCAGGCCCGCATGGTACCGGGGCGGGCTTACGGCGCGCGCTCCAGGTCCGTCACGCGGTTCAGGGTGAGGTTGAAAGGCAGCACCTCGCGGCCCAGCACGACGCTGTTCAGGCGGCCGGTGACCTGCCCGGCCGTCATCTCACCGCGGAAGGTGGCGCGCCACGCGCTGCCCTCGTAGCCGTTCAGGTCCAGGCTTCCGCTCTGCCCGCCCCACGTGAAGCGCCCGGTGACGGAGTACGCCTTGCGGCTTTGCAGGTTCAGGAGCACGCCGGTCGCCTGGGCGCTGCGCTGCGTGTACACGAGCGTCAGGCGGTAGGGGACGCGGCCGGTCACTCCCGTGGCGTAGCCCTCGAACGTGCCGTTCAGCTGACGTTCCAGCGCGGTGACGGGCGTGAGCTCCGCGCCCAGCAGCGCGCAGCCGCTGAGAAGGGGCGTCAGGGCCAGGAGGGGAAACAGGCGGCGGGCGGGCATGCCCGAGCGTAGGCCGGGCTCATGAACCGGACCTGACGTCCTCCGCGCGCTGGAGGCCCAGGCCCAGCCCGAGCAGGCGGTCGTCGTGGCCCTGCGGCGCCACGAGCTGCACGCCCACGAACGGCGTGGCGGCGGGCACGGCCAGCGTGGGCAGGCCCAGCAGGCTGAACGGCGCGGTCAGGCGCAGCGCCGCGCGGCGCAGGGGCAGGCGACCGTCCCGCAGCTCCACCTCGTCCTGCCCGGCCAGGGGCGGCGGGGTGGGCACAGCCGGCGCGAGCAGCACGTCGAAGGCCGTGAACACGCCGTCCAGCCGGGCCCGGTACTCCTCGCGCCGCCCGAAGGCCGCCTGCACCTCGGCGGGTTCCAGTGCCGCGCCCTGCCGCAGGGTCGCCAGCGTGAACGGCAGGAACCCCGGGTCCTCCAGTCGCAGCGCCTCGGCGTGCACCTGCGCGGCCTCGCTGATCACGATGGGGGTGTAGGCGTCCAACATCTCCGGCAACTCCACCCGCGTGACCTGCGCGCCCCCGCCCTCCAGGTCGGCGGCGAAGGCCCGCACCGCCGCGTGCACGGCGTCGTCCACCCAGCCGTCCGGAAGCCACAGGGCCACCCGTACCCCCGCCCAGTCACGCGCTGACACGCGCTGCCCGGTCAGGGCCTCGTGCACGCGCACCACCGTCCGCACGTCCCGCGCGAGCGGCCCGGCGTGATCGCAGGTCCACGACAGGGGCAGAACGCCCTCCGTGCTCCACGCCGGGTGGCGTTTCGTGGGCTTGAACCCGGTCACGCCGCACCACGCCGCCGGAATGCGGATGCTGCCGCCCGTGTCCGTGCCCAGCGCGAAGTCCACCTGCGCCAGCGCCACGCTCACGGCCGCGCCGCTGCTGCTGCCGCCCGGCACCCGCTCCGGATCGGCCGGGTGCGCCGTGCCGCCAGAGCCGTTCAGGCCGGTGATCCCCAGCGCGATCTCGTGCAGGTGCGTCTTGCCCACTGCCGCCGCGCCCAGGTCCAGCAGCCGGCGCACCAGCACGCTCTCGCCGGGGTCCGGGACAGGCGCGCGCGTGCTCGCCCCCAGCGGCCAGCCGGGCACGCCGTACAGGTCCTTCACGCTGAAGGTCAGGCCCGACAGCGGCCCGCCCGGCACGCCCGGCAGGGGAGAGGCCGGTCGGTACGCCCAGGCACGCTGCGGATCGTCCGGAAGGGCGGGGGGGAAGGGAGGCGCGGAACCGGTCATGCGCGCAGGCTAGCGCCCGGCCAGCCGGAGGGAACGCCGGGTGGGTACACTGCCCGCATGACGCTGCTGGACATCTCGCGCACCCTCACGCCCGGCCACCCGAACTGGCCCGGCGACGCCGACTTCACCGTGGACCCCGGCATGCGCATCGATGCCGGAGACAGCGTGAACACCGGCATCCTGCGCACCAGCACGCACACCGGCACGCACGTGGACGCCCCCTGGCACTACGACGACGCCGGCGCCCGACTGCACGAACTGCCCCTGGACGTGTACGTCGGGCCCTGCCAGGTGCTCACCGTGTACGGCACGGACGCCGTGGACGCCGCCGCGCTGCGCAACCTCCCGGCCACCCTGCCCCCACGGTTGCTGCTGAACACCGGCCAGCCCGCCCACTGGGCCACCTTCCCCACCGACTTCCGCGCCCTGACGCCCGCCTTCATCCGCGAAGCGGCGCGGCGCGGCGTGCGCCTGATCGGCACGGACTCCCCCAGCGTGGACCCCCTGGACAGCAAGACCCTGGACGCCCACCACGCCTGCCGCGAAACCCGCACACTGATCCTGGAAGGCCTGAACCTGCACGGCGTCCCGGACGGCCACTACGAACTGACCTGCCTGCCGCTGCCCCTGCACGGTGCGGACGGCGCGCCCGCCCGCGCGATTCTGCGCCCCCTGTAACCCGTCGCCCCGGGCGGAGGGGTCACGCCAGCCCGAAACGCCGGGCGACCTCCACCGGCGCGCGCTTCGGGCGGCCGGTGGCCGGGTCCACCCACACCCAGTCGGTGCGGCACTCCGCCAGCCGCTCCGGTTCCCCGGAACCCAGGCGGTCCACGGTGTACACGCGCGTGCTGCGGGGGCCACTGTGATTCAGCAGCAGCGTCCGCACGCGCACGCTGTCACCCAGCAGCGCGGGGCGCAGATACCGGATGGTGTGCTGCCGCGCCAGCGGCACCGCCCCCAGCGCCATCAGCGCCGGCGTGTCCATGCCCTGGCTGGCCGCATGCGCGCGGGCGACCGCCTCGCACCACCCCAGGTACACCGTGTTGTTCACGTGCCCCATATCGTCCAGGTCCGCCGCCGTGGCCGTCAGGGTGATCTCGTGCTGCCGCAACGCCGGGAAAGCCGCCCAGTCCAGCGCGCCCAGCGTGAACTCCTCACGGGGCAGGCTCACCCGGCCGCCCCGAGCAGACCGTTCACGAACGCGGCGCCGGCGACGTCGTGACTGGTCACGCCGCCCCGGTCGTGCGTGGTGTACCGCACGGTGAGAACCCGGTACCCGAGCAGCAGGTCCGGGTGGTGGTCCACCGCCTCAGCGTGCTCCGCGATCCTCACCGCGCACTCCAGGCCCGCCCGGTATGTGGGAAAGGTCAGGGTGCGCTCCAGCCACGTGTCGTGCGCGGTCCACGCCTCGGGCAGCTGGGCGGCGATCTCGTCGGGGGTCAGGCGGCGGCGGGACATGCCCCCAGCGTACGGGACGGCGGCGGCTGGCCGAAAAGTCAGGACAGTGACAAAAAGTTAAGACATCTTCATGTAGGATATTTCTCACATCAGACAAGGAGGTGCTCCATGCGTTCGTTGATCCGTCAACTGTTCACCCGCCGCCGTCGCCCCGTCCCCCCCTGCGCACGGCCGACGCCACCCATCAGCGAACTGGACCTCCTCCGCGCCCTCGGCTGCGACCTGTAACCCCAGTCCGCCCCCGCCGTCTGCACCGAACCCGACCCACAACGGCGTGTCCTCCGGAAGAGATTTCGGGGACACGTCGACTCCTGTTCCGGGGAACGCCGCTGCGCCCCAGCCACACCTCGGGGTCGCTCGTCGTGCCCTCAGCCCCTGGATTCGATTCTGAAGGGGTGCGTGGTACACGCCTGCGCTTTCACTGAGGACCATAGATTGTTTCCTGACCGCCCTGAAGTCGCGTCCCTACGCTGAAGGTCAGAACCTGAATTCAGTGGGGCGTCTGAACCTGCGTTGCCACCTCCATGACCACGTGCCTTCAACCCCGTTTCGCGTGACAGTGTGCGTTTGCGGCGGCCCGGTATGCTGGAGGGTATGGCTGTTGGTGGGGCACAGAGCGTCCTGAAGGGCACCGGGCGGGGCGCGCTTCCCCCGATGCTGGAGCAGTACGTGGCGCTGCGTGACGAGCACGCGGATTTCCTGCTGCTGTTTCAGGTGGGCGACTTTTACGAGACGTTCGGTGAGGACGCCGAACGCTGCGCGCGGCTGCTGGGCCTGGCGCTGACGCACAAGAGCAGCAAGGATTTCAGCACGCCGATGGCCGGGATTCCCGTGCGGGCGCTGGACCAGCACGTGGAGCGGCTGCTTGCGCAGGGCGTGCGGGTGGCGGTGGCGGATCAGGTGGAGGAGCCCGGGGCGGGACTCGTGGACCGTAAGGTGACGCAGCTGCTCACGCCTGGCACCGTCACGGAGGAGCGGCACCTGACGGCGGACGAGAATTTCCTGGCGGCGGTCGCCACGGGGGACGGGTACGCGCTGGCGCTGCTGGACGTCAGCACCGGGGAGTTCCGCTGCGCGGCCTTCCACACCCGTACCGCGCTGTATGACGAACTGGCGCGGCACCGCGCGCGGGAGGTGCTGCTCGCGCCGGAACTGTCGGGGAACGCGGCGCTGCTCGCGGACTTTCAAGCGCGGTTTCCGGTCATGCTGTCCCCAGCGAACTTCGAGGAGGCGGCCGCCCGCACCGAGCTGTCCACCGTGCTGGGGGACGTGCCGGGCACGCTGGGCACCCCGGCGCTGCTCCGCGCATGCGGCGCAGTGCTGGGCTACGCGCGGGTGACGCAGCAGGGGCACCTGGAGATGGTGCGCCGCGTGGTGCGCTTCGAGCCGGGCGCGCACATGCGCCTCCCGGACGCCGCCGTGCGTGCCCTGGAGGTCTTCCAGGCGCAGTCCCCGCAGGGCCTGACGCTGATGGACGTCCTGGGCGGTACGCGCACCGCCGGGGGGCGCCGGCGCCTACGGGCGTGGCTGCGGGCGCCGCTGCTCGACGAGCTGAGCATCCGCGCCCGGCTGGACGCCGTGGAGGGCCTGACCCGCACCCCGGACCTGCGGGGGGGCGTGCGGGCGCTGCTGTACCGCGCGCACGATCTGGAACGTCTCGCGGCGCGCGTCGCCACCGGCCGCGCCACGCCGCGCGAGGTGGCGGCCCTGGCCCGCACGCTGGACCTGCTGCCGGAAGCGGTGGCGCTGCTCTCCGGGCAGGATGGGCTGCTGGGCGCCGTGCGTGCGCGGCTGGGCGGCCTGCCGGACGTGGTGACGCAGATCCGCGCGGCCCTGGTGGACGACCCGCCCCTGCGCCTGGGCGACGGGGACCTGATCCGCGAGGGCTTCCACGCCCAACTGGACGCCCTGCGCGCCGAGTCCCTGGGGCACCGCGCCTGGATGGCGGACCTGGAAACCCGCGAACGCCAGCGGACCGGGATCGGCAGCCTGAAGGTGGGGTTCAATAACGTGTTCGGCTACTACCTGGAGGTGACCGGCCCGCACCTGGGCAAGGTGCCCGCCGACTACCGCCAGATCGCCACGTTGAAGGATCGCGCGCGCTTCACCCGCCCGGACCTGCGCGAACGGGAGCGGGAGATCGCGCGCCTGGACGCCGCTGCCGCCCGACTGGAGACGGAGGTGTTCACGGAATTGCGCGCGTCCCTGGGCGCGCACGCCGAGGCGCTGCTGGAAGCCGCCGGGGCCCTGGCGGACCTGGACGTGCTGGGCGCCCTGGCGGAGCTTGCCGCCGAGCGCGGCTGGGTGAGACCCCAGACCGCCAGTGCCCACGCCCGCCTGACGCAGGCGCGGCACCCGGTCGTGGAGCACGCCAGCGCCGCGCCGTTCGTGCCCAACGACGCGCACCTGGACGACACCCGGCACGCCCTGCTGCTCACCGGTCCGAACATGGCCGGCAAGAGCACCTACCTGCGCACCGTGGCCCTGTGCGCCCTGCTGCACCAGATCGGGTCCTTCCTGCCTGCCGATCACGCCGAGCTGCCCGTGTACGACGCCATCCACACCCGCATCGGCGCCTCCGACGACCTCGCCGGGGGGCGCAGCACGTTCATGGTCGAGATGAACGAACTGGCCGCCATCCTGCACGGGGCCACCCGCCGCAGCCTCGTGATCCTCGACGAGGTCGGGCGCGGCACCAGCACCCTGGACGGCCTCGCCATCGCGCAGGCGGCCCTGGAACACCTGCACACCACCGGCGCGCACACCCTGTTCGCCACGCACTACTTCGAGCTCACGCGCCTGGAAAACGACCTGCCCGGCCTCGTGAACCTGCACGTGGCCGCCGAGGAGGACGAGCGGCAGGGCCTGACCTTCTACCACCAGGTGATTCCCGGCGCCGCCCGGCAGAGTTACGGCGTGGAGGTCGCCCGGCTGGCCGGCCTGCCCGCGCCGGTGGTGGCGCGCGCCGGCAAGCTGCTCACCGCGCTGAACACCCAGGGCGACGACCGGAAACTCGTGCGGGAACTCGCCGCGCTGGACCTGGGGCGCCTCACGCCCATGCAGGCGCTGGAACTGCTGCACGCCTGGCAGCGTGAACTGCGCGAGGGCGCGGAACTTCCGGCCTGACGCTGCGCCTGCTGTGGCCTGCTGCGCTCAGGCGAGGGCGGGCCGGGCGGCTCGTCTGGCGTGGTCCTGCCGGGCCAGCCGGGCGGTGCGGTCCAGCCAGGCGGCGCGCTGCATGTCGCTGCTGCCGCGAATGGGCCCGAGCCGCGTGCTGCGGACGCGGTAGCCGCAGAAGGCGAGCACGCCCTGGCTGAGGCTGCGCAGGGTGGGGTCGCCCAGCAGGGTGCGCAGCAGCAGAGGTGGGGTGTCGGTGGTGACGATCACGCGCGCGCTGCGGCCCCGGAGAAGCTGTTCGGGAAGCATCCGGCCGGGCCGGTAGCGGAACGCGAAGCCGGGCAGGAAGACGCGGTCGATGAAGCCCTTGAGCAGGGCGGGCATGGAACTCCACCAGGTGGCGGTGACGAGGCACAGGTGGTCGGCCTGCCGAATCAGCTGCTGGGCGCGCTGCAGGTCGGGCTCCAGGGGCTGGTCGGCGTGGTAGCCGCCGTGGAGGTGGGGATCGAAGTGAAGGGAGGAGAGGTCGAGGAGGTCCACGTGCGCGCCGGCCTGGCGGGCGCTGTCGGCGTAGCTGCGGGCGAGGGCGGCGCAGTAGCTGTCGGGGTTGGGGTGGCCGAGGATGACAAGGGTGCGCACGGGGAAGCCTCCGGGGGATGTTAACGGTGCCTGGATTCTTGACAGTGTCAAGTTAATCTAGGATGTTGCCGATGTCAAGATCGGCTGGCCCCGGCACCCGCGAGAAGACCTACCACCACGGCCAGCTCCGCGAGGCCCTCCTGAACGCCGCCCACGAGATCCTCGACGCGCAGGGCGCCGCGGCGCTGAGCCTGCGCGAGATCGCCCGGCACGCCGGCGTCAGCCACGCCGCCCCCTACCATCACTTCCCCGACAAACAGCACCTCCTGCAGGCGGTCGCCGAACGCTGCCTCGTGCAGTTCAACGAGGCTCAGGAGGCCGCGGCCTCCGGGCAGCCCACGGCCGCGCAGGCCATTCTCGCCATCGGCGAGGCATACGTGGCCTACGCCGCCGCCCGCCCCCACGCCTTCCAGCTGATCTTCGACCCGGCCATCTGCACGCCCGGCCAGCCCAGCCCCCTCACCCCGATCATCGAGCACAGCCACGACCAGCGCCGCGCGCTGGTCACCCGCGCCATTCAGGAGGGCAGCCTGCCCGACCGGCCCGTGCCGGACCTCACGGACGCCCTGTGGGCCACCGTGCACGGCCTCGCGGACCTGGTGATCCTCGGGCATCTGCCCGCCAGCCGCGCCCCCGCGCTGCTGGCCGCCCTGCTGCCCCGGCCCTGACGCCCCTTACTCTCGCCAGATCAGGTCGGGGGTCAGGTCGGTCACGCGGGTCACGCCGCACAGCGCCATCGCCAGCCGGAATTCGTCGTGCAGCAGGGCCAGGGTGTGTTCCACGCCGGCCTGCCCGCCGGCCGCGAGGCCCCACAGCGCCGCCCGGCCCAGGAACACGGCGTCCGCGCCGAGGGCCAGGGCCTTCACGAGGTCCGTGCCGCGGGTGACGCCGCCGTCCAGGTACACCTCGGCGCGGTCGCCGACGCGGCGCCGGGTTTCGGGCAGGACGTCCAGGGGCGTCACGGCGGTGTCGAGCTGCCGTCCGCCGTGGTTGCTGAGCCACACGTGACAGCCGCGCTCCGCGGCCCGCTCCGCGTCGGCCGGCGAGTGAATGCCTTTCAGGACGATGGGCAGGTCCGTCACGCCGCGCAGCCAGTCGAGGTCCTGCCAGGACAGGCTGGGGTCCAGCAGGCTGTTGAAATGGTCGATGGGCGTGAGGTGCTCCGTGCCGGGCCGGCGCGGCCCAACGTTGGGGAGGGTGAGGGTGTCGGGCAGGTACAGGGGGTGGCGTTTCAGGCCCTCGCGCCGGCCGAGCTGCGGGGCGTCCACGGTGAGGACCAGCGCCCGCGCGCCGGCCGCCGCGGCCCGCCGGACCACCTCGCGGCTCACCTCGCGGTCGCGGTACAGGTACAGCTGGAACCACAGCCGCCCGGCCGCAGCCTGGGCGACGTCCTCGATGGTGCTGGTGCTCATGGTGGAGAGCGTCATCAGGCTGCCGGCCTGCGCGGCGGCGCGCGCGGTGCCCAGTTCGGCGTCCGGGTGGGCGAGGCCGTGCATGGCGCTGGGCGCGATGCCCACCGGGAAACTCAGCATCTGTCCCAGCACCGCGGCGCGCGTGTCGATCTCACTGACGTCCACCAGCACCCGCGGCAGCAGTTTCAGCCGCGCGAAGCTCTCGCGGTTGGCGCGCAGGGTGTGCTCGTCGTTCGCGCCGCCGGCGTAGTACGTCATGGCCTCCAGCGTCATGCGCGCGCGCCCGGCCGCCTCGATCTCGGCGAGGTTCAGCAGGGCGTTCAGGTCAGGCGGGCCGGGCAGGGGAGAGGACATGCCTGATTCTGCACCGGGCCGCCGGCGGGTGCGGGGTGCACAATCAGGCATGCAGGAAACGGCACTCTCGGCGCTGCGCGCCCGGTTCGGGGAAGCCTTCAGCGTCAGCGCCGCCGTGCGCGAGGCGCACGCGCGGGACGAAAGCCGCCTGGACTTCCACCTGCCGGACGGCGTGCTGCACGCCCGCAGCGAACAGGACGTGGTGGACGCCCTGGCCCTGGCCCGGCAGCACCGCTTCCCGGTCACGCCATTCGCGGCGGGCAGCAGCCTGGAAGGCCAGATCGTGCCCGTCCACGGCGGCCTGTCGCTGGACGTCACGGGCATGAACGCCGTGCTGGGCATCGAACCGGGCGGGTTCCAGGCGACCGTGCAGCCCGGCGTGCCCTACCCGGAACTCAACCGGCAGGCGCGGCGGCACGGCCTGTTCTGGGCGGTGGACCCGGGCGCGGAGGCCACACTTGGCGGCATGGCGTCCACGAACGCCAGCGGCACCGGCGCGGTGCGGTACGGCACCACCCGCGACAATGTCCTGGAAATGCGGGTCGCGCTGATGGACGGCCGGATGATCCGGGTGGGCAGCCGCGCCCGCAAGACCAGCGCCGGGTACGACCTGAAACACCTGTTCATCGGCGCGGAGGGCACCCTGGGCGTCATCACGGAACTCACCGTGCGGCTGTGGCCCCTGCCGGAGGAACTGCTGGCGCTGCGCTGCACGTTCCCCACCGTCCGCGAGGCCGCAGAGTGCGCGGTGCTGGTGATGGGCGCCGCGCTGAACCCGGAACGCCTGGAACTGATGGACGAGCCCATGATCGCCGCCGTGAACCGCCACCTGGGCCGCACGTACCCCGAGCAGCCGACCCTGTGGATCGAACTGGCCGCCGCCAGCCCCGCTGCCCTGCAGGACGCGCTGGAGGTGTGCCGCGCCCTGTGCCTGGACGCCGGCGCACAGGACGTGGCCACCGCCACCGCCGCCGAGGAACGCCGCGCCCTGTGGGAGGCCCGCCACAAGGCCTACACGGCCATGAGCGCCCAGTACCCCGGGCACGCGCAGCTCAGCACGGACGCCTGCGTGCCCCTGCACCGCCTGCCGGACGTGCTGGACTTCACCCGCCAGCGCTGCCTGGACCGCGGCCTGAACACCAGTTTCGTCGGGCACGTCGGGGACGGGAACTTCCATGTGCTGTTCCACGCGCCCCCGGACGACCACGCCACCTGGGCCGCCATTCACGCCACCTACGACGAGCTGATGCAGGCCACCCTGGCGGCCGGCGGGACCTGTACCGGCGAGCACGGCGTCGGCCTGCACAAGCAGAAGTACCTCGCGCAGGAGCACGGGGATACCCTGGACGTCATGCGGGACCTCAAGCGCCTGTTCGACCCGCACGGCCTGCTCAACCCCGGCAAGATCCTCCCGGACCCGGCGGGGTGACGTGCCGGTGGTGAATTCCGTCCCTGTCCCGGCCCGCTCCCTGCGCTAGCCTTGCCCGCGACATGACCATTCACGTCCTCCCCGCCCACGTCGCGCGGCTGATCGCGGCGGGCGAGGTCGTGTCCCGCCCGCTGGACGTCGTGCGGGAACTCGTGGAGAACGCCCTGGACGCCGGCGCCACCCGCCTGGAGATCGACCTGGACGGCGGCGGCCTGACCCTGATCCGCGTGCGCGACAACGGCGCCGGCATTCCCGCCGGGGCGGCCGCGCTGGCCCCCGTGCGGCACGCCACCAGCAAACTTGCCCCGGACGTGCAGGCCGTGGACCACGTGACCACCCTGGGCTTCCGCGGCGAGGCGCTGTGGGCCGCGGCGCAGGCCGGCGACCTGCACCTCGTCACCCGCCCCGCCGCGCAGGTGGGCGCCACCGAGGTGCACGCCCAGGGGGAGACGGTGACGGTGCGCCGCGCGTCCGCGCCGGCCGGCACCACCGTGACCGTCCGGCACCTGTTCGCGGCACTTCCCGCCCGGCGGCGCACGCAGGCCCCCGCCCCCACCGAGGTTCGCGAGGTCACGGCGCTGGTGTCCCGGTACGTGCTGCACCACCCCGAACTTCACTGGCGGCTGGTGGTGGACGGCGAGGCGCGCCTCACGCACGCGCCCGCCGATCACCGCGGCGCGGTCGCCAGCGTGTACGGCTCCCTGAACGCCAACCGCGTGCTGCCCGTGGACGCCCCCGGCGTGACCGGCGTCGTGTCCCGCCCTGAACTCACCCGTGCGCGGCGCGACCGCATGCACCTCAGCGTGAACGGCCGGCCCATCCTCGCCCCACCCGAACTGGAGAAGGCCGTGATCGACGCGTACGCCGAACTGCTTCCGGCCGGCGCGGCGCCCCTGTGCGTGCTGAACCTCACCGTGAACCCCGAGGACCACAACCCCAACGTCCACCCCGCGAAACAGGTCGTGGCCCTGGCCGACCTGCCCGCCCTGACCGGCCGGGTGCGGGACGCCGTGGCGCAGGCCCTCGCGGCGCACCCGCTGGCCCGGCACGCCCCCGCCCCGCTGCCCGTCACGGACCCCGCGCACGCCCCGCAGCACCCGGCCTTCCCGGCGCTGGAACTGCTGGGCCTGTACCAGGACCTGTACCTGCTCGCGCAGGCCGAGGGCGACCTTTGGATCGTGGATGCCCACGCCGCGCACGAACGCGCGCTGTTCGAGCAGTTCACCCGCGACCTGGGAAGCGCGTCGCCCCACGAACTGCCGGAACCCGAACTGCTGCACCTGACCCCCGCCCAGACCGCCCGCCTGCATGAACGCGACGCCGAGCTGCGCGCCTGGGGCCTGACCATCGAGGCGTTCGGCGCCGGCCTGGCCCGGCTGCGCACCCTGCCCGCCACCCTGGCGCCGCTGCCGGTGCCCCGGCTGCACGAACTGATCGTGGAAGCGGCCCTGGGGGACCACCCGGACCCCCGCCGGGACGTGCTGGGCCGCCTCGCCTGCGCGCCCGCCCTGAAGGCCGGGGAGATCACCCTGACGGCCGGGCGGGGCATCCTGGCCGCCCTGAACGCCTGCGAGCAGCCGTGGTCGTGCCCGCACGGCCGGCCCACCGTGCTGCGCCTCTCCGAACGCGACCTCGCGCACGCCTTCGGGCGCCGGGGCGTGCGGGACGTCGCCCGGGGCCGTGACGAGACCGCCCGCGCCGCAGTCGTCGCCGCCGCCGGCCGAACTCAGTAACGGTCTTTCGGGAAGGCCAGCCGTTCCTGCCCGCTGCCCACGTACAGGCCCCGCCCGTTGTGCAGCGCCGCGGACCCGCGGAACACCCCCTGCGCATCGTAGAATTCCGGGTCCCGGAGCACCCGCACCACCTCGCCCACGAACAGGTCATGGTCGCCGGTCTCCACCACGTTCACCACCCGGCAGGTGTAGTGCAGGAACGCCTCCGCCAGCGCCAGCGGCGCGTCCGGATGCTCGGTCAGCGGCACGCGGGCGTACTTGTCCACCCCGTCGTACAGGTGAAAGGACCCGGCGCCATGCACCGTCCGGGCGCGCGCCAGCGGCAGGAAGTTCACGCCGAACTCCCCACTCCCCGTGATCAGCGGGTGGGTGCCACGCTCCTTGCCCACCTGAACGCCGTACAGGGGCGGGGTCATGCTCAGCGGCATGCTCCAGCCCGCCGCCATCGCATTGCGCACGCCCGCGTGCCGGGCGGTGACCGCCACCACCGGCACGGGCGAGGCCAGAAACGCACTCAGATCAGACTCGGTCAGCATCAGCGGAGCATAGACGCCGCGCGGCGGGCCCCGCGTCCCCCGCTCAGTTCAGGACCCGCTGGCCCGGCACGTCCAGCAGGAACTCCGGAATCGGCACCCGCGCGCCCTGCCCCCAGGCGTTGCGCAGCGTGTACCAGCCCCGCATGCGGCCCGGCGTGGCCTCCACCGTCACGAACGAGTCGTACGTGAAACTTCCCCCGGCCGGAATGATGGGCTGCTCACCCACCACGCCCTCACCCTCGACCTCCGTCACGCGGCCCGCGCCGTCCGTGATGGACCATTGGCGCGCCATGACCTGCCAGGTGTCGTCGGCGTGGTTCTCGATCACGATCACGTACGTGAACAGCTGCCGGCCTGGAACGCTGTGCTGCGGCAGGTGCTGCACCTGCACGCTCACCCGCACGTCCGGCGCGGCGGGGTCGTCTGGAAGGCCGGGCGGAACGCGGGACATCCCACTCAGGATACCCGCGCTGCGGCGTAGACTCGCGCGGTGACCACCGACAGTCCGATCAGCGCCATCAACCAGGAGTTCCTGTTCCGTCTGCTCGCGCAGGCCGCGCCCAGCGGGTTCGAGCGCCGCGCGGCGGACGTGTGGCTTCACGAAGCCCGCACTTTCGCGGACCGCACCCATGAGGACCACTACGGCAACGTGTACGCCGAACTCGGCCCGGAGGGCGCCCCGGCGATCATCCTGACCGGGCACCTGGACGAGATCGGCCTGATGGTCAGCCACATCGGCGACAAGGGCTTCCTGCACGTGCTGCCGCTGGGCGGCTGGGACCCGCAGGTGCTGGTGGGGCAGCGCGTGCGCGTGCTCGCGCCCGGCGGGGACCTGATCGGCGTGATCGGCAAGAAGGCCATTCACGTCATGGACGACGAGGACCGCAAGAAGGCCAGCCGCCTGGAGGACCTGTGGATCGACCTGGACCTCACTGCCGATGAGGCCCGCGCGCAGATTCCGGTGGGCACGGTCGCGGTGATCGAGCAGCCGACCGTGACCGTGGGCCAGAAGATCGTGAGCCGCGCGCTGGACAACCGCGTGGGCAGCTTCGTGGTCCTGGAGGCCCTGCGCGCCCTGAAGGGCCACGACCTGAAGCACCGGGTGGTCGCGGTGGGCACCAGCCAGGAGGAAATCGGGTCGTACGGTAGCAAGACCGCCACGTACCGCGTGAAGCCCGTGGCGGGCGTGGCCGTGGACGTCACGCACGAGACCGAGCAGCCCGGCGTGAAACCTGAGAAGTACGGCGTGGTGCCGTTCGGCAGCGGCGCGAACCTGACGGTCGGGGCGATGGTCAGCCCGGTGATCTTACGGCAGATGAAGGAAGCCGCCGATCAGGACGGCATTCCCTACAGCGTCACCGCCAGCCCCCGCCTGACCTTCACGGACGCCGACACCATGATCCTGTCCGGCGCGGGCGTGCCGAGCGCGGTGGTCAGCATTCCCAACCGCTACATGCACAGCCCCAACGAGATGGTGGACGCCCGCGACGTGAAGGCCTGCATCGACATCATCGCCGCGTGGGTCCGCCGGCTGGAGGCCGAGGGCAGCTTCCTGCGCTGAGCGAACTTACCGGCCGGGGGCGCGCGCGACGATCACGTCCCGGATCGTGCGCGCACCCCCGGCCGCCTGCGTGGCGGTCAGGCCGCCGTGCCCCAGCAGCAGCGCGTTCGGCGGCGTGTCTCCCGGCATGAAGGCGTCCAGGGTGGACACGTGCACGCCGCGCCGCGCCAGGTCCTGCTGCACCTCGCCGGCGTGCAGGGCGGGGGAGAGGCGCAGGCACACGTGCAGCCCGGCCTCGATCCCGCCCAGCCTCGCGTGGGGCTCCAGGCCGGCCAGTTCCCGCGTGAGCGCCTCGCGCACCTGGGCGTGCCAGCGGCGCGAGCGGCGGATGTGCCGGTCCAGTTCCCCGTGCGTGAGCAGCCATGTCAGGGCGTGCTGCACGGGCAGCGGACTGCCGGCGTCCAGCAGCGTGCGCTCCCGCACCAGGGCTGCCCGGATGGCCGGCGGGGCGATCACGAACCCCACCCGCACGCCCGGCGTGAGGACCTTGCTCAGGGTGCCCAGGTAGAGCACCCGGTGACCACCCACGTCCAGGCCCGCCAGCGGCGGCAGGGGCGGCGCGCCGTACCGGAATTCGCTGTCGTAGTCGTCCTCCACGATAAGCGCGTCGTGCCGCGCGGCCCACTCCAGCAGGGCCAGCCGCCTCGGCAGGCTCATGCGCACGCCCAGCGGGAACTGGTGACTGGGGGTCACGTACACCAGGCGCGCCGCGGGCAGGTCCGGCGTCACGACCGGGCCGTCCTCGTCCACCTTCAGGGGCAGCACCGTGTGCCCGGCGTCCAGGAACACCTGCCGGGCCGCCTGGTACCCCGGGTGCTCGAACAGCACCGTGGAGGCGGGCGGCAGCACGCCCCGCGCGATCAGGTTCAGGCCCTGCAGCGTGCCGGAGATCACGGTCACGTCCTCCGCGCCGGCTGTCAGGCCCCGTGAACGGCCCGCGAAGGCCGCCAGGGCCGCGCGGAAGTCCGGTTCGCCCTGCACGTCCCCGTACTCGCCGGTCAGGGAGCGCGCCGCGCCGTGCGCCCAGGCCTGCCGCCACGCGCGGGCGTCCAGCGTGAGGCCGGTGGTCACGCCGTGCTGGAAGAAGATGCCCGCTTCCGGGCGGAAGGTGCTGACCGGGGCGGGGGGCGCCGCCTGAAACCATCCGGGGGTCCGCGCCGCGCGGGGTGCCGGGGACTGCGCCGCGCCGGCCGGCACGCGCGTGCCGCTGCCGACCACGGCCTCCAGCGTGCCGTCGGCGACCAGGGCGGCGTACGCCTCGGCCACCACGCCGCGCGTGACGCCCAGTGCTGCCGCCAGCGGCCGCGTCCCCGGCAGGCGGAACCCGGCCGGCAGGCGCCCGCCGAGCACGTGCGCCCGGAGCTGCCGGGCCAGCTGCGCGTGCAGCGCCGGGCCCGTGCGGTCCAGCGTGAGGGAGACCGGCAGGTCCAGGAGTGGACCCCCGGTCTCGTCTGAAAGTGGAGCTTCTTTGCGGGCCACCTGACCCCTAGCGTAGCAGCATGAGTGAGTCCACCCACCCCCGCGTCCCTGACATCTACGACCCCCGGCAGCGGGACATGAGCGTGAGCCGCCGCCCGCAGAACCGCCGGGACGAGGGCTGGATCGCCGAACTGCTGCTCCAGGAGCGGATCGCCCGGGTCGCCACGCTGTGGCAGGCCGACGACGGCGAGGCCTTCCCGTTCATCACGCCGCTCGCGTACGCCTACCGCCCGGAGCGGCGGGATATCGTGTACCACACGAACATCACCGGCCGCCTGCGCGCCAACACCGGGCAGGGCCACCGCGCCACGCTGGAGGTCTCGCAGATCGGGCAGCTGCTGCCCAGCAACTCGCCCCTGGAACTGAGCGTGCAGTACCGCAGCGTGATCGTGTTCGGCCGCGCGCACCGGCTCACCGACCCGCACGAAGCCCGCGAGGCCCTGACCACCCTGACCGAACGCTGCTTCCCGGACCTGCGGGTGGGCGTGCAGACGCGGCCCATCACGGACGCCGACCTGAAGCGCACCAGCGTGTACGCCCTGAAGATCGAGCACTGGAGCGGCAAGGAGAACTGGGCTCCGGCCGCCACGCAGGAGGACGGCTGGCCCGCCCTGACCCCCGCACTGGCACGGCTGCGCCCGGCCCTGGGGTCCGGGCGTGAGTAACGCCGGCGCGTACGCTGGGCGCGTGCCTGCCCCCACCTCCCTGCCCCTGGTGACGCCGTGACCCGCCGCGACGTGTTCGAACTGTTCCTGCTCTCGGCGTTCTGGGGGATTTCCTTCCTGCTGATCAAGTGGGCGGGGCACGACTTCCCGCCGGTGTGGGTGGCGTTCCTGCGCAGCGTGTTCGGGGCACTGGTGCTGGTCGCCGCGCTGCGCCTGGGCCGGGACGTGCTGCCACCCCGGTCGGCGTGGCCGCTGCTGGTGCTGGTCGCGGCCCTGAACAACGCCTTCCCGTGGTTGATGTTCGCCATCGGGGAGCAGACGGTGAGCAGCAACGTGGCGTCCATCCTGAACGCCACCACGCCGCTGTTCACGCTGCTGATCGCCTGGGGCCTGCGCGACGCGCAGCTGCACGCCCGCATGAGCCTGGGCGTGCTGCTGGGCCTGGCGGGCGTGGCGGTCACGGTGCTGGGCGGCATGCAGGGCGGGCAGGCGTCCGCGGTGGGCGTGGCCGTGATCCTGATGGCGTCCCTCAGTTACGGCATCGGCGGGGTGCTCGCCAAGCGCACCACCGCCGGCCTGAAACCCATCAGCGTGGCGACCTCGCAGCTCACCCTGTCCGCGCTGCTCCTGCTGCCGTTCGCGGCCTTTGGCCCGCACCCGGCCGAGGTGTCCGTGCGGGCGTGGGGGGCGGTGGCCGTGCTGGGCGTGGTGGGCAGCGGGCTGGCGTACCTGGTGTTCTACCGTCTGCTCGCGCGCGTGTCGCCCACGCAGACGACCGCCGTGACGTACCTGCTGCCCATCTGGGGGCTGTTCTGGGGCGCGCTGGCCGGGGAGCCCATCACGGGGCTGTCGCTGCTGGGTGTGGCCGTGATTCTCTCCGGACTGGTGCTGATGAACGCCCGCCGGCCCGCCCCCCGCCCGGCACCGCTGCAGACGTAACGCGCATAGTTATGCATGGCGACGGGCTGCGTGGGCGCCGGGCACGTACACTGTCCGGGAATGCTCAGGAGGACACGGGAATGACGCAAAGCAAGTGGCTGGACGCCGAACTGAAGTACGACAGCGGCGTGTTCAACAAGCATCAGGTCGTCATCACACGCGGCCTGGGCGCGCAGGTCTGGGACGAGCACGGCCGCGCGTACATCGACTGCATGGTGGGGGCGGGCGTGGCGAACGTCGGGCACAGCCACCCGGACGTCGTGAAGGCCGTGCAGGACCAGGCGGCGAAACTGATGGTGCTGGCCCAGACGCTGCCCAACGACCGCCGCAGCGAGTTCCTGACCGAGCTGGTCGGCGTGCTCCCCCAGGGCCTGGACCGCGTGTTCCTGTGCAACAGCGGCACCGAGGCCATGGAAGCCGCCAAGAAGTTCGCCATCACCGGCACGGGCCGCCACCGCTTCGTGGCCGCCAAACGCGGCTTCGCGGGCCGCAGCCTGGGCGCGCTGGCGTTCACCTGGGAACCCAAGTACCGCGAGCCGTTCGGGGACGCCGTGGACAACCGCCACGTGGACTTCATCTCGTACGGCAGCGTCGAGGAACTGCGCGCCGCCGTGACCGGCGAGACGGCCGCCCTGATCCTGGAGGTCGTGCAGGGCGAGGGCGGCGTGCGCCCCGCCAGCCTGGAATTCATCCAGGAGGCCCGCCGCATCACGCAGGAACGCGGCGCGCTCCTGATCATCGACGAGATCCAGACCGGGTTCTGCCGCACCGGGAAGATGTTCGGCGTGGAGCACTACGGCGTCACCCCGGACGGCATCACCCTCGCCAAGGCGATGGCGGGCGGCGTGCCGGTGGGCGCCTTCGCCATGACCGCGGCCGTCGCGGACCGCATGCCGGCCGGCGGGCACGGCAGCACCTTCGGTGGGAACCCGCTGGCGATGGCGGCCGGCGTGGCCGCCCTGCGCGCCATGAAACGCGAGGGCATGGCCGAACAGGCCCGCGAGAAGGGCGCGTACATGATGGAGAAACTCCGTGCCATTGGCTCCCCGAAGATCCGCGAGGTGCGCGGCCTGGGCCTGATGATCGGCGTGGAACTCAAGGAGAAGAGCGCGCCGTACATCACCGCCCTGGAACACGACGAGGGCGTGCTGACCCTGCCGGCCACGCCGCTCGTCGTGCGCTTCCTGCCGCCGGTGACGATCACGAAAGAACAGATCGACCAGGTGGTCGCGGCCTTCGAGCGGGTGCTCGCCCGCGTGGACCCGCGCGCTGAACGCCGCGCCGAACTGGCCGCGCAGGGCGAGGGCGCCGCGGCCTCCACGACCGACTGACGGACCCGGCAGCACCGGGCGGGGCGGGGGAGGGGGTCAACTTCCCCCGCCCCGCCTTTCTGCGGCCCTCACGTGGGTTTCGCCCGGGGTTAATCGTTCCCTGGGGCGTGCACAAGTTTCAGACATGGCCGCGCTCCCTTCCCTAGACTGTGCGGCATGAAGGTCTGGTTGGCAGGGGGATCGTTGCTGGCACTGCTCGGGGGTGCGCTGGCAATGGCCGTTGCGTCCCAGTCCGGGACGGCGGTGCAGGCGGACGTGCGGGTAAACGGCGTGAACATCGGCGGCATGACCCGCGAGCAGGCGGTGCAGGCCGTGAAGGCCAGCCTGCCGGTGCCGCAGGTGACGGTCCGGGCGGCCGGAGGCAGCTGGACGGTGGACGCCGACCGCCTCGGCTGGACGGCAGACGTGGCCGGCACGGTCGCCGCCGCCGAACAGGCCGCCGCGCAGCGCTCCGTGCTCGACCGCCTGCAGGACCTGATCGGCACTGCCGACACGCAGGACTTCCCGGTGCCCGTCCGCGTGGACGCCGCCCGCGCCCAGGCGACCCTGGACGTCCTGACCGGCGGCCTGAACAGCCAGCCGAAAAACGCCACCGTCGCCTTCGACAGTAAACTCCGCCGGTACGTCGTGAAGGCGGACGTGCCGGGCCGGCGCCTGAACACCGCCGCCGCCGCGCAGCGCTTCGCTCAGGCGCCGGACCTGCGGGACCTGACCGTGCCCGTCACGGAGTCCAGGGCGCAGTACACGGCCGCCGCCCTGAAAGTCCACGCGGACCGCGGCAACGCCCTGATGCGCACCTTCACCGTGAAACTGGCCGGCACGGACCGCGCGGGCGCCCTGACGCCGCTGGAAGTCGCCAATCTGTACTGGGTGAAACCCGGCGGCATCCTCCCGGACGAGAAGGCCCTGCAGGTCGCCTTCGGCCGCCTGACCGGCTACATCGACCAGCCCGCGCAGAACGCCCGGTACGCCGTGAAAGGCGACGGGCTGACCAAGGTGAAGGAGCAGAGCGGCGTCGTCACCGACCGCGCCGCCGCATTCGCGCACTTCAAGACCACGGTCCTGGACCCGGCCGTGAAGACCACCACCTTCCCCAGCAAGGCCAGCAAACCCACCCTGACGCTGGCCGAGCTGCCCGACGCCGCCAAACTGGAACTGATCGCCACCGGCCAGAGCACCTACTACGGCAGCAGCCCGGAACGCCGCACGAACGTCGCCGTGGCCGCCCGCAAGATTCACGGCGCGGTCGTCCCGCAGGGCGAGATCTTCAGCTTCCTGAACACCCTGGGCAGCATCAGCCCCGGCAACGGCTTCGTGGGCGGCAAGATCATCAGCGGTGGCCGCACCGTGGACGGCCTGGGCGGCGGCGTGTGCCAGGTCAGCACCACCGTCTTCCGCGCCATGTACCAGGCGGGCCTCCCGGTCGTGGAACGCAACCAGCACAGCTACCGCGTCGGGTACTACGAACCCCAGGTGGGGTACGAGGCCGCCGTGTACGACCCGGGCGTGGACCTGAAATTCAAGAACGACACCAGCGGCCCCCTGCTGATCAAGACCGTGAACCACCCCGAACAGAGCCGCGTGGAGGTGCAGGTCTGGGGCATCAAACCCAAACGCACCGTCAGCGTCAGCGCCGCACGCATCCTCTCGCGCACGCCCCACCCCGCACCGAAGTACGTGGTGAACCCCCGCCTGCGCCCCGGGCAGACCGTGCAGGTGGACTGGGCGCAGGACGGGTACAACCTGTACATCACCCGCACCATCAAGGACGAAAAGGGCCCCCGCACGGACGTGACCCGCACCAGCTACAAGCCCTGGCAGGCCGTGTACGAGGTCGGCCCCCGAGGCTGAAATCGAAGGAGGAACAGGAAACGGACCAGGAGCCTTTATGCCCCGGTCCGTTTCCTGTGGATCAGCGGCGGGGTGCAGCGAGCGCCAATGCCATCACCACACATCCGGCCACGACCTTCAAGGCTTCCGTCAGCAGCGTGTTCCCTGAAGGTGGCAAGTGCACGGTGAGGGACAGTAGCCGCACCGGCAAGTACAGGAGCAATCCCCCCAGCAGCGGCCCCATGACTTGACCCAGAGCCCAGGCGGGCCTGTGGGCTCCGGGCCCCCACAGGCCCGCCTGCCGCTCCGGCCGCGAGAGCAGGAAAGCGGACAGGGGCGCCCCGATCAGCGCGGCGAGCAGAGACCACGTGGGAAGCTGGTCGGGCGGCCCGGCGATCAGGCTGCCCGCGAGGAGCAGCCCCAGCGCGAGGCACAGCGTGGTCAGCGGCGTGTGGGACACCGGCCAGTGTACCGCTGCCCTGCGTGTCTACCCGGCCAGGCCGGGCACCGGGACGAAGTGCTCCACGGTGGGGAAGGGGTCGTAGAAGTGATGCAGCAGGGCGCGCCACTCCTGGTAGGCGGCGCTCTGCCGGAACGCCACGGTGTGGTCCTCCAGGGTGGCCCACCACACCAGCAGGACGTACCGGTGGTCGTCTTCCAGGCACCGCTGCACTTCGTGGCGCAGGTGGCCGGGCTGGGACGTGATGAGCGCCCGTGCCTGCCCGAAGGCGGCCTCGAAGGCGGCCGTCTGCCCGGGCCGGACCTGGAGGAGCGCGACCTCCAGGACGGGGGTACCGGTCAGTCGCACGCCCAGATTCAGAGGCGGCCGGGGGCGAACTCGCCCTGGCGGCGTTCGGCACCCATGCCGGCCACGACCATGTTGTGGATGCGCACCCAGGCGCGGGCGCTGGCCTCCACGATGTCGGTGGCGACGCCGCTGCCGTGCAGGCTGGTCTCGCCGTAGCGGGCGCCGATGCTGACCTCGCCGAGCGCGTCGCCGCCCTTCGTGACGGCCTGGATGCGGTAGCTTTCCAGGCTGGGCGTGATGCCGGTGATGCGGTTGATGGCCTGGATAGCGGCCTCCACGGGCCCGTCGCCGTGCGCGGTGGCGTCCACGGGGCCGTTGGGGGTGTGCAGGCGCACGAACGCGACCGGGGTCATGTTCATGCCGCTGGTGATCTGGAAGCCTTCCAGTGCGAAGGTCTGCGGCACGTCGGTGCGGGCCTCGACCAAGGCGCGCAGGTCGTCGGCGTAGATCTGGCCCTTGCGGTCGGCGAGGTCCTTGAAGCGGCTGAACAGGTACTGGACCTTGTCGTCGGGCAGGTCCGCGTAGCCCAGGTCAGTCAGGGCCTTGCGGAAGGCGGCGCGGCCGCTGTGCTTGCCCATGACCAGCACGGCGGCTTCCCGGCCGACCAGTTCGGCGTTCATGATCTCGTACGTTTCCCGGGCCTTGATCACGCCGTCCTGGTGGATGCCGCTCTCGTGCGCGAAGGCGTTGTCCCCGATGATGGCCTTGTTCGGCTGCACGGGCATGCCGCTCAGGCGGCTGACCATGCGGCTGGAGCGGTACAGCTCCCGGGTGCGGATGCCGGTCGCGAACGGGTAGGCGTCGCGGCGGGTGTGGAAGGCCATCACGATCTCTTCCAGGCTGGCGTTCCCGGCGCGTTCCCCGATGCCGTTCACGGTGCATTCGATCTGCCGCGCGCCGCCTTCCGCCGCGGCGATGCTGTTGGCCACGGCCATGCCCAGGTCGTCGTGGCAGTGGCTGCTCAGGATCACGTGCGCGGGCAGCTGCGCTTTGAGGTGCGCGAACAGGCGGCGCATCTCGTCCGGGGTGGTGTAGCCCACGGTGTCCGGCACGTTGATGGTGGTGGCGCCGGCCTCCACGGCCGCCTGGAAGATGCGCACCAGGAAGTCCCAGTCGCTGCGGGTGGCGTCCTCGGCGCTGAACTCCACGTCGTCCACGAAGGAGCGGGCCAGGGTGACGGCCTGCACGGCGCGTTCCACCACGGCGTCCGGTTCCAGGTTCAGTTTCTTGGCCATGTGGATGGGGCTGGTGGCGATGAAGGTGTGAATGCGGGGTTTCCCGGCGTGCTCCACGGCGCGGGCGGCGGCCTCGATGTCGGCGCGGCCGGCGCGGGCCAGCCCGGCGATGATGGGGCCGCGCACTTCCCGGGCGATGCGGGAGACGCCTTCCAGGTCGCCGGGGCTGGCGATGGGGAAGCCGGCCTCGATGACGTCCACGCCCAGGCGGGCGAGCTGGTGGGCGATCTCCAGTTTCTGTGTGTGGTTCAGGGCGACGCCCGGGGACTGCTCGCCGTCGCGCAGGGTGGTGTCGAAAATGATGATGCGGCCTTCGTCGTGCTGGGTGGGCTGGGTCATGCAGGGTCTCCTGTGGCAGGTGGGGCGGCGGGAAAAGAAAATCCCCCGGAGGGAACTCCTCCGGGGGGGTCGGGCAATACGCTTTCTTGCCGTTCACTCCACCGGAGGACGACGAAGAAGAAGCAGCCCGTACGCTTGCATGGCCTCACTGTACGGGGCCGGGGGCCTGGGCAGGCCGGACCTGTCTACCTGCCCTGCCGCGATTCTCCAGTCGGCATGAAAAAGCCCACCCCTGGGGTGTGGGGTGGGCCTGGCTGTCGGCTGGGGGCTCAGTCGGCGTAGCGCTCCACGGCGCTGCGGGCCTGCATCAGGTCGTGCACCTTCACCTCGCGTTCGCTGACCTCGTAGTCGGCGTTCGTGAATTGCTCGCCGCGGTACTCCCACTTCATGGACCCGGAGTGAT
Organism: Deinococcus ficus; assembly: GCF_003444775.1. Lineage (NCBI taxonomy): Bacteria > Thermotogati > Deinococcota > Deinococci > Deinococcales > Deinococcaceae > Deinococcus > Deinococcus ficus. The sequence continues at coordinate 1,716,737 of NZ_CP021081.1, read as the reverse complement.
GATGGCCTCGGCGCATGCGGGCGTTCAGGGTTTCCAGAAAGGACGCAACTTTCATGCCCACAGGATGCGCCCGCCCTTGCGGGGACGGAACGCGAATTGTCCCGCGCGTCCATAGGGTATGGACGCGCGGGACGGGCGGGGTCAGACCTCCAGCGCCTTCTTGCTGATGAACGGCATCTGGTCCCGCAGCGACTGCCCCACCTGCTCCACGGTGTGCCCGCGCATCTTCGCGCGCTGCTCCTCCATGAACGGGAAGCCGCTCTCGGCGTCCTGAATGAACCGCTCCGCGAACCGGCCCTGCTGGATGTCCTCCAGCACGCGCTTCATCTCGGCCTTCGTCTCGGCCGTGATCACCCTCGGCCCGGTCACGTAATCCCCGAACTCCGCGGTGTTGCTGATGCTGTGCCGCATGCCCTGGAAGCCCTTCTCGTAGATCAGGTCCACGATCAGCTTCACCTCGTGCACCGTCTCGAAGTACGCGATCTCCGGCTGGTACCCGGCCTCCACCAGCGTCTCGAAGCCCGCCTGGATCAGGTGCGTCACGCCGCCGCACAGCACGCTCTGCTCGCCGAACAGGTCGGTCTCCGTCTCCTCCTTGAAGGTCGTTTCCAGAATGCCGGCCTTCGCGCAGCCGATCCCGCGGGCGTACGCCATGGCGACGTCCCGGGCGTGCCCGGTCGCGTCCTGCGCCACCGCGAAGATGCCCGGCATGCCGCTGCCGTCGGCGTACAGGCGCCGCAGCATGTGCCCCGGCCCCTTGGGCGCGACCAGGAACACGTCCACGTCAGCGGGCGGGGTGATGCGCCCGAAGTGCACGTTGAAGCCGTGCCCGAACGCCAGGGCCTTGCCGGCCGTGAGGTGCGGGGCGATGCTCTCCGCGTACACCTTCGGCTGCTGCTCGTCGGGAATGAGCAGCATGATCACGTCCGCCTCGCGGGTGGCGTCCTCGATGCTCGCCACGCGCAGCCCGGCCTGCTCGGCCTTCTGGCGGCTGGCGCTGCCCTCACGCAGGCCCACCACGACGTTGAAGCCGCTGTCGCGCAGGTTCTGGGCGTGGGCGTGCGCCTGCGATCCGTAGCCGATGATCGCGATCAGTTTTTCCTCGATGGGGGCGGTGGACACGTCACGGTCGTAGTACATCGTTGCAGCCATGCTGGATTCTCCTCTAAAAAGTGATGCAGGTGGGATTGTCGGCTAGGGCAGGACTAGAACAGGTTCGGCACTTCGCGCGCCCGTTCCTCACGCGGCTCCACGGCCGGCACCAGCGCCGCCGTCTCACCGTCGTGGTACACCTGCGCGGGAATGTCGGCGTTGCTGCCGCGCGTGAGCGCCACCCGGCCGGTGCGCATGGTCTCCAGAATTCCGAAGGGCCGCATCTGCTCGATGAACGCGGTGATCTTGCCCTCGTCGCCGGTCACCTCGAAGGTCAGGGCGTGCCGGCCCACGTCCACGATGCGGCTGCGGAAGTCCTCCGCGACCTGCCGCACCTCCACGCGCGAGTCCGGGGTGATGCTCACCTTCACCAGCACCAGTTCGCGGTCCACGAACTTCTCCAGCCCGTGGTCGATGATGTGAATCACGTCGTGCAGCTTGTCCAGCTGCCGGATCGCCTGCTCCACCACGCCGCGGTCCCCGCTGACCACGATGGTCATGCGCGACACGCCGGGGTGCTCGGTCGCGCCCACCGACAGGCTGCGGATGTTGTACCCGCGCCGCCCGAACAGCGCCGTGATGCGCGTCAGCACGCGCGGCTCGTCCCGGACGAGCAGGCTGAGCAGGTGATCCCCGGCCTGGGGGAAATGCGGGTCCTGGGTGTCCGTGACGCTCATGCCTGGCTCGCCTCCTCGGTCACCCGCGCGGCCGGCGCGCGGGGCGGTTCCGTCTCGATCATCTCGTTCAGCGCGGCGCCGGCCGGCACCATCGGGAAGACCCCGTGCTCGTGCGGCACCACCACCTCCAGCAGCGCGGAATCCGGGTCGTTCAGCCACGCGTCGATGGCCCCGGGCAGGTCCTCGGCGCTCGTGGCACGGTAAGCGGGCACGCGGTACGCCCCCGCCAGCTTCACGAAGTCCGGGTTGCTGTCGCCCAGCCACACCTCGGAGTAGCGCTTCCCGTGGAACAGCTCCTGCCACTGCCGCACCATGCCCAGGAAGCTGTTGTTGATGATGCAGATCTTCACGTTGCGGATGTCGTACATCTTCAGCGTCGCCAGTTCCTGCAGCGTCATCTGGAACCCGCCGTCCCCGGCGATCACCACGCTCCGCACGCCCGGCTCGGCCAGCCCCGCCCCGATCGCGGCAGGAAAGCCGAAGCCCATGGTGCCCAGCCCGCCGGAATTCACCCAGCGGCGCGGCCGCTCGAACCGGGCGAGCTGCGCGGCCAGCATCTGGTGCTGCCCCACGTCGCTGCTCAGGATGTCGTCCGGGCGCAGGCGGTCCACCACGGCCTTCACACCGTACCCCGCGCCGTACGTTTCCGGCAGGGCAGTGCGGGCCTTCCAGACCTCCAGCTGCGCCTTCCACACCGGGCGCGCCTGCGGCTGCGCGCCCTCCAGCAGCGCACGCGCCACCACCGCCGCGTCCCCACGGACCGGCACGTGCGCCCGCACGATCTTGCCGATCTCCGCGGCGTCCAGGTCCACGTGAATGACCTTCGCGTGCGGCGCGAACCCATTCACGCGGCCCGTCACCCGGTCATCGAAGCGCAGGCCCACGGCCAGCAGCACGTCCGCCTCGCTGATCGCGCGGTTCGCGGCCACCGACCCGTGCATGCCCGGCATGCCCAGCCACAGGGGATCACTGGCCGGGAAGCTCCCCAGGCCCATCAGCGTGGTGATCACCGGGATGTCCCAGGCGCGCGCCAGGGCCGTCAGTTCCGCCGCGGCGTCCACCGACCCGCCGCCCACCATCATCACGGGCTTCTGCGCGCCGCGCAGCAGGTCCCGCGCTGCGGCGACCGCGTCCGGGTTCGGGGCGGGCATCTCCGGCCGGGCATGCGGCGCCGGAATCGGGCCGCTGTACGCGGCCAGCTGCACGTCCTTGGGAATGTCCACCAGCACCGGGCCCGGACGGCCGCTGCGCGCGATCCGGATCGCCTCGGCGATCACCCCCGGCAGGTCCGCCACGTCCCGCACCACGTAGTTGTGCTTCGTGACCGGCATGGTGATCCCGGTGATGTCCGCCTCCTGGAAGGCGTCCGTGCCCATCAGGTGCGAGGCGACGTTCCCGGTGATCGCCAGCAGCGGCACGCTGTCCAGCATGGCGTCCGCCAGGCCCGTGACCAGGTTCGTGGCGCCGGGGCCGCTGGTCGCCAGGCACACCCCGATCTCCCCGCTCGCCTTCGCCCAGCCTTCGGCCGCGTGAATGGCGCCCTGCTCGTGCCGGGCGAGAATGTGCCGCATCTCCGGGTAGAAGGTCAGCGCGTCGTACACCGGCATGATCGCCCCGCCCGGGTACCCGAACACCGTGTGAATCCCGTGGTTCGCCAGGGTCGCCCAGAGCGCCTTCGCGCCTGTCATGTCGCCCCGCGCCGTGTTTGCTTCGGTTCCCACCATCTCCCCCCTATGAAAAAACCCCGCCCGGTGATTCGGGCGGGGAGTGCGGCAACGCGGAACGCTTAGCCTCGGAACTCCCCGGGACTAAGAATTACGATCACGAGCGCCGCGCTTTGCATGCCCCCACCTTAAACGTGAGGTGAGCCGCGATCCGGCGCAGCGTCTAGATAGGGGAGAGAACGGGGGAGGGGGCGCGCCACGGAAAAACCCCGTCACGAAGACGGGGTTCCCGGGGTATCAGCCTGTTCAGCCGCGGAATTCGCGGTCGCTGAAGTCACTGCCCTGACGCTGCGGGCGGTCGTTGTCCCGACCGTAGCGGCCGCCCTGGCCGCCGCCGCGGTTTCCGCCGTCACGGCCCTGGTAGCCGCCCTGGCCCTGACCGCCTTCGCGGTCCCGGCTCCAGCGGCCCTGGCCCTGACCGCCACGGTTCCCGCCACGGTAGCCGCCCTCGTCGCGGTAGCCGCGGTTGCCGCCCTGGTACCCGCCCTCACGGCGTTCCCGGGTGGGCTGCTCGAACAGTTCGGGCAGTTCCTGGGCGATCTCCACCTGGATCTCGCCTTCGAGGGGCGAGGCGGCCAGGATCTTCTGCACGAACTCGCTGGGCACGTCCGCGACCGCGCCACCGCGCCACTGACGGACCTTGCCGAGGCGGCGGGTGTCCAGGTCGCTGCTGCGGGCCAGCAGGGCCACCGTGCGGGCCACGCCCAGACGCTCGCCGTGCAGGACCAGGGTGGTCAGGCCTTCCTCACCACTCAGCAGGCTGGCGGCCTTGGCGGGCTCAGTCACGCCGCTGATCTTCGCCAGGGCGCGGGCCAGGGCCTCCAGACCCAGTTCGCTGAACAGGCGCTCGGCTTCACCCTGGAAGGCCTTCGCGGCGTTCTCGTCCACGCGGCGCACCATGTCGGCGCTCGCGCGGCTGCTCGCCTCGGCCACTTCCTTGGGGGTGGGCAGGCTGCGCTCGGTGAAGCGCACGCCGGTGATGCGTTCCAGGCCGGCCACCTCGCGGTTCTCGCGGTCGCCGTACATGATGATCGCGGTGCCGGTGCGCCCGGCGCGGCCGGTGCGGCCCGAGCGGTGCACGTAGGACTCGGGGTCCTGCGGCAGGTGGTACTGCACCACCAGGTCCACTTCCGGGATGTCCAGGCCGCGGGCGGCCACGTCGGTGGCGACCAGCACGCCCACGCGGCCGCTGCGGAAGGCGCCCAGGGCGCGTTCACGCTGCGTCTGCGCGAGGTCGCCGTGCAGCGCCTCGGCTTCCAGGCCGCGGTGGATCAGTTCGTTCGCCAGTTCGTCCGCCTCGCGCTTGGTGCGGGTGAAGACGATGGCCTTCTCGGGGTTGTACACGGTGAGCAGGTCGGCCAGCACGCGGGTGCGGCTGCGGCCCACGCGCACCTTGAGGTGCTCGACGGTCTGCGCGGCCTGGCTCTTGCCCTCACCGACCACGTCCACGACGACGGGGTCTTTCAGGTAGTTGCGGCTCAGGCGCTTGATGTCGTTGTTCAGTGTGGCGCTGAACAGCATCGTCTGACGCTCGGGCGCCGTTTTCTGAAGGATGGTTTCGATGGCGTCGGCGAAGCCCACGCTGAGCATCTCGTCTGCCTCGTCCAGCACGGCGAACTGCACGGCACTCAGGTCCAGGTTGCCGCGCTCCAGGTGGTCGATCAGGCGCCCGGGGGTGCCCACCACGACGTCCACGCCGCGGCGCAGCGCATTTTCCTGCGGGCCGTAGGCGGCGCCGCCGTACACGGTGACGGTGGTCAGGCCCACGCCGCTCTTGCTGAACTCGTCCGCGACCTGCTTGGCCAGTTCTCGTGTCGGGGCGATCACGATGGCGCGGGGCAGGCGGGCGCGTTCCCGGCTGGGTTCCAGTTTGCTGATGATGGGCAGCGCGAAGGCCAGGGTCTTGCCGGTCCCGGTGCGGGCGCGGCCGATCATGTCGCGGCCCTGCATGGTCTGGGGCAGGCTTTCCACCTGAATGGCGGTGGCTTCGGTAATGCCGCGTTCGGCGAGACGCGCCGCGAGTTCGGGCGCGATCAGTTGATCAAAGTTCATTTGTCGTCCTTTGTGGGGAAAGGCCCCTGAGAACTCCAAACGCCTCCGATGCAACCCTTGCATCCCGAAAGCTCGTCCATGAGCGGGGGTACTCTCCAGCCGCCGGGTGATTCCCGAAGCGGCGCACGAAAAGAAAATATACTTTATCCCGCGCAGGAATGCAAGAGGGAAGGGGTCGGGGTCATGCCGGCAGCAATCCGCATCTGGACCAGAGCCTTGAATCTGGACCAGGGCCCTGATCGTCAAGGGAGCCTCCTGGAGGCCGCAGGTGATTGGGTCTGTCCCCAGTCGTGTACGGGCAGACCGGACCAGCGCGGAAACCAAACTGGGCAGCCCCGAAGGACCGCCCAGGTGTGCAAGAGACTCCTGCTCAGTTCACGTACATGCCCAGGTCGCCGTCGGCACCGCCCACCGGCAGGCCCAGGTGGTCGTAGGCGTGCGCGGTGGCCACGCGGCCCCGGGGGGTGCGCTTGATGAAGCCCAGCTGGATCAGGTAAGGCTCGTACACGTCTTCCAGCGTCAGAGCGTCCTCGCTGATGGCGGTCGCCAGGGTGTCCACGCCGACCGGGCCGCCGGCGAAGCGGTGAATCAGGGTTTCCAGGTATTTCTTGTCGCGGTCGTCCAGGCCGGCGCTGTCCAGGCCCTGTTTGTCCAGGGCGTCGTGGGCGCGGTCCAGGCCGATCACGGGTTCGCCGGCCACGTCCGCGTAGTCGCGCACGCGCCGCAGGAGGCGCTTGGCAATACGCATGGTGCCGCGTGACCGCGCGCCGATTTCCAGGGCGGCTTCCTCTTCCAGCCCGAAGCCCAGCAGCCGCGCGTCGCGCAGGAGGTTGGTGGCGATCTCCTCGGCGGTGTAGTACTCGAGGTGTTCGATGATCCCGAAGCGGCTGCGCATGGGCGCGGTGATCAGGCCGGGGCGGGTGGTGGCGCCGACCAGCGTGAAGCGCGGCAGGGGCAGTTCGATGGTGCGCGCGGCAGGGCCCTGGCCGAGCACGATGTCGAGCTTGAAGTCCTCCATGGCCGGGTAGAGGTGTTCCTCGGCCACGCGGCCGAGGCGGTGGATCTCGTCGATGAACAGCACGTCGCCTTCTTCCAGGCTGTTGGTGAGGATGGCGGCGAGGTCGCCGGGCTTCTCGATGGCGGGGCCGCTGGTCACGCGGATGTTCACGCCGAGTTCAGCGGCGATGATGTGCGCCAGGGTGGTCTTGCCCAGTCCGGGCGGGCCGAAGAGCAGGGTGTGGTCGAGGGCCTCGCGGCGGCCCCGCGCGGCCTGGAGGTACACGCCGAGCTTGTCCTTGAGTTTCGCCTGCCCGACGTACTCGGTCAGGGTCTTGGGGCGCAGCGCGGCGTCCTGGTTCAGGGCGGGGTCGGTCATGTCAGCCAGTGTAGCAGGATTCCGCTGTGAACGGAATAATGCCATGTGAATTTGACAGGGGCGGACAGTGGGTCTACGCTGGAAAGGCAACACAGGTCACGAATCCGCCCCCGCCCCAAGGAGGACCCGTCATGTCCGTGAAAGCCCCGCCCACCCCCGGCACCGCCACCTGGTACGACCTCACCACCGGCCGCCCCGACGAGTGCCGCAACTTCTACGGGCACCTGTTCGGCTGGACCATTCCGGACTCCACCGGCGAACACGGCGGGTACGTGCAGATTAGAAAGGGCGGCCGGAACGTGGCCGGGTTCATGTCCAAGGACGAGAGCATGGCCGGCCTGCCCAGCACCTGGACGGTGTACCTCGCCAGCCAGGACGCCCACGCCGACGCCGCGCGCATCCGCGACCTGGGCGGACAGGTCCTGGCCGAGCCCATGCAGGTGGACCAGCTCGGCTGCATGGTGGTCGCCGCCGACCCCACCGGTGACCCCTTCGGCCTGTGGCAGCCCCTGGACTTCCAGGGCAGCGAACTGGAGAACGAGCACGGCAGCATGACCTGGCAGGAAGTCCTGACCCGCGACGCCGCGAAGGCCCGCGCCTTCTACACCGACCTGTTCGGCCTGACCAGCGAACCCATGCCCGGACCCATGACCTACCACACGCTACACGTGGCCCCGGGCACGGACGTGGTGGCCGGCATCATGCAGATGGACGACGCCCACTGGCCTGACTCGGTGCCGCCCCACTGGATGCCGTACTTCGCCGTGAACGACGTTCAGGCCGCCGTGACCACCGCCGCCGAGCACGGCGGCGCCGTGCAGGTGACGCCCTTCGGCTCGCCGTACGGCACCATCGCCATCCTCGCCGATCCGGACGGCGCCACCTTCAGCGTGATTCAGCTGTCCTGAGCGGGCCATTTCAACAACATGAAGGAGGGCGGCCGTGGTCTGGCCGCCCTCCTTCATGTTCCTTGTGGCTCAGCCGCGCTTGCGGCGGCGCAGGCGTTCCATCGCCGCTTCGAGGCTCAGGCGCATGCGCTCCAGGGCCTGCGACAGGTCCCCGATCTCGTCGTTGCGCTCCGCGCGCACCGGCTGGCTCAGGTCGCCCATGCTGATCGCGTCGGCGGCCTTCACCAGACGCTCGATCGGCGCGGTCAGGCGGCGCGCGGTGCGCTGCGCGAGCAGGGCCCCCAGCGCCAATGCCAGCAGCGACACGCCGAAGATCAGCAGCAGGGTGTTGCGCAGGTTCGCCTGCCCCTGCGCGTTCGACACGCCCACCGCCACGCGGTACAGCAGCGTGCCGTTCTCCTCGCTCTCGTTGCTCGCCAGACGCTGGCCCTGGTCGTTGCTGAACACGCCCAGGCGGCTCACCACGTAGTTGTCGCGGTCCACGCGGCTGTTCGCCGGGTCGGCGATCTGCTGACGGAGCGTTTCGGCCTGCGGCGTCTCGCCGGCGCCCACGTCCTCCAGGCGCTGCAGCTGCTCCTTGTACGCGGCGGCGGGGCTGAGGTTGAAGCGCAGCACCTCACCGTCCGGGCTGTCTTTCAGGAAGTTCGCCACGGTCGTCTGCAGGGTGCTGTCCATCGCGGCGTTGCGGCTGCGGAAAAAGCCCGTGCCGTCCGGCAGTTCCACGCGCACGAAGCCCACCGATGAGTTCCCCAGCAGCGAGTCCAGCTGCGAGTTCACGGCCGCCTGGTTGGTCACGTCGATACTGGTGCCCACCGCCGCCGCCACCGCCTGCGCGTTCTGGCGGATCAGCTGCTGCTGCAGGTTCGGCAGCAGCAGGCCCAGCAGCGCCATGGTGATCCCGGTCGCCAGGGCCAGCGGCACCAGCGAGCTGATCGTCACCTGCTGCGCCAGGCTGCGCCGCGGCCGGGTCGAGGCCACCGCCTCCGCGGCGGGTTCGTCGGCGGCCAGCACCACGGCGGGCGCCGCGGCGTCCTCGGGCTTCGGTCCGGAATCGTGAATGGTCAGCGCGCCCGTGAAGTCCGACCAGACGTCCGACACGTCCGCCGGGGCGGGCATCACCTCGGGCACCTCGGCGATCGGCGCGGCGGCCACCGGGGCCGGGCGGGGCGCCGGGGTGCCGGGCCGGGCCGCGAAGGGATCGGCGGTCAGCACAGCCGTGGCCGTGCCGGCGCTGCTGGCTGCGGCGCCCAGCCCGCCCGGCTGGCCGATGTCCATGGCCGGCCAGTCGGCGCTCGTGCTGCCGGTGTCGGCGTCGTCGGGCACCATCACGCCGCTGGCGGCCGGGCTGGCCGTGACACTGCCGCCCAGGGCCGCGGGCCACTCGGCGGAGGTGGAGGCCGCGTCCCCCAGGCCGGGCGTGGCCGAGAGGGAGGTCTCAGCACCGAACACGGCGCTGGCCCCGGCGCGGGTGGCGCCCAGGCCCTCGAAGGGTTCGTTGAGCAGCCCGGTCTCCTCGCGGACCTCCTCGAGGGTGACGCCGGCACCGGCCTTCTCGAACACGCCCAGCAGCAGTTCCGCGCGGGTACGGCCGGTGGGTTTCATCAGGCGGCCCGAGCGGCGGCTGGCGAGACGCTGGGCCTGCTCGGCACTCAGGCCGAAGCGGTCCGCGAGCTGTTGTTCGAGGTCCAGCCGGGCGTCTTCCGGGACGGGCTGGCGGATGAGGACGGTGTACTTCATGGCGTGTCTCCCTTAACTCAAAAAAGGCGGTCGGGTCTGAACGGGGGGCGGAGGGCAGCCCGGCGGTCCGGGACGGGAAGGCGGGGGAGGCGGCTCAGGTAACGCCCTGAACCTGCAACTGGCGCGTGAACTGTTCGGTCTGGGCGGGGCTCAGCTGCGTGCGCAGATGGCTCAGCAGGTCGTCGAGCGTCAGGGTGTCGCCGAGGTCCTCGAAGACCTCGTCGATCATCACCGACGCCATCGGGCCCACCACGGAGACGAGGCACTGCGTGACGCGTTTTTCCAGTTCGTCCGTGAGCGGCTGGGTGCGGGCCGTGACGCGCTGCACCAGCCGCGTCACCTGCGCCTGCACGCTGGTGACCTCCGCCTCCGGCAGCCCGGTCTGAGCGGCCACGGCGGCCGCGTCACGTTTCCCGTCGATGGCGTCCATGACGCGCCACATGCTGTACGGCAGGGGCGTCTGGGGGGTCAGGCCGTCCGGCCAGGTCAGGGGGCTCATTCGGCCCGCCCAGCCGGCTGCGGCTCAAGGTGCGCCCACTCCGCGCGGTCCCGCAGGTGCCCGATCGGCAGGTCCGAGATCCGCACGGCGCCGCGCGAGAGCACGAACTGCAGGGCGGCGGCCAGCGCCTCGCGCAGTTCGGGGATGGTCACGTCAGGGTCCACGTTCAGCGCGCCGCCCTGCCACACGATCTCCATGCCGAAGGGGTCCAGGGCCGGAAAGGTGTTCATCAGCGTGTTCGCGGCGAGCGGCCACAGGTCCGCCATGGGCACCTGCTGCGCAGCCCGGCCGTACACCTCCTGCCAGAACGCCAGGATGTCGTCCCGGTTCTCCACGACCGGCACCATGAACGCCACCGGGTCGTCCCCAGCGGCTGGGGCCTCGCCGGCCACGGGCGCGCCAGCCTGCCACAGGCTCACGCGCGGCCCGGCGGCGAGCACGCCCGTGAAACGCGCGGCCTGCAACTGCGCCCGGCCGGCCGGCCAGGGCACGCGGCCCGGGGCGTCGGCCACGCCGCGCAGGTTCCACAGCAGCTGGCACTGCTCGGCCGGCAGGGCCGCGACCGTGACCTGGGCGCGCGGCATGGCCTGGAGCCCGGCGTCCCAGCTGACCTCCTGCCCGCCGGTGGTGTACCCGACGAGCGGCTGGCCGGGCAGGGCCACGTACCGGGCCCAGCGCGGTCCCTGCCACAGGTCCACGACGCCGCTGAACCCCTGGACCTGACGGGCCTGGAGGTCACTGTTCACTTCCGTCCACGGGTAATGGTCGGTGCTGAGGTTCTGGTACACGCTGGTGCCGCTCGGGAGCGGCGGGCGGTTGGGGAACAGGGGAGGATCACTGACGCGGAGTTGTGTCATGCAGGCTCTCAGAGTAAGGGGGAGGCAGGGCGGGGCGGGAACGGAGCGGGTCGCGCTGGCCGGGCAGGCGCGTCGCCCCATGGGAGGCCGGGCGCCTTCCTGCCCTCAGCTTACCTTCATCAAACGCTCTGAGGTCTTACTGCGCACTTACCGCGCGCTCCGGCCGTGCCACACGCGGCCCAGCATTCCCGCACGCTCGGGCCCTTACAGGGCAGATGAGAACTCCGGCCCCATTAGGGGGCCGGAGTTCAGGGAACGACTAAGAATCAGCCGAGTTCAGTCAGGAGCTGTTGCACGCGGGCCTTCAGGTCCCCGCGTTCCTGCGGCGCGCCCAGCTGGTGCAGGCCGCCGTGGTAGGCGTCCGGGTCCCCGAACAGGCGGGAGAGCAGGTCGAATTCCCGCTGGCTGCGCAGCGAGCCGTCGTTGCGGAACATCGCCACGTACTGGTCCTGGAAGGCCCAGTCGCTCAGCTCGCCGTTGATATAGGCGGTCATCAGGCGCCGGTACGGTTCCAGGCCGCCGCCCGCCACCTCGCCCTGGCTGTCGGCGCGTTCGGGCACGTGCGCGGAGAACACCGGCCCCAGCGTCTCGGGGGTGATGTCCCAGTTGTTCACCTCGAACTGCGCCTGGCCGTCGCGGAACAGGATGAACTGCGGGCTGTGGTGCGTGATGCCGGTCAGCTGCGCGACGTGGTTGCTAGCGGGGCGCCAGTCCACCACGCGGATGAAGCCCACGGGCAGGTCGTGGCGCTGGAGGAAGGTTTCCACCACGCCGAAGCCCTGCATGGTCTTGTGGCAGGTGCCGGCCTTGAAGACGGCGGCCAGCGGATACTCCCTGAGGAAGCTGTCGACGTCCTCGGGGGTGGTGAGGGGCACCAGGACCTGCTGTTCGTTCTGTGCGGTCTGCGTCATGCCCCCAGCATACCCGGATACTTTAGAAAACCAAGTGAGCGAGCTTCCGTTGCACCGGCCCCGCTCAGTCCAGGGCCCAGCACACCACCTTCAGGTGCCCGGCCCCCGGGTAGTCCGCCCCCGCCCCCAGCCGCGCCTCAGGCCGCGCCCGTCGCCCCGCCTGCGTGAACCCCGCCAGCGCCATCCGGTCGAAGGCCGCCGCGCTCACCCCCGCGTGGTTCACCAGCGCCAGCACCCGCCCGCCCGGCCCGGTCACGCCCGCGGCCAGGGCGCTCAGGCGCGCGTAGTCCCGTTCGGAGCGCCACACCCCGCTCTTGCCGCGCGCGAAACTGGGCGGGTCCAGCACCACCAGATCGAACAGGTCCCCGCGCTTGCGCAGCCGCGCGAACCAGTCGAAGACGTCCCCGTACAGGAAATCCGTGTCCGGCGCCGGCAGGCCGCTCAGGGCGTAGTTCGCCTGCCCCCAGGCCAGCACCTTGCGGGACAGGTCCACGTTCTTCACCACCTCCGCCCCGCCCAGCGCGGCGCTCAGCCCGAACCCGCAGGTGTACGCGAAGGTGTTCAGCACCCGCACCGCCCCCGCCGAGCGCACGAACGCCCGGGCCGGGCGCGCGTCCGTGAACAGGCCCGTGCTCAGGTCCGCGCCCGGCCGGATCAGGAACGGCACGCCCGCCTCCAGCCCCACCACCTCCGGCCGCGCCTCGCCCCACACCGGGTCGGGCGGAGAGAGGTACTCGCGGTTCACGTTCGCCTCGTGCCGCGCCTCCACCGGCCGGCGCTTGAGGTACACGCCCGCGAGCCCCGCCGCCTGCGCGCCCGCCTGGGCGAGTGCCTGTTCCGCCGCCGGGTCCAGTTCGGCGTACAGGCTGAGCATCCCGGCGTCTCCAGCCACGTCCAGCGTGAACAGCCCCCCGGTCTCTGTGAGGTGCGCGGCGCGGTACACGGTCGTGCCCTCGGCCGGCAGGTGGGCGCGGCCGGCCACGCAGCGGGCCAGCAGGGCGGTCAGGTCGGGCGGCAGGGCGGACACGCTGCCGAGTGTACGCGCCCCACCCGGCCGGAACACGGAAGCGGGCGTGAGCCGCCGCCCACGCCCGCTTTCCGCCCTGACCGGTTAGGGCCGGCCGCCCATCAGGTACCACACCAGCGCAGTCGCCAGGGCCGTGACCACCCAGAAGCGCATGGTGACGTGCGTTTCCGGCCAGCCGCTCAGCTCGAAGTGATGCTGGATGGGGCTCATGCGGAACACCCGCTTGCCGCGCGTCCTGAACGACACCACCTGAATCACCACGCTCAGGACCGCCACAACCGGGATGATCGCCGCCAGCGGCAGCAGCCACACGTCGCTGTACAGCACATACGCCCCGGCCGCCACCGCCCCGATCGCGTGGCTGCCCATGTCACCCATGAACACCCGCGCCGGGTGCGCGTTGAACCACAGGAAGCCCAGCAGCACCGCCACCATCAGCGCCGACACGGGCGAGACGGCCAGCAGCGGCAGCAGCACGATGACCGCCACGCCGCCCAGCAGGCCGTCCAGCCCGTCCGTGAAGTTGAAGGCGTTCACGCTGCCCACCATCACCAGCGTGAGCAGCAGGATGTCGGGCACCCGGCCCAGGCTGGGCACCAGTTCATGCGCGGCGAGCGGCGCGGCAAAAAACGCGAACGCCAGCCCCACCAGGAGCTGCGCCGGGAACTTCTCGCGCGCCAGCAGTTCCTTCTTGCCGCCGCCCCGCATCCGGGACTGAACCTTCAGCCAGTCGTCGATCCCGCCGATCACGCCCATGGCGAGGGCCGTGAGCATGATCAGCAGCTCCCGCTGCGCGTTCAGGCCCGCGCCGGCCCGCCCGGCCGCGTACAGGCCGAAGAACACCACGGCCAGCGCCAGCACGAACGGCACGCCGCCCGCGGTGGGCGTGCCCTCCTTGACCAGGTGGGTCTGCGGGCCGTCCTGCCGCACCGGCTGCCCCCAGCCGCGCGCCTTGCTCATGCGGATGAACAGGCCCACCAGGAACCAGGAGAGCAGGGCCGCGACGACCATCATGCGCGGCCCCCGGCGGGCGCCGCGGCGCGCACGAACTTCAGCGTAGGAAACGTCATCTCAAGCGGTGAGGGTACCACGCAGCCCCCGCCCGGCCCCCGGAGCGCCAGGCCCGGTCAGCCGGGTGTCAGTCGGCCATGTAGCGCACGAACTCCAGCATGCCGCTCACGCAGGGGCTGGCCTTGGCCGCCTCGGCGCTGCCGGTCACGGTGCGGAGCTTGCCGCTGTCACTCAGATACAGCTGCGACACGCGGTAGGTCACGCCCGCCTTCACGAAGGTGTACGAGGCGAGCACGCCCCACGCCCCTTCCCGGTCCACGGCCTGTACCGCCACGTTCTTCACCGACTGCGTCTTCCCGCGGGCCGCCAGGGTCTTCTGCATCTGCGCGGCGAAACTGCTGGCCTTCTCGAAGGTGTCGAAGGCCGGGAAGGTCTGCGTGTGGCGTTCCTCCTGCAGCAGGCACGCCCCCCCGGCGTCCGTCCAGCGGTTCGCGTCGCCGTTCAGGGGCGCCCAGCCTTCCATCGGCACGATCAATGCCGCCGCCTGCCCCGCGGTGAGCAGTGAGGCCAGGGCCACGGACTTCAGCAGCCCCCGGGCGGGGGAGGGCACGTTCTGACGGGGAAGGGACAGACGGCGCGTGGGCATCCGCACCAGCCTACCACCCGGCTCATGAAGTTCTTCAGCCGTTCTTCATGTTCGCGTCGGCCTGCACGCGCGCCTCCAGCCGGGCGCGCACCTCCGGCCATTCCTCCGGCAGCACGCTGAAGATCACGCTGTCGCGCGCATACCCGTCCGGGCGTACCTGATACCGCCGCAGGGTGCCCTCACGCACCGCGCCCAGCTTCGTCATGGCCCGCAGGCTGCGCTCGTTGCGGGCGTCCACCTTGAAATGCACCCGCCCGGCCCCCAGCACCTCGAACGCCCGGGCCAGCAGCAGCAGTTTCGCGCGCGGGTTCACGCCCGTGCCCTGCGCGGCCGGCAGCAGCATCGTGCCGATCTCCACCCAGCGGTCCGCGACGTTCACCTCGCTGAAACTGATGCGCCCCACCACCCGCGCCTCCCCGTCCGGCCGCACCGCCCAGTTCACCCGGTGCGGCAGGGCGTTCAGGCCCTCCAGGTACGTGGCCCAGTCCTCCAGCGTGTGGGTGGCCGGCCCGCCCCGCGACAGGAACTGCAGCGTCTGCTCGTCCGCGCCGATGCTCATGTCCTCCGCGTGCCGGGTCCCCATGGGTTCCAGCGTCAGGCCCCAGCCGCGCAGCACCGGCGCCGCGAGCCACTCGGCGGCCGGCGCGGGAGAGGGGCGGGCGGCAGGGTCGGCGGGAGGCAGGTCGGTCATGCCCCGAGCGTACCCTCCCGCTCTCCCGGGCGGGCCGGCCGTGTCAGGCAACCGGCCCTAGCCGCGGTGGTACGGCTCACCCGCACTGATGGTGGCCGCCCGGTACAGCGCCTCAAGCAGCACCACCATCGCCAGGTCGTGCGGGAGTGTCAGTTCTCCCAGGCTCCACAGCAGCCGCGCGTCCGCCCGCAGCGCGTCGGTGTGGCCTTCCGGCCCGCCGATCGCCAGGGCCAGTTCGCCCGTGCCGCCCAGCGCTTGGGCGTCCAGGTAGGCGCTCAGGCCCTCGGACGTGAACTGCCGCCCGCGCGGGTCCAGCAGGATCAGCGGGGCGCGGCCGGCGGCGCGGCGCACCGCGTCGCTCTCGGCCTCCGGCGTGCGGCCGGCCACGCGCGTGACCTGCAGTTTGTGGTAGCGGCGCAGCCGTTTCTCGTACTCGTCCCACCCGGCGCGGGCGTACGCCAGTTTCGGCTCGCCCACGGTGATCAGGTGCAGACGCATGGCCTGGATCCTACACCGCCGCCCGCCCGGACAGCCGGCCCATAGAAATCCTCAATGCCAGCCCAGCGCGCCTCGCACGCAGCGGCGCACCATGGCGGGTACACTGGGCGGCATGATCGGCGCCCCACTGCCCCCCCGGGCGACCCTCGGGAGGACGTCTTGAACTACGCGGCGACGCTGGCCGTCCTCGTCGTCCTGGCCTTCTGGTTCCCGCTGTCCGAACGCCTGGGCGCGCAGCTCGGCATCCCGGAAGCGGTCGTGGCGTCCACCCTGGGCGCCCTGATGACCTTCGGCCTGGCGGCCCTGATCGTGCGCGAGCAGGTCAACCGCCACCGTGCCCACATGGCGAACCTCACGGCCGCCCGCGCGCAGGTGATGGCCGAACCCGAGGACCCCCGCTCGTACTTCCTGAACGGCGAGCACCTCGCGGCCATGCTGCTGCGCGTCGGCCGGCGCCGCGAGGCGGCCGAGGTGATCGACCGCTACGCCCGCCTGGGCGGCGCGCGCGAATCCGAGATCATCCGCCTGCAGGAGGCGCTGTCCAGCGCCGAACGCCGGCAGCGCCGTGCCCGGGGAGGCCACGCGTGAGGGCCTACCGCGGCGTGGTGGAAAACGGCGTGGTGGTGCTGGTCGGCGCCCGCCTGCCGGAGGGCACGGTCGTGACCGTCACGGTCGGCGAGGGGGAACTGCTGCGCGCGAAGATCACGGACGTGCTGCGCCGGTCCCCCAAGATCCGCATCCGCCTGAAACCCGACCCCGGCCTGGCAATGCAGGGCGCGCCCCTGGACCCGGCCGGCGGCCCCGAGACCGAGTGAGCGTGCCGGACGAACTGACATCGGTCCCCGACGCTTCCCCTGACCCGCTGGACGCTGCCCCTCTGGACCTGGAGCCCGTCCGCGTGCCGGAGGGCGCGCGGGTGTGGCTGGTGCCCACCCCCGTGGGGAACCTGGGCGACATCACCCTGCGGGCCCTGGAGGTCCTGAAGGCCGCGGACGCGGTGGCGTGCGAGGACACCCGCCGCACCGGGCTGCTCCTGCGGCACCTGGGCCTCAGCAAGCCGCTGGTGCGGCTGGACGCCCACACCATGCACCGCGCCGGCAACGTACTGGAACGCCACGCGCGGCTGGCGTATGTGTCCGACGCGGGCACGCCCGGCATCAGCGACCCGGGCGCGGAACTGGTGCAGGCGGCCGTCGCGGCGGACATTCCCGTCGAGGTGCTGCCCGGCGCCACGGCCTTCGTGCCGGCCCTGGTGCTCTCCGGCCTGCCGAACGCGCGCTTCACCTTCGAGGGCTTCCTGCCGCGCGGCGGCCGGGACCGCCGGGAGCGGCTGCAGGCCCTGGCGGCGCGGGAGGAGACGAGCGTGCTGTACGAAAGCCCCCACCGCCTGCACGCCACGTTGCTGGACCTCGCCTCGGCGTGCGGGAAGGGGCGCCCGGCAAGCGTGACGCGGGAACTCAGCAAGCGCTTCGAGGAGACCCGGCGCGGCGCGCTGGCGGAACTGGCCGCCCACTTCGCGGCCGGGGTGCGGGGCGAGCTCGTGGTGGTCGTGGCCGGGCGGCCGGCCGGTGACCACGCGCTACCGGGGGCAGAGGAACCCACGGATCACGCGGCGCAGGCGCGGGCCTGGCTGGCCGGAGGCCTGAGCGTGCGCGAGGTGCGGGACCGGCTGACCGGGCTGGGCCTGCGCAAGAAAGAAGCGTACGCGCTGGCGCTGGCGGCTGCCGAGGAACAGGAAGCAGATGATGGCGGCGAGGCGCCCAGGTCGCCTGTCTAGAAAGTGTCAGGGGGACACTTAGCGCGCCCGGGCCGCTACACTGAACGCGGCGCGGAATTGCCCGCTCCGAGCACGCAAGAAAGGGAACCTGCCATGACTGACGCGACCCCCCCCCAGACGGCCCCCCACCCCCTCCTCGACCCGGGCGCCTGCGCCTCGCCGAACCCGGCCGGGGTGCGGCGCATCGCCGTGCTCACCAGCGGCGGCGACGCCCCCGGCATGAACGCCGCCATCCGCGCCGTCGTCCGCACCGCGTCCCACCAGGGCATCGAGGTGGTCGGCGTCCGGCGGGGCTTCGCCGGCCTGCACCGGGGCGAACTGGGCCTGCTCGGCCCGCGCGACGTGGCGAACATCATCCAGCGCGGCGGCACCACCCTGCTCACCGCCCGCAGCCGCACCTGGCGCACCCCGGAAGGCCGTGCGCTGGGCGCGAAGTACCTGCGGGAGTGGGACGTGGACGGCCTTGTCGTGATCGGCGGGGACGGCAGTTTCCACGGCGCGCACTTCCTGCAGGAAGAGCACGGCATTCCCGTGATCGGCATTCCCGGCACCATCGACAACGACCTGTACGGCACGGACTACACCATCGGGTACTTCACGGCGGTGGAGACGGCTCTGGACGCGGTGGACAAGCTGCGCGACACCGGCGCCAGCCACGAGCGGATCTTCGTGATCGAGGTGATGGGCCGCCACGCCGGGCACATCGCGGTGGACGTCGCGGTGGCCGGCGGCGCCGAGGAGGTCTTCATTCCCGAGGACGGCAAGCCCGTCTCGGACGTGGTGCAGACCGTCCAGGAGAGCGTCGCCAAGGGCAAGCGCGGCAGCATCATCATCGTCGCCGAGGGGTACGCCGGGGGCGCGCAGGCGGTCGGGGACGCCATCACCGCCGGCACCGGCCTGGAAACCCGCGTGACCATCCTGGGCCACATCCAGCGGGGCGGCACGCCGGTCGCCAGCGACCGCATCCTCGCCAGCCGCCTGGGCGAGGCGGCCGTGTTCGCGCTGATGGAAGGCCGGCGCGGCGAGATGGTGGGCACCACCTGCGGCCAGATCACGCACACGCCCCTGCACGTGACCTGGGAGCGGAGCAAGGACGTGAACCGCGACCTGTACCGCTGCGCCAAGACCCTCAGCGTGTAAGACCTACAGGACGGGGCGCCCGGGCTGGACCACGCATGGTCGGCTCGGGCGCCCCTCCGCCTGAACGCCGTTACGGCTTGGGCGGTTTCACGGTCACGGTGGTACTCAGGGTGGCCTTGCCGCCGCTCACCCGGATCACGTACAGCTTCGCGGCCTTGCGGTCCCCGGCACTGTTGAACTGCACCGGCCCGGACAGCAGCCCGGCGCCGTAACTGCCCCTGCGGACGGCGCTTTCCACCTGCGCGCGGCTGGGCAGTTTGTTTCCCGCCGCCTTCACCGCGTTCAGGACGCCCTGCGCCACCACCCGCCCGGCGTCGTACGCGGACACCGCGTAGGGCTGCGCGTCGGCCTTGTACGCGGCCTTGAAGCGCTGCCCGAAGGCCTTCGTGGCCGGCTGGGACTCCACGGGCGCGGCGATGGTCGTGTAGTACACGTTGTCCGCCGACTTCCCGGCAATCTTCGCGAGTTCACTGGCGTCGAACCCGTCCCCGCCGACCATCGGCAGGGTCAGGCCCGCCTCGCGCAGCTGTTTCAGGAACACGCCCGCCTGGCTGTAGATGCCGCCGAAGTAGATCGCGTCCGGCCGGCGGAGCTTGATCTTGGCGATCAGGCTGGAGAAGTCGCTTTTCTCCTCGGTGCCCTCGTTGGTGATCACCTTCACGCCGCGGGCCGTGAGGCGCTTGGCGACCTCCCCGGCCAGCCCGGCGCCGTAGGCGGTGCGGTCGTTGATGATGTACACGCTTTTGGCCTTCAGCGTTCCCGCCAGGAAGTCCGCGCCGGCCGGGCCCTGCGCGTCGTCGCGCGGCACGATGCGGTTCACGTTGCTCAGGCCGCGGTCCGTGAACTCGTTCGCGGTGCTGCTGGAGGTCACCATCGCCAGCCGGGCGGGCCGGAGCGCCAGACTCACGGGAATGGACACCCCGCTGTTCACGGCCCCCACGACCGCCAGGAAGGAGCGGTCCGCGGCGATCTTGCGGGCCACGGCCGTGCCGGTCGCCGGATCGGCCTGGTCGTCGTACGGCACGAGTTGCAGGTCAAACCCCAGTTTCTTGAACTGCGCCTTGTACTCGTTCACGGCCATGCGGGCACCGTCGCGCTGCTGCGTGCCGATGAAGCTCTGCGGGCCGGAGAGCGGGCCGATGGTCGCGATCTTGATGATGGTCAGGGCGCCGGCCTGGCCCAGCGTGAGGGCCGCGGCGAGCAGCAGGGTGCGGGATGCGGTCATGAGGTCTCCTTCGAAGCGTCCCCAATCGGGGCAGCGCCGGGGCGGATAGGTCGGGCCTCCACGCCGGGTGCGCGGAAGACAGCAGGGGAGGGGCGAGCCTACCCCGCGCCTCCCCGCCCGAACGTGGTCCGCCTGACCTTGACCGGGTGCCTGGGAAAGGAGAAGAGCCGGAAGCAGATGCTCCGGCCCTCTGGAATGTTTGTAATGCCCGAATCAGTCGACGTTGCGCAGGAACGCGGGAATGTCGTAGTCCTTGGGGTCGTACGCGCTGACCGAGCCGCGTTTGGTCGTCACGATCGTCTCGATGCTGCTGCCGCGCCCGCCGATCCCGCTGGCAATGCTGACCGGCGTGTCGTTGAACCCGGTGGCGATCACGGTGACGCGCACCTCGTCCCCGGCCGCCTCGTCGGGCGTGATGCCGAACAGGATGTCCGGGTCCTCGAAGCTGGTCGCCTCGCGGATCTTCTCGACGATCTCGTTGGCGTCGTTCATGCTCAGGTCGTAGCTGCCGGTCACGTTCACCAGGATGCGGCGCGCACCCTCGATGCCGCGTTCCAGCAGCGGGCTGTGAATGGCGCTCATGGCAGCTTCCTCGGCAAGCTTCTCGCCGCGGCCCGCGCCGATGCCCATCAGGACCGTGCCGCTGTTCGCGAGCAGGTTCCGGACGTCCGCGAAGTCCAGGTTGATCATGCCCTCGACGTTGATGACGTCGCTGATGCCTTTCACGCCGTAGTACAGCACGCGGTCGGCGGTCAGGAACGCCTCGCGGAAGCTGACCTTCTTGTCCACGGCGCTGAGCAGCTTCTCGTTGTTCACGACGATCATGCCGTCCACGCGTTCGGCGAGCTTGCTGATGCCTTCCTCGGCGACGCGCAGGCGCTTGGGGCCCTCGAACTTGAAGGGCCGGGTCACGATGGCGACCGTCAGCACGCCCATCTCGCGGGCGATCTCGGCCACGACAGGCGCGCTGCCGGTGCCGGTCCCGCCGCCCATGCCGGCGGTGATGAACAGCATGTCGGTGCCGTCCAGGTACTCCTTGATGCGCTCGCGGTCTTCCAGGGCCGCTTTCTCCCCGATTTCCGGGTCGGCGCCGGCGCCCAGGCCGCGGGTCAGGCGGTCACCGAGCTGGATGCGGACTTCCGCGTGACTCTTGGCGAGTACCTGTGCGTCGGTGTTCCCGGCGATGAACTCGACACCTTCGAGTCCCGATTCGATCATGCGGTTCACGGCGTTGTTCCCCGCCCCGCCCAAGCCAATCACGCGAATTCTGGCCGCTTGCATCATGTCTCCTTACGACACGGCAGTCCCCGGATGTGCGTTGGGGGCCGTGATAACTCGGGGTAGTGTACCGCACCCGCCCGGCTAGTGAGGGTCGCAGTGACCCGCCGGCCGGGCGGAGACCGGAGTGCGCCGCGGCGCGTGTTACATCCAGTCCTTGAACATGTTCCGCAGGCGGTCCACGAGGCTCACGCCGTCCTTCTTCGGGGCCGGGGCGGGCGGGGGCGGAGAGACCACCACCGGCGCCACGCCCGTGCCCGCCGCAGCGTCCGGGACCGGCACTGCCGGGGGGACCGGCGCGGCCGGCTGGGGCGCTTCCGTGAACACGCTGGCCGGCACCTTGCCGTCCTCGCCGATGCCGTACAGCACCAGGCCCACGCTCGCGGCGTGCGCGGGGCCGCTCACGATATCCGTGAGGCCCCCGATGCCGCGGGGCTGCCCCACCCGCACCGGCAGGCGGAAGCGGTCCCGGGCGAGGTCCGGCGTGCCGCGCAGCTGCGCGGCCCCGCCGGTCAGGACGATGCCCTGCGCGACCAGTTCTACGGGTCCGAGGGTGTGGTCGATCTCGTCGCGGATCAGGCTGAAGATCTCACTGAGGCGCGGCTTGATGATCCGCGACAGCTCGAAGGCCGTGATCGCGTGCGTGCTGCCGGAGGCGGTGGTGATCTCCAGCGTGACGTCCTGATCGGCGAGTTCCGGCAGGGCGGCGCCGTAGCGGCGCTTGACGTCCTCAGCCTCCTCCATGGGGATCTTGAGGATCTGCGCAAGGTCGGCGGTGACGTGCTCACCGCCGATGGGAATGCTGGCGCTGTGCGCGAGGTTCCCGCGTTTGAACACGCCGACGTCGGTGGTGCCGCCGCCCATGTCCACCACGATCACCGTCTGCGCCTGCTCGGCCGCTTCCAGCGTGGCGAGGCCAGAGGCCAGGGAGTGCAGCACGAAGCCCTCCACCCGCAGTCCGGCCTCCTGCACGCAGCGGCGCAGGTTCAGCAGCGGTCCGGCGGTGCCGGCCACGATGTGGACGTCCACCTCCAGGCGCACCCCGTGCATCCCGACCGGGCTCTTGATGCCCTCCTGGCCGTCCACCACGTACTCCTGTGGGAGGGTGTGGATGATCTCCAGGTTGGGATCGAGCGGCACCGCGCGGGCATTCTCGATGGCGCGGTCCACGTCCCCGGCGTTGATCTCCTGGTTGCGGCGGATGGCGGCCAGTCCGTGACTGGTGATCGCCTTGGCATGGTTGCCGGCGACCGTCACGTACACGCTGCCGACCCGCACGCCGCTGACGCGTTCGGCCGCCGCCACGCTCTGCCGGATGGCGTGCGTGGCGCGTTCCAGATTCACGACGGCGCCGCGTTTCATGCCCTCGCTGGGCACGCTGCCTTCGCCGATAATGTCCACAGTGCCGTTGTCGGAGACCTCGCCGATCACCGTGGTGATCTTGGTGGTGCCGATGTCCAGGCCCACGATGATAGGACTGTCTTTCATTCCTGTCCCTTTCATTCCTGGACGCTCACCCCCCAGGGGTAGATGCTGATGTGTTGATTTGGGTACATGCTGATGCTCCCAGCATACTTCAGGAGGGAGGGGAGGTCACCGCTCCAGACGGAACCTTTCTCCAGTTTCACGGTCAGGCCCGAGGGCGAATACATGACCGACTGCACATTGTACCCGCGCAGGGCCGACAGCACCCGCAGGGCGTCCGGCAACCGGTCGGGCCCCCACCCGGACACCAGGGGCAGCTTCTCCGTGCCGGTCGCGCCGGGCAGCGCCACCCCGCCCGCCGAGAGCGCCACCACGCGGCCCCCCGGCTCGCGCCAGCGGACCGCCGGGGTGCGCTCCTGCACGGTGATCTCCACCCGGTCCGGGAAGCGCCGGGTCACGACCGCCGACGCCACCCAGGGGCTGTCCAGCAGGCCGCGGGCCCGCCACGCGCCGTAGTACAACCACCCGAATCCTGCCGGCGCGCCGGCCAGGGCCTGCACCCGCTGCGGGCTCAGCATGCGCTGCCCGGAGACCGTCACGGTCCGCACCGGCAGCGCGAACCACGACGCGGCCAGCGCGCCCACGGCGGCCAGCCCCACCAGCGCGCGGGCCCAGCGCGGCCACCCCCGCCGGGGGGATGGGGAAAGCTCGGCCGGGGCGTCCGGCAGGGTGTTCATGGGTTCGGCGGGGGGCACAGGCACCACCCGCTCGTTGCGGGGCAGCGTTCCCTCCGGGCCGGTCACGTCAGGCACGCTCCGGGGCGCTCAGGGCCTGCTCGGGCCACAGTTCGTACTCCAGTTCCATCGCCACGCCCACCCGCTCGCGGATCAGGTGCAGCAGCGCATGCACGTCCGCGGCCGTGGCGCCGCCCAGGTTCACGATGAAGTTCGCGTGGTCCGGGGAGATCATCGCGTTGCCCACCCGCGTGCCCTTCAGGCCCGCCTGATCGATGAGCCGCCCGGCGCTCACGCCGTCCGGGAACTCCGGCGTGCGGGGGTTCTTGAACGCGCAGCCCGGCGTCTTCATCTTCGGCTGGCCCTTGCGGGCGACGTCTGCGTGCTCCATGCGTTCCAGCACGGCCTCCGGGGTGCTGCGCCGCAGCTTCAGGCGCACCTGCGTGACCACGTGGTTGCGGGGAATGCCGCTGTTGCGGTACCCCCAGTTCAGGTCGTCCGGCGTGACCTGCCGCACCCCGGCCGGCGTGACGATCTCGATGGTGTGCAGCCCGTCGAACATCTCCCCGTAGCGGGTGCCGGCGTTCATCCACACCGCCCCGCCCACCTGCGCGGGAATGCCCACCGTGCCCTCCAGGTTGCTCAGGCCCAGTTTCTGGAGCGCGCGGAGCAGGCCGGGGAGGGGCACGCCGCCGCCCACCCAGCCGGTTACCACCCCGTCCCCGGCGCTCAGGGCCGGGTCGAGCTCCAGGTCCCGCTCCGCGAACGGCCCGGACAGCCGGATCACGCGTTCCGGCACGCCCTCGTCCGCGATCACGAGGTTGCTGCCGCCGCCCAGCACGCGGTACGGCTGCTCCATCGCCTCGGCCAGCTGCTCGTGCGTGCCCACGAACCACACCTCGGCCTCGCCGCCCACGCCCAGCGTGGTGAAGCGCGCCAGCGGCTGGCGTTCCACGCGCGCCCCGGTGCGGCTGAGGGCAGCGGGCGGGCGGACAGGAGCGCCCGCGCTGGCGCCCGTCATGCCCGGCCCGCCAGGGTCCGCGCGATCTTCCACACGTCGCCGGCCCCCATGGTCACGATCAGGTCCTCGGGCTGCGCGCTCTCCCGCAAGGCGGTCACGACCTCCTCGCGGTCCGCGTGGTAGGTGACATGCCCGTGCCCCTGGGCGCGCATCCGGTCGCTGATCAGCGTGGCGTGAATGCCGGGAATCGGGTCCTCGGACGCCGCGGCAATGTCCAGCACGAACACCTCGTCGGCGTCCATCAGCGCGTCCGCCAGCCGCGGCCAGCTCTGCTGCGTGCGCAGGAAACGGTGCGGCTGGAACACCACCCGCACCCGGCGCCCGGTCTGCCGCGCGGCCTGCACGGCCGACGCGACCTTCGTGGCGTTGTGCGCGTAATCGTCCACAATCAGCGCGCCCGCGTACTCCCCGACCCGCTCCCAGCGGCGGCCCGGCCCGCGGAAGTCGGCCAGGGCCGCCGCGGCGCGCGTGAAGTCCCCGCCGTACAGGTGCGTGACCGCCAGGGCCGCCAGCCCGTTCAGGACGTTGTGGGTGCCGGGCAGCGCCACCCGCGCCTCGCCGAGCACCGCCTCGCGGAAGGTCACGGTGAAGGTCGTGCCCTCCTCGTCCGGGCGGAGGTCCACCGCGCGGTAATCGGCGCGCTCCGCCTGCCCGTAACGCAGGTGCACGGCCGCGCCGTCGCTCAGCTCGTCCAGGCCGGGCCAGTCGGCGCACGACAGCACCTGCCGGGCCGCGCCCACGAAGCGGCGGAACCCGGCGTGCTGCTCCTCCACCGTGCGCCAGTAGGTGGGCTGGTCGCCGCCCACGTGGTCGTCCTCGGCGTTCGTGAACACCACCGTCTCGCACTGCAAGTCCGCGAAGGCCCGGTCGGACTCGTCCACCTCGGCCACGAACGGCCCCTGGCCCACCCGGGCGTTGCTGCCGAACTCCGGCACGATGCCGCCCACGAACGCGGACGGGTCCAGGCCCGCGCCCTGCATCGCCACCGCCACCATGCTGGTCGTGGTGGTCTTGCCGTGTGTGCCGATCACGCCGACGCTGGGGCCGGCCCGCAGCAGGTCGTCCAGCAGCGCCATGCGCGGCCGGACCTCGATGCCGGCCTCACGCGCAGCCCGCAGTTCCGGGTGGTCCTTCGGCACGGCCTCCGACGCGACGAGCACGTCCACGCGGCCGAACGGGCGCTCGGTCACGTGCGCGGCATCATGGCCGGGCGCGACCGGAATGCCCTCGGCCTTCAGTTGCGCGGTCAGGTCGGTGGACGAGGCGTCACAGCCGCTCACGGTGTGGCCGCGGGCACGCAGCAGCCGCGCGAAGGCGCTCATGCCGATCCCGCCGATGCCCAGCAGGTGATAGTGCAGGCCCGAGTGGCCGGCAGTGGAATGGACGGCCGCGTCAGGCGCGCCGGTCGGAACGGATTCAGAAGCAGGGAGGGATTCAGTCATGGCAGGTCACATGGAAAAGATCAGGGAGAGGGGAGGTGCAGGGCGGCCGGTGGAACCGGTTCACGTCCACTGGCCGCTCCCCGGGCACTCAGTCCGCCCGGGGGCCGGACAGCTGGGCCTCGATCAGGTCCGCGAAGCGCGCGGCCGCGCCCACCTGCGCCCGGGCCCGCGCCGCAGCCTGCATGGCCGCCCGCCGGCGCGGTTCGGCACACTCTAACACCGCCGGTCCCAGCGTTCCCTGCGCCTCCCGCTGCTCCACCACGACGCCCGCCCCCGCCGCCTCCACGCTCTTGCCGTTGTGAAACTGGTGGTTTTCCGAGGATTCCGGCAGGGGCACCATGACCAGCGGCACCCCGTGAAACGCGGCCTCCGCCAGGGTGCTGGTGCCCGCCCGGGTGATCGCCAGGTCCGCCACCGACCACGCCGCCACGGCGTCCACGTACCCGACCGGGTGGTACCACTCCAGGTCCTTCACGCCGGGCGCCACCTCCGGCAGCCAGCGCGGTCCGGTGGAGTGCAGCACCTGCACCGCCGCGCCGCCCGTGCCCGGCGCGGCGTGCGTGCCGTGCACGAAATCCAGGTCGATGGCCGGCAGGTGGTGGCCCGTCTCGCTGACCCGGGTGCCGCGGCCCGCGCCGGTCGCGTCCAGCAGGCCCTCGGCGCCCAGCACGTGCCGCAGCGTGTCCGGCACGGTGTTGTTCAGGAACAGCGACCCCTGCGACCCGCCCATCACGAAGATCGTGAGCGGGCCCTCGCGCAGCTTCAGGCGGGCCAGCGCCTCGGCGCGGTCCAGGCGGTCCTCGCGCACCGGCATGCCCACCAGCGTGGCCCGGGCCGGGTCCAGGCCGATCACGGTCTCGTACGCCGTGCCGATCGCCCGCGCCTGCCGGACCGCCAGCCGCTGCGTGAGGCCCAGCCGGGCATTCTGCTCGTGCAGCACCGTGGGAATCCGCAGGCTCTGCGCGGCCAGCACGCCCGGCAGGCTCGCGAAGCCCCCGTACCCCACGACCACGCCCGGCCGGCGCTGCTGCAGCACCCGCCGCGCTTCCAGGATGCCCTTCCCGGCGCGCAGCAACTCCCGCGGGTCCGGGCGGCCCTGCCCGCTGCGCGCGAGCTTCCCGGCGTCCACGCCCACGAACTCCAGGTCCTGTTCGCGGGCGACGCGTTCCTCCATGCCGCCCCGCTGCCCCAGCAGCAGCGCCGTGTGGCCCCGCCGGACCAGTTCCCGGGCGGTCGCCACCGCCGGGTAGATGTGGCCCCCCGTGCCACCTGTCGCCATCACCACGAGACTCATTGCCCGGAAGTGTAGACCCTGACGCCCGCCGGCAGGGCCGGAACGCAGAACGTGGACCCCGGTCAGGGGCCCACGCGCAGGGAAGTGACCGCTGAGGTTCAGTCGAACAGGTCGCCGATGGTCCGGCCGATCCCGCCGCCGTGGCTGTCGTCGCTGCCGAGCATCCCGGCCTCGAACTCCTCGTACGGCTGCACCACCACGAACCCGTCTCCCTGGAACGCCATCTGGTAGGTCTCCCCGCCGCCCCGGCCCAGGATGCTGCGCAGCGAGGAATCCATCCGCAGCTGCGGCTGCAGGTTGCCGCTCCAGGCGATGGTGGCGTTCGGGTCGGTGAACACCGGCTCGTTCGGCGTGACCCGCAGCGTCAGCGGCTTGCCGTGCGACAGGATCGCCACCATGCCGTGCCCCTGCACCCGCACGCTGAAGAGCCCCCCGGCCGCCATGCCGGCCATGCGGCGCATCATGGTGA
The DNA here is from genome assembly GCF_003444775.1 of Deinococcus ficus. NCBI lineage: Bacteria > Thermotogati > Deinococcota > Deinococci > Deinococcales > Deinococcaceae > Deinococcus > Deinococcus ficus. The sequence goes on along the minus strand of NZ_CP021081.1, from coordinate 1,689,167 downwards.
TGTCGTACTGCACGCTGTCCTCGAAGGCGAGCAGGTCGTTGCCGTTCACGTTCAGGCTGTCCCCGGCGAGGCGCAGGATCTGGATTTCCTTGCCCTGGTCGGCCAGGTACGCCACGCCGCGGCCCTCGATCTTCGCCAGGGGGCTCATCTCCTGCGTCACGGCGCGTTTCAGGGCCTTCATCAGCCCGCCTTCCAGAGTGCCCTCACGCTTGAAGCTGAGGTTGCCCTTGTAGGCGATCATGGCGCCCAGCTTGCTCCAGATGCGGGTGCCGTTCACCTTCACTTCCAGCATCTTGCTGGACTCCAGCTCGAAGACCTCGCCCGGGTTGTCCCGCTCGGCGGTCTGCGCGATGAAGTCACGGAGGCTGTACGTGCCGTCCTGGCCGGGGTGCATGTTCGTCATACGCCCAGGTTACGACGCGCCCCGCCCAAAGGTTCCCATCGTCACCTTGGTAGCGCGCCCTCGATCCGGGCCAGCACCTCCCGCAGCGTGTCCAGGCCCGCGGCGTAACTCAGGCGCACGTGCCCCGGCGCGCCGAAGTCCGTGCCGGGCACCACCGCCACCCGCGCCTCCTCCAGCAGAATCCGGGCGGCCTCCAGCTCGTCCGGGTGCAGCACGCGCGTGTCCGCCAGGGCGTAGAAGGCGCCCTGCGGCGTGGGCGTGGGCAGGCCCAGCGCGTTCAGGCCCGCGACCAGCAGGTCCCGCCGCGCCCGGTACGCCGCGCGCGCCGACTCGACGAACGCGGCCGTCTGCGCGTGCTCGGTCAGGGCGGCCAGCGCCGCGTACTGGCTCACGCTGCACGCATTGCTGGTGCTCTGCGACTGCAGGGCGTTCATGGCCGCGATCACCGCCCGCGGGCCCCCCGCGTACCCGATGCGCCACCCGGTCATCGCGTAGGCCTTGCTCGCCCCGTTGATGGTCAGCGTGTGCTCCGGCGCGAAGGTCCCGATGCTGACCTGCTCGGCGTCGTACACCAGATGCTCGTAGATCTCGTCGGTCACGATCATCAGTCCGTGTCGCACCGCGAGGTCCGCCACCGCGCGCAGCACGTCCGGCGGGAACACCGCGCCGGTGGGATTGCCGGGGCTGTTCAGCACGATCATCCGCGTGCGCGGGGTGATCCTTGCCGCCAGCGCCTCCGGGTCCAGCACGAACCCCGACCCGGCCGTGGTCGGCACCGGCACCGGCACCGCGCCCGTCAGCGCCACCATCTCCGGGTACGACACCCAGTACGGCGCCGGGATCAGCACCTCGTCCCCCGGGTTCAGCAGCGCGAAAAAGGCGTTGAACAGCGCCTGCTTGCCGCCGCTGGTGACCGTCACCTCGTCCGGCGCGTGCGTCAGGCCGTTCTCCCGCCGGAACTTCTCACTGATCGCCTCCCGCAGTTCCGGCAGGCCGCTCACCGCCGTGTACCGCGTGCCGCCCGCCTGCACCGCGCGGACCGCGGCGTCGCGGATGTGGGGCGGCGTGTCGAAATCCGGCTCGCCCACGCTCAGACTGATCAGGTCCACGCCCTGCCGCTTCAGTTCCAGGGCGCGGGACGTGACCGCCACCGTCGCGGACGGCCGCAGCGACCGCGCCCGCCCGGAAAGAGCCCACACCTCAGCCTGCGCCGCGCTGCCCATGCCCTGAACGTAATGCCCCCGGCGCGCCGGCCGGGGGGGACGTGTAGAGGAGAGGTAGACGGGTCAGAACCGCACGGTGAGGCCCACGCTGACGCCCGGCAGGAAGATGAACGCGTTGCGGAAGTCCGTGCCGAACCGCAGGCGGGATTCGGCGTACCAGCCGACCGGGCTGTCCCCGAACGGCCGCTGCACGCCGGCCACCCCGCCCAGCAGCCACGCGGCGCCCAGCACCGTGCCCACACTGGGGCCGGCGTACAGAACGGTGTCGCCGTAGTGCTCGCCGAATAGCACATCGGCGTTCACTACGGGCAGCGGCAGGTTCACGTCCGACAGTGGAACCAGGATGGCTTCCGCGCCCAGGCGCAGGGCCGTGTCCGGCATGACCGGGAAGCTGAAGGCGGCGCTCAGGCCAGGAAGTATATACACCTCGGTGGCCGGGCCGCCCCACAGCGTGGCGGTCGTGAAGATCGTGTCCGGGGTGCTCAGGTCCGGCAGGGCGTTCAGATCGGGGCTGGAGGTGGTCGGTGCGGCGGTGGACGCTTCGCTGCCCTGTGCCAGGGCAGGGGAGGCCAGCAGCAGGCAGCCCAACAGCAGAGCTCTTTTCATGAAGCTCATATTAAGGCCGTGGTGGCAACCGGGCTGCCTCATCTGACCGGAATCGCCAAGCGCCCCGGACCATATGGTCCGGGGCGCTCCATGCCGCCTCTCAGTTCAGCAGACCGATGCTGCGGGCGCGGCTCACCGCTTCCGTGCGGTCCCCGGCGTTCAGTTTCGAGTACAGGCGCGCGAGGTGGTCCTTGACCGTGTCGGGGCTGACGCCCAGGTTCTTGGCGATCTCCTTGTTGCTGTACCCCAGCGCCAGCAGGGGCAGCACCTCGGACTCGCGGGGGGTCAGGCGCGGCACGTCCACCTGCGGCAGGCGGTCCACGTCCGGGTGGGCCACGATGTCACGCAGCTGCCGGGCCAGGGATTCCGGATCGGTTTCCTTGCTGACGTACCCGCGCGCGCCGGCGGCCCGGGCGGCCTGCACGATGGCCGGCTCGGTGAAGGTCGTGATCAGCACGCCGACCACCTCCGGATGCAGGACGCGCAGCTTCTCGCACACCTCGATGCCGGTCATGCCGGGCATCTTGACGTCCAGGAGGGCGGCGTCCGGCTGCCAGCGGCGGCAGGCGTCCAGGGCACTGACGCCGTCGCTGGCTTCGGCGACCACGTCGAAGCCCTGCTGGATCAGGGCGTATTTCAGGCCCATGCGGAAGAGGGGGTGGTCATCGGCGATCACGATTCTCATGGTTGAACCTCCGGGAGCACGACCGTGAACGCGCTGCGGGCCACGTCGTCGGGAAAGGAAGCGGGAACAGGAAGGGCGGACGGAGAAGCGGGACGGGAAACGGCAAGGGGTGAGAGGGGTTCACGGTGGTAGGTGAGCTGCGCGCCGTGCGCCTCGGCGATGCGGCGGGCGATAAACAGCCCTAGGCCGGCGGTACCGGACGTGTACTGCTGCCCGGCGATCAGGGTGGGCTGGGCGTTGAACGGTTGCGCGAGGTTCTCGAGCGGGGCGCTCAGGCCGGGGCCGTCGTCCAGCACGCTCAGGCCGCGGGTGTCCACGCGCAGTTCGATGTGCGCCCGGGCGTAGCGCAGCGCGTTGTCGAGCAGGTTCATCACCGCGCGCTCCAGCACGCCCCGGTCCACGCTGGCGTGCCCGTGCCCGGTCACGACCAGGGTCAGGCCGCGGGCCTGCACGCGCGGCTGCACGCGCCGGGCCACGTCGTCCAGCAGGGCGCGCAGGTCGGTGGGGGCCGGCTGCACCTGCACGTCCTCCCGCTCGAAGCGGTGCGCGTCGGCCATCTGCTGCACCAGCTGCAGGAGCCGTTCGGTTTCCTGCGTGATCTGGGCGCCCACCTCGCGCCGTTCGGCGTCCGGGAGGGGCAGCGTGGTCAGCGCCTGCGTGAGGTGCCCGGTGGCGATCAGGGGCGTTTTCAGGTCGTGCACCAGGGTCGCGATGAAGGCGTTGCGGCGCTGCTGCTCGGTGCCCAGGCGGCCCACCAGGCCGGTGAAGGCGCCGCGCAGCGCGACGATCTCGGCCGGGTCGTCGGCGTGCGCCCCGCCGATCTCGCCGGCCCGGATCTCCTGGGCCAGGCGGCTGAGGGAGCGCAGCAGCGCGCCGCTGAGGAAGTACCCGATCAGGGCGCACAGCACCCCGACCAGCGCCATCCACAGCACCAGCGATTCCAGCGGCCAAGCGCTGCCGGCACTCAAAGTAAGCACCAGATTCGGCAGGAAGGCCAGGAGGAAGATCACCAGCGTGAACTGTGCCCGGAGCGTCAGCGGCCGCCGCCTGGGGGAGACCAGGGGCGCCGGGACGGACGGCGGGGGGTTCACGCTTCTCAGACTAGGCCCGTTCCTATGACAGAACCCTCACGTGGCCTTCAGGCGCCCGATTGTCAAGCCCGCCCCCCGAAACGTAAAGAACCCGACATGACGGGCCGGGGTCAGTGGGAGGCCTGCAAGGGCCGGCCCGGTGAGGCTGCGTGCATCCACCGGGCCGGCCCTGTTCCGATCACTTTCGCCTTATTCCTCGGTGCTCAGCACCGCCAGGAACGCCTCCTGCGGGACCTCCACCGTCCCGAACTGCTTCATGCGGGCGCGGCCCTTCTTCTGCTTTTCCAGCAGCTTCTTCTTGCGGCTGATGTCCCCGCCGTAACACTTGGCGAGCACGTCCTTGCGGTAGGCCTTCACGGTGGCGCGCGCGATGATCTTCCCGCCGATCACGGCCTGCACCGGCACCGGGAACATCTGCCGCGGGATCACGTCGGCCATCTTGTCCACGATCTTGCGGCCCAGCGAGTACGTCTTGGTGTCGTGCACGATCACGGCCAGCGCGTCGATCACCTCGTTGTTCACCATGATGTCCACCTTGCGCAGGTCGCCCTCGCGGTACCCGATCTGCTCGTAGTCCATGCTGGCGTACCCGCGCGAGATGCTTTTCAGGCGGTCGTGGAAGTCGTACAGGATCTCCGCGAACGGCACCTCGTAGATCAGCTCCACGCGCCCGTGGTGCCCCAGGTAGTTCATGGTCTGCATCACGCCGCGGCGCTCCTGCAGCAGCTGCATCACGGTGCCCACGTACGTCTCGGGCAGCATGATGTGCAGCTTGATGTACGGCTCCTCGATCAGGGTGATGCGGTCCCGGGTGGGGAATTCGGCCGGGTTCTGCGTCTCGAAGATCTCACCGTTCGTCAGGGTCACGCGGTACACCACCGCGGGCGCCGTGGCGATCAGGTCCAGGTCGTACTCGCGTTCCAGGCGTTCCTGAATGATCTCGGCGTGCAGCAGACCCAGGAACCCGCAGCGGAACCCGAAACCCAGCGCCTCGGACGTCTCCGGCTCGAAGCTGAAGGCCGCGTCGTTCAGCTTCAGTTTCTCCAGCGCCTCGCGCAGCTTGCGGTAGTCCTCGGTGTCGGTGGGGTACAGGCCCGAGAACACCACCGGCTGCGCGGGCTTGAAGCCCGGGAAGGGCTCGTCGGTGGGGTGTTCGCGGCTGGTTAGGGTGTCGCCCACCTGCGCGTCGTGAATGTCCTTGATGCCGGCCGCCACCCAGCCCACGCTACCGGCGATCAGTTCCTGCCCCACGACCAGCCCGGGGGTGAAGGTGCCGACCTTGTCCACGTCGAAGTCCTTGCCGTTGCTGAACATCCGGATGGCGTCCTTGGGCCTCAAGGTGCCTTCCAGCACGCGCACGAACAGGATCACGCCCTGGTACGCGTCGTAGAAGGAATCGAAGATCAGGGCCTTGAGCGGCGCGTCCGGGTCGCCGGTGGGCGGCGGGACGTGCTTCACGATCGCTTCCAGGATCTCGGGCACGCCCTGCCCGGTCTTGCCGGACGCGAACACCGCGTTGTCCGACGGAATGCCGATCACTTCCTCCAGTTCCGCCGCGGCGCCTTCCGGATCGGCGGCCGGCAGGTCGATCTTGTTGATGACCGGCACGATCTCCAGGTTGTTGTCGATGGCGAGGTACGCGTTCACGATGGTCTGCGCCTCGACGCCCTGCGAGGCATCCACGAGCAGCAGCACGCCCTCGCACGCCGCCAGGGACCGGGAGACCTCGTAGTTGAAGTCCACGTGGCCGGGCGTGTCGATCAGGTTGAACACGTACCGCTCGCCGCCCTCCTGCACGTACTCCAGCCGGATGGGGGTGGACTTGATGGTGATGCCGCGCTCACGTTCGAGTTCCAGCGTGTCAAGCGTCTGGTCGCGCTTGTCGCGTTCGCCCATCGCGCCGAGCTTCTCCAGGATGCGGTCCGCCAGCGTGGACTTGCCGTGGTCCACGTGGGCGATGATGGAAAAATTTCGAATATGGGCGGTGCGCGGGTCGGTCACACCCTCCAGTCTACCGTGTCCCGCCTGGTCCCGCCCGCCACCCGGTCACCCTTGGCAACCGCGCCGCCCCCGCCCGCGTACCCTGAACCATGCTGCCCCGGCGCTCTCCCCGCCCACTGCCCACCAAGCCCGCCCCGCCCGCCTGGAAGCGCGCGCTGCCCGCACTGCTGGCCGCCGGAGCCGTGTGGGCCGGGTGGCAGGAACTGACCCGCCCCCGCAACCCCGCCCTGGCCGAGGCGGCCCGCACCCGCACCACCGCGCAGGACTGGGCGGCCCTGGCGGCCTTAGGGCCCCGCCCGGTCGGCACCCCCGGCCACGACCGCGCCGTGGACTGGCTGGACACGCAGTTCACGGCCCTGGGGTACCACGTCACCCGGCAGGAGGTGACCGCCACCCGGCCCTTCGACCAGGGCGGCACCCTCAAGGCCCCCGGGTTCACCCTGCCGGTCAAGGCCATCTACGGCGCGGCCGGCGGGGAGCAGACTGCCCGACTCGTCCACGTGGACCCGGACGCCACCCCGGACGTGATGGAAGCGCAGGGCCTGCGCGCCCAGCTGGCCCTCACCACCTGTCCGAGCGGAAGCTGGCGGGACCTCGCGGAGCGCGTGAACCGCGCCGGGGGCTTCGGGCTGCTGCTCATCGACGACTGCCCCGGCCGCGCTCTGCAGAGGGTGGACGCCACGCCCTTCCCGCTGGTCACCGTGCCCGCCGCCGAGAAGGCCCGCGTGCTGGCCCTGGCGGGGCAGACCGTCACCCTGACCTCGCGCGTGGAGATCCGCCCAGTCACGGGGCACAACCTGATCGTCCGGCGCGTGAACGCCACCCCGGACCTGCTGTACGGCGCGCACCTGGACACCGTGAACGGCAGCCCCGGCGGGAACGACAACAGCAGCGGCGTCCTGACCGTCCTGAACCTCGCCCGGCAGCACGCCGGCACGCCCACCGCCGACCGCGTGTGGTTCGTGCTGTTCGACCTGGAAGAAGACGGCCTGATCGGCTCCCGGCTGTTCGTAAAGACCCACTCCGCGAAGCTGCGGCCCCTGCGGGCCATGCTGAACTTCGACATGGTGGGCGTGCCGGCCACCCCGCTGAAGGTCGCCGGAGACGTGGACGTGATCCGCACCGCGCAGACCGCCGTGCCCGGCCTGGGCGCCTTCACCGAGGACCCGCCGGGCGGCGTGCAGGACTTCGGCCGCAGCGGCTACCTCACCGGACGCAGCGATCACGTGCCCTTCAAGGGCCTGCGCATCCGCACGCTGTTCTTCCACCGCGGCCTGGACGCGCACTACCACACCCCGCAGGACACCCGGCCCGACCTGACCCTGGTGCAGGACACTGCCGACAAGGCCGCCCGCATCTCTGCCGCGCTGCTCGCCCAGCCGTTCCGGCCGTCCGAATCCTGCGGCATTCAGCAGCGCAACTGCCGGTTCTGACCCCGGCCGGTCCGCCATCCGGCCGATGCCGCGCCCCGGCGGCCCACCCTACCCTGACCGCATGACCGCCTCACCACACACCCGCTCCCTGGGCTACTTCACGGACGTCGCCCTGCGCCGCCACGAGGGCGCCACCGTGACCCGCCACCGGCAGCACACCAGCGTCCAGAGCCCCTTCAACCCCAGCTTCTGGTGGGGGAACTACCTGCTGCTGGACGAGGCGCCCACCGCCGGCACCCTGGACGCCTGGGAGACCGAATTCCGCAGGATCTTCCCGGAGGCCGCCCACACCACCTTCGGCGTGAACCTGCCGGCCGCCGAGCTGACCGACCTGGAGCACCTGCGGGCCCGCGGGTACGGCGCGTACCAGGACACCGTCCTGACCGCCGCGTGCACGCACACCCCCCGCACCCTGAACCGCGACGCGCAGCTGCGCCCCCCAAGCACCGACGCCGACTGGGCGGCCGTGCTGGAGCTGCGCATGGCCGTGAACGCCGCCGACCCGCACGGCCACGCCCCGGACGGGTACCGCACCTTCGCCCAGGGGAAACTCGGCAGTTACCGCCGCCTTCAGGAAGGCGGGCACGGCACGTACCTCGCCGCCTTCGACGACCAGGGCCGGGCGCTGAGCGGCCTGGGCATCTTCGACTGCGGGGACGGCGTGGCCCGCTACCAGAGCGTGGAGACGCACCCGGAGTACCGCGCGCGCGGCCTGGCCGGCACGCTGGTGCACACGGCCGCCGAGTGGGCCCGCGAGCACCACGGAATCCGGCAACTGGTGATCGTCGCCGACCCCGGGTACCACGCCCAGGTGCTGTACGAGAGCGTGGGTTTCGCACCCACCGAAACGCAGACCGGCCTGGAGAAACGCCCCGCCGAGTAACCCCGGGCTACACCCGGTCCAGCGGGCGGTGCGGTCCGGCCGGAAGGACCACCCGCACCGCGTCCCCGGGCCGGACCTCCCCACCCCGCAAGACCACGCCCATCACCCCGGCCTTGCGCACCGGGTTTCCCTGGGCGTCGGTGTCCAGCACCGCCCGCAGTAGCCCCGGCTGGAACGCCTCGATCTGCGCGCAGGGATTGCGCAGGCCCGTGACCTCCACCACCGCCTCCGGCCCCAGGTGCAGCTGCGCGCCGCGCGGCAAGCCCAGCAGGTCCACGCCGCAGGTCAGGACGTTCTCCCCGAGGTCGCCGGGCCGCACCGTGAAGCCCTGCGCGGCCAGTTCGTCCAGCAGTTCGGCGTGAATCAGGTGAACCTGCCGCAGGTTCGGCTGCGTGGGGTCCTGCCGCACCCGCGAGCGGTGCTTCACAGTCGCGCCCGCATGCGCGTCCCCCTCCACGCCCACCCCTGCAATCAGCCGGACAGTCGGGAGAACCGCCTTGCTGAACGTGTGCCCCGGCGCCGCGCTCACCGATTCCACCCTCATTCCGCGTCCCCGAACAGTGGCGCCGGCGCGCCCAGCAGCGCCCGGACCGGCGCGAACGACCGCCGGTGCACCTCCGACACGCCCAGCTCCCGCAGCGCCGCCCGGTGGGCCGGCGCGCCGTACCCCTTGTGCCCCGCGAACCCGTACCCCGGGTGCTGCCCGTCCAGTTCGGCCATCACGCGGTCCCGTTCGGTCTTGGCGAGCAGGCTGGCGGCCGCCACGCTGTAACTCAGGGCGTCCGCCTTCGGGGGTGCACTGAGCGGCACGTCCACCCGCAGCTTCAGGTAATCGGTGACCAGCGCCTGCGGGGCCGGATCCAGCCGCGCCAGCGCCCGCAGCGCCGCCGCGTGCGTCGCGCCCAGGATGTTCAGCCGGTCGATCTCCTCCGGCCAGGCGTGTTCCACCGCCCAGCTCACCGCCACCGCGCGCACCTCGGCCGCCAGGACCTCCCGCTGCGCGGCCGAGAGCTGCTTGCTGTCCCGGAACGGGTAGTCCCGCGCCAGGCCCGGCAGGATCACCGCCGCGACCGTCACCGGACCCGCCCAGGCGCCCCGCCCGGCCTCGTCCACGCCCGCCACGCGGAAGTATCCGCGCCGCCAGTGCTCGCGCTCGAACGCCCAGTCCGGCGTGGTGGAAGGAACGGGGGAAAGGGCCATACCCCGGAGCGTAGCAGCCCCGCCCGCGCCTAGCCGGCCAGCGGCACCGTGAACGCGAACGTGCTGCCCCGCCCCACCTGCGAGGCCACGCTGAGCCGCCCGCCCATCGCCTCGGTCAGGCCGCGTGCGATGGTCAGGCCCACGCCGCTCCCGCCGTCCGCCCGGGCGCGGGCCGCGTCCACCCGGTAGAAGCGCTCGAACACCCGGTCCAGGTGCTCCGGCGCGATGCCCGGCCCGGTGTCCGTCACCTCGACGCGCAGCGCGCCGCCGTCCACCCGCACGCCCAAGCTCACCTGCCCGCCCCGGGGCGTGTGCCGCAGGGCGTTGCCCAGCAGGTTCGTGAGCACCTGCGCCAGCCGCTCCCCGTCGGCCCGCACCGCCGGGAAAGGCCCGGCGGGCACGACCAGTCCCACACCGCGTTCCTCGAACGCCAGACTGAAGCGCTCCTGCACGCCGGCCAGCACCCCCGCCACGTCCAGCCTCTGGAGGCGCAGCTCGATCCGGCCCGCCTCCACGCGCGACACCAGACTCAGGTCCTGCACCAGCCGCTCCATCGCCGCGACCTCCCGCGTGATCGCGCCCGCCGCGTGCTCCGGCGCCATCACGCCGTCCGTGATCGCGTCGGCATACCCGCGCAGCGCCGCCAGGGGCGCGCGCAATTCGTGCGCGACGTTCGAGATCAACTCCACCCGGCCCTGCTCCACCCGCTCCAACCGCTCGGCCATCACGTTGAAGTTGTGCGCCAGGTCGCTCAGCTCGTCGCGGCCGCCGGCCTGCAGCCGGGCGTGGTACTCGCCGGCCGCCAGGGCCTCGCTGCCGGCCCGCAGGGCCTCCACGCCCCGCACCACCCGCCGCGACGACAGCAGCGCCGCCCCGATCGCCACCAGCACCGCCAGCGGCACCGACGCGCCCAGCGCCCGAGTCAGCGTCAGGCGCATGCCGTGCTCCAGGTTCCCGCGCAGTTCCGCCCCGGCCGGACCGAGGGTCTGCACCATCTCGTCCACGTGCGCGCGGTAGAAGTTCGGTGCGAACAGCTCGGCCGCCACGAACAGGCCCGCGACCGCCAGCGCGATCACCAGCAGGTGAGACAGGAGCAGCCGGGGCAGAAAGCGCACGTCAGTCCTCCCGGAAGCGGTACCCGACGCCGCGGACCGTCTCGATGAACCGCGGCGTGTCCGACGTGTCGCCCAGCTTGCGGCGCAGCGCCGTGATGTGCACGTCCACCACCCGCTCGGTGCCCAGGTAGTCGCTGCCCCACACCCGCTCCAGCAGCCGCTCGCGTGGCCACGCCATCCCCGCGTGCTGCGCC